>NZ_JBFANM010000020.1:0-178029 GCF_040674815.1 Nonomuraea sp. NPDC049709
GCAGCGACACCTCGTCCCCCATGGTGATCATGCCCAGGATCGCGGTGCCCGCCGCGCCGACGCCGGTCCAGACGGCGTACGCGGTGCCCACCTCGGTGAACGGGCAGGGGCGCGGAAGGCTTCCGGAGGAAGCTCAGCCCTCCAGCTCGGCCGTGAGGCCGCGGGTGACGTTGGGGTCGACCGGGACGCCCGGGCCCATCGTCGTGGAGAAGGTGACCTTCTTCAGGTAGCGGCCCTTGGCGGCCGACGGCTTGAGACGCAGCACCTCGTCAAGGGCGGCGGCGTAGTTCTCGATGAGCTGGCGCTCGCCGAACGACGTCTTGCCGATGATGAAGTGCAGGTTGGCCTGCCGGTCCGTACGGAACTCGATCTTGCCGCCCTTGATCTCCGTCACGGCCTTGGCGACGTCGGGCGTCACGGTGCCGGTCTTCGGGTTGGGCATGAGGCCACGGGGACCGAGCACGCGGCCGAGGCGGCCGACCTTGCCCATCAGGTCGGGCGTGGCCACCACGGCGTCGAACTCGTTGAGCCGGTTGCCCTTGGCGATCTCGTCGATCAGCTCGTCGGCGCCGACGATGTCGGCGCCCGCCTCGCGGGCCGCCTCGGCACGGTCACCGGTCGCGAAGACCAGGACCCGGGCGGTCTTACCGGTGCCGTGCGGGAGGTTGACCGTGCCGCGCACGATCTGGTCGGCCTTGCGAGGGTCGACGCCGAGCCGGAGGGCGACCTCCACGGTGGCGTCGAACTTGGTGGTCGACGTCTCCTTGGCCAGCTTCGCCGCCTCGACGGGCGTGTAGAGCTTGTCGCGGTCTACTTTGGCGGCGGCGTCTTTGTGCGCCTTGCTGCGCTGCATTTCTTGACTCCTTGTGGTGTGCGGGCCCGTCTCGAGGACGGCCCTCCCACGACTTCTGGGAAAGGTCTTACTCGGCGACGGTGATGCCCATCGACCGGGCGGTGCCGGCGATGATCTTCTCGGCCGCCTCGATGTCGTTGGCGTTGAGGTCGGGCATCTTCGTCTCGGCGATGCTGCGCAGCTGCTCGCGGCTGAGCTTGCCCACCTTGTCGCGGTGCGGGACCGCACTGCCCTTGTCGAGACCCAGGGCCTTCTTGATCAGCTCGGGCGCCGGCGGCGTCTTCGTGATGAAGGTGAAGCTGCGGTCTTCGAAAATGGTGATCTCAACGGGGATGATGTTGCCCCGCTGGGACTCCGTCGCAGCGTTGTACTGCTTGACGAAGTCCATGATGTTGACGCCGTGGGGACCGAGGGCGGTACCCACCGGCGGCGCCGGAGTGGCCTGGCCAGCGGGGAGCTGGACCTTCACCAGTGCGGCGATTTTCTTCTTCGGAGGCATTTGTCCTTCTCCGGGTCCTGATTGCGGTGCCGTCAGGCCCGCGGATGCGGGCCCTGACATGTCGGAAGGCCGCCCTTCGCGCAAGGCGGCCAGCCGAACGTCTAAGTGTATGTGATCGTCTTAGATCTTCGAGACCTGGTTGAACGAGAGCTCCACCGGAGTCTCGCGGCCGAAGATCGAGACGAGCACCTTGAGCTTCTGCGACTCGGGGCTGATCTCGCTCACCGAGGCGGGCAGCGTGGCGAACGGGCCGTCCATGACCGTGACGGACTCGCCGATCTCGAACTCGACCGTCGGGCCGGTGGCCGTCTTGGCCGTGGCCTTCTTGGTCTCCTCGGTCGGCTCCGGCGCCAGTAGCTTGGCGACCTCGTCGAGGCTGAGCGGGCTCGGCTTGTTGGACAGGCCCACGAAGCCGGTCACGCCGGGCGTGTTGCGCACGGCCGCCCAGGACTCGTCGGTCAGCTCCATGCGCACCAGCACGTAGCCGGGCAGCACGCGCTCCTTGACCGGCACCTTCTTGCCGCTCTTGAACTCCTGGACGGTGTGCGTCGGCACCTCGACCTGGTAGATGTAGTCCTCCATGTTGAGCGACACGTTGCGGCTCTCGATGTTGGACTTCACACGGTTCTCGTAACCGGCGTAGGAGTGGATGACGTACCACTCGCCGGGAAGGCCGCGCAGCGAGCTCTTGAACTCCTCGACGGGGTCGACGTCGGGAAGAACCGAACCGTCCTCGACGGCAGCGGCCTCGACATCGGCCACCTCGTCGCTCTCCTCGACCTCGGCCTCCTCCAGAGCCGCCTCGGCGGACTCCTCGGTGGCCTCTTCCAGCTCGTCGCCCCACTCGTCGCGGGACTCGTCCGCCGGAACTGAAGACTCGGACACGGTGACTCTTCCTCTTTCGTGGTATCGAATGGCGACTCCGTCAGGCGATCCCGGCGGTGTCTCGGTCAGGATCCGCCGAAGACGCGGAGGACCACCCATCCCAGGGCACTGTCGAGCCCGTACACGATAGCAACCATGATCAGAACGAATATCAGAACGACCGTGGTGTAGGTGATGAGATCCTTGCGTGTCGGCCAGATGACCTTACGAAGCTCGTTGACGACCTGCCGGTAGAAGAGGGCAGGAGACGTACGCGTCTTCTTCTCGCCACTAGGCTTGTCTGCGGTCTCGCCGCGCGTGTCGATCGCCACAGTCCTCACCTGATCCGTCGTATCCAACGCAGTCTTGCGGCGCGCTTACACGCCTAGTATTGCGCGGACCGCACTCGCAGGGCACGAGGGACTCGAACCCCCAACCGCCGGTTTTGGAGACCGGTGCGCTACCAATTGCGCCAGTGCCCTATGTCGTTGACCAGACTACCCTGATCGACTCACTGCCTGGACCGAACCGCTCGCCGACATGCGGCGGAAGGACCAGGCGAAAGCATACGGGGGATTGCCCGGTACGTCGAACCAAAACCTGATCGCCCAGGTCACGACCGCGTGGAAGCCACGTGGGAGCATGGAGACATGTCCACTCGACCCCGCATCTCCGCCAGAATTTCCGCGATTTCCGAGTCCGCCACGCTCGCCGTGGACGCCAAGGCGAAGGCGATGAAGGCGGCCGGACGCCCCGTCATCGGCTTCGGCGCGGGCGAGCCCGACTTCCCGACGCCGGGCTACATCGTCGAGGCCGCGATCGAGGCCGCCCGCGACCCCCGCTTCCACAAGTACACGCCGGCCGGCGGTCTCCCGGAGCTCAAGCAGGCGATCGCGGCCAAGACCCGGCGCGACTCCGGTTATGCGGCCGAGGCGTCGCAGGTGCTGGTCACCAACGGCGGCAAGCAGGCGGTCTACGAGGCGTTCGCGACGCTGCTCGACCCGGGCGACGAGGTCCTGGTCGTGGCCCCCTACTGGACGACCTACCCCGAGGCGGTCAAGCTGGCCGGCGGCGTGCAGGTCGACGTCGTGACCGACGAGTCCACCGGCTATCTGGCGAGCGTCGAGCAGCTCGAGGCGGCGCGCACCGAGCGGACGAAGGTGCTGCTGTTCGTCTCGCCGTCCAACCCGACGGGCGCCGTCTACTCCCGTGACGAGACGGTGGCGATCGGCCGCTGGGCGGCCGAGCACGGCCTCTGGGTGGTCACCGACGAGATCTACGAGCACCTGGTGTACGCCGGCGCCGAGTTCGCCAGCATCGCCACGGCCGTCCCCGAGCTGGGCGACCGGGTCGTCATCCTCAACGGCGTGGCCAAGACCTACGCGATGACCGGCTGGCGCGTGGGCTGGCTGATCGGCCCGGCCGACGTGGTCAAGGCCGCGACCAACCTGCAGTCCCACGCCACCTCCAACGTCTCCAACGTGGCCCAGATGGCGGCGCTGGCGGCGGTGTCCGGCGACCTGTCGGCGGTGGCGGAGATGCGCACGGCGTTCGACCGGCGCAGGCAGACGATGGTGCGGATGCTCAACGAGATCCCGGGCGTGTTCTGCCCCGAGCCGAAGGGGGCGTTCTACGCGTACCCGACGGTCAAGGAGCTGATCGGCAAGGAGCTGCGCGGCCGGCGGCCTCAGTCGTCCGGCGAGCTGGCGGAGCTGATCCTGGAGGAGGCCGAGGTCGCGGTGGTGCCGGGCGAGGCCTTCGGCACGCCGGGCTACTTCCGGCTGTCCTACGCGCTGGGTGACGAGGACCTGGCGGAGGGCGTCAGCCGGCTGGGCAAGCTGCTCTCCGAGGCACGCTGACCGCACGGTCAGGGCTCAGCCCAAGGTGATGCCGTCCGCGATCTGCCTGATCTCGGTGGTGAGGCCGGGGGTCGCGGCGACGTAGACGGCGGTGCCCGGCCGCTCCAGCCACATGAAGTTGCGCACGCCCGTACGCGTGGTCCAGTGCAGCGCCGGCTTGCCCTCGTACACGGTCAGCGTCGACCTGGCCACCAGCGTGACGAACTGGTCGGCCGTGCGCACCCCGCACACCACGCCGATGTACAGGCGCTCGTCGTTGTCGCCCCAGATCCGGCCCCTGACCTTGAGTGGCCGCCGGAGCGAGTCGAGCCGGGCGAACGAACCCTCGCGGTCGAGGCCGGGCAGCGTGGCCGGCACCTGCACCTTGGTGCCGCCGCAGGACAGCGGGGCCGTGCTCTTGCGGGTGACGACCGGCTTGGGCGGCGGGGTGGCCGTGGACGGCAGGGCGTCGCCACCGCCGCCGCACGCCGTGAGCGTGCACACGAGGAGCACCGCTGCCAGCCGCCGCATCGACCCTCCCCTTGACATGTGCGGATAACCAGGGAAAAGGCTCTCAGTCTCCTACACGATTCTTGACGGAGGCGGCAATTGCCACGAGTTCCCCGCCGAGCGAATCGCTGACCCTGATCCACGCGCCGGTCCCGGCGCGTTCGAGCCAGACGATCGCCCGCCCGCCGCCCGGATGCCTCCCGACCACGGCGGGCCTGCCGCGCACGGTGGTGGCGCGGGCGTTCAGCAGGGTGGCCCGCTTGCGGTAGCCGTCCCAGTCAGCGGCCACCGTACCGTGCTCTACCTGGGCTTCGACAAATCTGTCCGCCGAGCCGAACCAGGCCCAGCCGCCCTCGACCCCGGGGCGCCGCTCGATGGCTCCCCCGCCACCGCGGTCGAGGCCGTCGGGCAGGTACGTGAGCCAGAGGTCGTCGGAGATCACCGCGAGCGTCGCGACGGCGGCCACGGCGACGGCCGGCGGGCCCGCGACCGGCACGGCCGGGGGCGCCGCCCCCGCGTGGCGCGGCGGACGCCCGAACCCGGACGAGAAGAGCGCGTAGATGATGAGGGCCGTCAATCCGAACGCGAGCCCCGCGAGCGCCGCGCGCCATCCCTGGCCGATCTCGTACCCCTCAGGGATCATGCATCCTTGATCCCCCATCCGGCCTCGTCCGTACCGCGAGTTTCACTCGGTCGGACGGACGCCTTCCGCGATCTTCTTCAGCTCGGCCACCCCGTCGCCCTCCCCGGCGTAGTCGGGGCTGATGCACACCTCGACGGCGATGCCCTCGCGCAACTCCCAGTCATCAGCGAGGGTCCCCTTTCGCCCTCCCCAACGCGCGAACCCGCCCAGAGGTTGAGTGGCAAGATATGCGAATGCCACGGCCTCTACACGCGCTTCCCAAGGCCCATCTTCACCTGCACTTCACCGGCTCGATGCGGCACGCGACACTGATCGAGCTGGCCAGGGAACAAGGGCTGCACCTGCCCGACGCGCTGGAAGAGGACTGGCCGCCCAAGTTGCGGGCCACCGACGAGCGGGGCTGGTTCAGGTTCCAGCGGCTGTACGACATCGCCAGGTCCGTGCTGACCCGCCCCGAATACGTCTACCGGCTCATGCGCGAGACCGCGGAGGACGAGGTCGCGGCCGGGTCGCGGTGGCTGGAGATCCAGGTGGACCCCTCGGGGTACGCGCAGCGCTTCGGCGGGCTGACGGCCACGCTGGAGCTGGTCCTCGACGCGGTGGACCAGGCCGCCCGGCACGCCGGGGTCGGCATCGCCGTGGTCGTGGCGGCGAACAGGACCCGCCACCCGCTCGACGCGAACACGCTGGCCAGGCTCGCCACCCAATACGCCGGAAAGGGCGTGGTCGGCTTCGGGCTGTCCAACGACGAGCGGCGCGGCGCGGCCAGGGACTTCGAGCGGGCCTTCCGCATCGCCAAGCGGGGCGGGCTGCTGTCCGTGCCGCACGGCGGCGAGCTGCTGGGCCCGCGCAGCGTGGCGCAGTGCGTGGACGACCTGGGTGCCGACCGGGTGGGGCACGGGGTGCGCGCGGCGGAGGACGCCTGGCTGATGCAGCGGCTGGCCGACCGGCAGGTCTGCTGCGAGGTCTGTCCCACCTCGAACGTGGGCCTGGGGGTGGCCGAGCGGGCGGCCGACGTGCCGGTGCGCAGGCTGTTCGACGCGGGGGTGCCGATCGCGCTGGGGGCCGACGACCCGTTGTTGTTCGGCACCCGGCTGCTGCGGCAGTACGAGCTGGCCCGGGAGTGCTACGGGTTCAGCGACGCGGAGGTGGCCGAGCTGGCCCGGCAGTCCGTACGGTCGTCCACGGCCCCGGAGTCGGTGCGGAAGGAACTGCTCAAGGGCGTGGACGACTGGCTCACGAGCTCACCGGAGTGACTCGGCCACCCGGACGGCCTCCCGCACGGAGCCCGCGCCTTCCAGGCGGTAGTTGAGCGTGTCCTGCTGCCAGATGAGCGTGGGGGCGGCCTGGCGCAGGGGGACCTCCGTACCGTCCTGGCGGGGGATGTAGCCGAGCGGGTGCGCGCCCGGGATCCACCAGGCGTCGCCGCCGTTCACCAGCGTGTGGTCGGGGAAGGGCGGGCCGAGCTTCTTGAAGAAGAACGGCCGTACGGCGCCGTCGAACTGGTCGAGCCTGATGCCGCCCGGCCAGAACATCGACACCACCCGGCCGCGGTCGGCGACCGTGACGCGTTGCGGGTCGCCCAGGGCGGACGGGATCCGCACCTGGAACCTCACCTCGTTCGGCAGGTCGTCCAGCGTCACGGGGTGCTCGCCCGGGATGGGGGTCGGGGTGGTGATCGGCGGGGGTGTCTCGTCGCCGATCCTGAGCTCGATCCCGGCGAACCGCAGGATCTGCGCCACCGCGGCGCGGCCCTGGGGGGTGGCGGCCGTCACGGTGACCACGGCCACGACCACGGCCGCCACGATCGCCCACCGGGTCCGGCGCCGCCGCCCGTCCCGCCTTCCCGGCGCCCGGGAGTCGCGGCGCGAGGGCGGGCGGACGGGCCCGGCGACCGGACCGTGCGCCGGATCGGGGGCGGGGTCTGGAGCTGGATCGGCGGTCGGACCATGCGCTGGATCCGGGGCCGGATCGGGGGCGGCGGCTTCGAGGCGGGCGCGGACGGTGGCGGCGACGTCGGCAGGGGGTGGGGTGGGGACGTCGATGAGGTCGCCAAGTGCCAGGAGTTCGGCCTCGAGGTCGTCGAAGGGCTCACGCGAGTTCATTGCCCACCTCCTCCCTCAGCCGGGCCAGCCCCCGATGGGTGCTGGACTTGACGGTCCCGACGGGCCAGCCGAGCACCTGCGCGGTTTCCGCTTCGCTCAGTTGTAAGAAGTACCGGCAGACGACCGCCTGACGTTCCCGCTCGGGCAGCCCGCGTACGGCCGCCAGCAGGCGCGAGCGCCGGTCGGTGGCGACGGCGGCGCCCTCCGGGTCGTCCGGGGCCCGCGTGTCGGCGGTGGCGCCCAGGCGCAGTGTCAGCTCGGACCTGCGTCCCCGCGACCGGGTCAGGTTGTGGGTCTCGTTGGCGACGATGCGCAGCAGCCACGGCCGGAAGGCCGATTCGCGGCGGAAGCTCGACAGGTGGCGGAAGGCCTTGACGAACGCCTCCTGCACCACGTCCTCGGCCTCGTTCCCCGCCCCCAGCATGGCGGCGGTACGGTGGGCGAGCGCGCTGTAGCGGGCGACCAGCACCTCGTAGGCGGCAAGGTCACCGTCGAGCGAGCGGCCGATCGCCTCGTCGTCGTCCATGACGAGTCAGATTCCACCCCATCCGAGGCTTTCCGGGGAAGGGTGTTTCGCTGATCGTGTCATCTTCATGACCGGCCGGGGCATTAGACTCGGGCAATCCATGAGCCCCTTGAAGGAACGGGATTATGTCTTCTGGGTATGACCGTGTAGTGCAACCGGCGGCCGGTGACGAGGCCCTGGAGAACCACTTGGGTGGGGACGAGGCCAAGAACTACCGGCAGTACGAGTTCGACATGGTCGCCCCGCATGTCGGCCGCTCGATGCTGGAGATCGGCTCGGGGCTGGGCCACTTCGCCGAGCAGTTCCTGCCGCGCCTCGACCGGCTGGTCGTGAGCGACTTCGACCCCTACTGCGTCGAGCAGCTGGAGAAGCGCTTCGCCGACCGCGACGACATCAGCGTCCTGCAGTTCGGGCTGCCGACGAACATCCCGCTCGAGGACAAGGTCGACACCGTCGTCATGATGAACGTCCTGGAGCACATCGAGGACGACGCCGAGGCCCTCCGCTCGCTGGCGCGCGTCACGCTGCCGGGCGGGCGGATCATCATCTGGGTGCCCGGCTACATGCAGCTTTATGGGGACTTCGACCGCAAGGTGGGTCACGTCCAGCGCTACACGCCCAAGACGCTGGGCACCGCGGTGGCCAAGGCGGGGCTCGACGTCGAGGTGCTCAAGCCGATCAACTTCCTGGGCGGCATCGCCTGGTGGGCGGCCGTGCGCAGGGGCGGCGTGGGCTACCCGGACCCGAGGCTGGTCAAGATCTACGACCGTACGGTGGTGCCGCTGACGCGGCTCATCGAGCGGTTCGTCCGGCCGCCGTTCGGCCAGACCGTGTTCTGCGTGGCCCGGGTCCCGAAGCAGCGGTAACACGCCCGGGCCGCCCCAAGGGTTGGCGGGGCGGCCCTGGGCGGGCTACTTGATGGAGCCGGCGGTGAGACCGCCGACCACCTTCCGCTCGATCAGGGCGAACAGGATGATCACCGGGATGGTGGCGATCACCGAACCGGCGAACAGGTTCTGCCAGTCCACCTGGTACTGCCCGATGAACGAGTTGAGCGCCACCGGGAGCGGCTGGTTCTCCGTCGTCGTGGTCAGGGTCAGCGCGACCACGAACTCGTTCCAGGCGGCGATGAACGTGAAGATCAGTGCGGTGATGACGCCGGGCATGGCCAGCGGCAGCGTGATCCGGAACAGCGCGCCGAAGCGCCCGTTCCCGTCGATGAACGCCGCCTCCTCCAGCTCGCGCGGGATCGACGAGAAGTACGCGTTCAGGATCCACACCGCGAACGCCAGGTTGAACCCGCCGTTGACCAGGATCAGCGCCCAGATCGAGTCCACCAGCCCGAACTGGAAGAACTCGCGGTAGATGCCGACCACCATGGCCGTGGGCTGGAACATCTGGGTGATCAGCACGAGGATCAGGAACGCGGTGCGGCCCCGGAAGTTGTGCCGGGCCGAGTAGTACGCCGCGGGCAGCGCCACCAGCAGCACGAGCACCGTCGAGCCCGCCGCCACCTTGATCGTCACCCACAGGTTCCCGGCCAGGCCGCTGCCCCAGAAATTGGCCAGGTTCGACCAGACCCACTCCTCGGGCCAGAACGTCACGTCGCGCAGCGAGTCCTGCGAGCGCAGCGAGGTCAGCAGCATGACCACGTACGGGAACAGGAAGAGGAACGCGATGACGTACGCGCTGGCGGCGATGAGGACGGTCTTGAGCCTCGGCATCGCGCGTGCGGCGGCGCCGCGCCGCTGCCGGGCGTGATGGTGCGGCTTGGCCTGCGGTGGCATCGTCTTGACGGCCATCACGCCACCTCCTTGTTCCACCGCGACACCTTGAGGAAGACCAGGGTGAGCACGATCACCATGCCGAAGTTCACGACGGACATGGCGGCCGATTCGCCGATGTCGGAGCCCTTGAGGATGTACATGAGGATCGTCGAGGTGGCCGTCGAGTAGCCCGGCTGGCCGTGGGTCATCGCCCAGATGATGGGGAAGCTGTTGAAGACGTTCATGACGTTGATCAGGGCCGCGACGGTGAGCGCGGGGCGCAGCAGCGGCAGCGTGATCGACCAGTACGTCCGCAGCCGTCCGGCCCCGTCCATCCTGGCGGCCTCGTACACGTCGGACGGGATCGTGGCCAGCCCGGCCAGCAGCGCGTACGTCGTGAACGGCACCGACACGAACACCGCGACGAACACCAGCCACGGCATGGCGGTGGAGGCGTCACCAAGCTGGTCGGCGGCGGCCCCGCCCATCGCGTCGATCAGCCCGAGCTTCAGCCGGATCTGGTTGATCACGCCGACCTCGGGGTCGAGCATCCATTTGAAGATGATCGCCGTCATCAGCACCGAGGCGGCCCACGGCGCGATCAGCGCCCACCGGGCCACCTTGCGCAGCGGGAAGCGCTGGTTGAACAGCTGGGCCAGGGCCAGCGAGATCAGCACGGTGAGCGCGACGACCGCGACCACCCAGATCACGCTGCGGACCATGACGTCGGCGAAGTCCTGCTCGGCGAAGAGCTTCTCGTAGTTCGCGAATCCGTTGTATCCGCGCACCACGCCCAGCCGGCTGATCTCCAGGAACGAAGACCTGATCATCTCGACCACGGGCCAGAGCACGACCAGCGCGATCAGCACGATGGCGGGCCCGACCCAGGCGAGGGGTTCGAGGGCGCGCAACCTTCTCATGACATACCTTTCCAGGACGGTACGGCCGGTGGGCGCCGGCCGTACCCGAGTCCCGCTGGATCAGCCGGCCGCTTCGGCGGTCTTCTGCAGCTCACCGAGGACCTTGGCCGGGTCGTCCTTGACGGCCCCGCCGATGGTCTGCTTGATCGCCGGGTTCACCTCGGCCCACTTGGGGTCCTGGAAGGGGTAGAAGCTGGCGTTGGGCAGGGCGTCGAGGAACGGTTTGAGCTTCTCGTCGCTCGACAGCTTCTGGATGCCGCCGTTGGTGACGGGCAGCAGCTTGTACGTGTCGGAGATCTTCGTCGCGGCGTTGCCGGTGTAGAAGAAGTCGAAGAACTTCTTGATCTCGGCGGCGTGGCCGTTCTTGTTGAACGCCATGATCCAGTCCATGACGCCGAGCGTGGTGTCGAGCGGGCCGGCCTTGCCGGGGATGGGCACGACGCCGTAGTTCTTCAGGCCGGCCGCGTCGAAGATCGGGATCGACATGGGTCCGCCGTTGACCATGCCCACCTTGCCGGCGCCGAAGTCCTCCCAGACCGTCTTGCGGTCCTTGGTGCCCGGGTTGGGGGTGGTCAGGCCGGCGTCGACCAGGCCCTTCAGGTAGGTGAACGTCTCCACGTTCTGGGCGGAGTTGATCGCCCACTTGCCGGAGGCGTCCTTGTAGCCGCCGCCGTTGCCCAGCATCCACAGGAACGACTCGGCCTGGGCCTCCTCCTGGCCGAGCGGCAGGCCGAACGGCTGCGTCACGCCGGCCGCCTTCAGCTTCTCGGCGGCGGCCTTGAGCTCGTCCCACGTCTTGGGCGCCTCGGCGACGCCGGCCTTCTCGAACAGGTCCTTGTTGTAGAACAGGGCGCGGGCGGAGGAGACGAACGGGATGCCGTACGCGGCGCCGTCCACCTTCCCGAACTCGGCGAACTTCTGCAGCATGTCGCCGGAGACGTTCGGGGACAGGACCTCGTCCACCTTGTGGAGCAGGCCGTCCTTGACGAAGCCGGAGTAGTCGCCGGTCTGCAGGATGTCGGGCACCTGGCCGTTCTGGACCATGGTGGCGACCTGCTTGTCGATGTCGTTCCAGTTGATGACCTGGACCTCGACCTTGATGTTCGGGTTGGCCGCCTGGAACTCGTCCACGACGCCCTTCCAGAACGTCTCACCGGAGTTCGGCTTGCCGGGGCCGTCGCCGTAGTCGGCGGCGACCATCTTCAGCGTGACCTGGCCGCCGCTGGACGCCTGGGTGTCGCCTCCGCCGCCGGAGCCGCCCGACCCGCAGCTGGACAGGACCAGCATCGTGGCAAGGCCGAGAGCGGCGCCGCCCACAAGCTTGATGTTCACTGGAGATACCGCCTTCTCGTCGGACGGGCCGGGCTGGTCCGTACCAGCCAGCGGACCCAGCCCAGGGGGATGAGGCGCGCGCGAGTCAGGCTCGCTCGCGTTTGCGCCAGCGTAAGCCTGAGTTAAGCAGCCGGTCTATACCGGCTTGTCTCGGTTTTGCAACACCTGCGGCACCTCGACCGCACAACCGGTCTAGACCGGACGTCAGAGGATCTTCCTCCGGACGTTCTCCCCGCCCTCCGGCGCGCCGATCCACGGGCCCTCGATCGACGGGTCGAGGATGCCCTCCTCGACGAAGGTGTAGCGGCCTTCGAGCACGTAGCCGGCCAGGCGTACGTCCTGGCTGTCGCTGTTGTCCCAGAGCCGGTCGAACAGCGCGTCCACGCGGCGTCGTGCCTGGTGGCAGTAAGTGTCGGCGAGCTCGTACGGCCGGCGCCCCAGGTCCCTGGAGTCCTCCTCCGCCTTGAGGCAGACGGCCGTCATGGCGTACAGCTCGGCCCCGATGTCCACGATCCGGCCGAGGAAGGACTGCTTGTGCTCCAGCCTGCCCTGCCAGCGGGACATGCCGTAGAAGGTGGACCTGGCCAGTTTCCTGCTGGTCCGCTCCACGAAGCGCAGGTGCGCGGCCAGCGGGCCGAAGTCGGCGTACGCGGTGGGCAGGTTTCCGGTGCCGGCGACCAGCGTGGGCAGCCACTTGGCGTAGAAGCGGCTGGCCCGGCGCAGCGCCTGGGCGCGTTCCTGGCGGGTGGCGTCGGGGTTGATCAGCTCGCCGGCGGCCGACAGGTGGGCGTCCACCGCCTCCCGGGTGATCGCCAGGCGCATGATCTCGGAGGAGCCCTCGAAGATGCGGTTGATCCGGGAGTCGCGCAACATCTGCTCGGCCGGCACGCCGCGCTCGCCCCTCGCCGCCAGCGACGCGGCCGTCTCGTAGCCGCGCCCGCCGCGCACCTGGACGAGCTCGTCGAGCACCTCGTACGACAGCTCGGAGGCGTACAGCTTGGCCAGCGCCGCCTCGATCCTGATGTCGTTGCGCTGGTCGTCGGCCAGGCGGCCGGTGAGCTCGCAGACGGCCTCGACGGCGTACGCGGTGGCCGCGATGAAGGCCACCTTCGTGGCCACGGCCTCGTGCTGTCCGACCTTGCGCCCCCACTGCACGCGCTCGTTGCCCCACTCGCGAGCGATCTTGACGGCCCACTTGGCGTTGCCCGCGCACGTCGCCGGCAGGGACAGCCGGCCGGTGTTGAGCGTGGTGAGCGCGATCCGCAGGCCGTCGCCCTCCTTGCCGATGAGGTTCTTGGCGGGCACCCTGACCTGGGAGAACTCGGTGACGCCGTTCTCGATGCCGCGCAGGCCCATGAACTCGTTGCGTCGCTTGACCGTGATGCCCGGCGAGTCGGCCTCGACCACGAACGCGCTGATCTTCTTGCCGGTCCTGGCCATGACGACCAGCAGGTCGGCGATGACGCCGTTCGTGGTCCACAGCTTGACGCCGTCGAGCACGTACTCGTCGCCGTCGCGGACGGCGGTGGTGGCCAGCCGGGCCGGGTCGGACCCGACGTCGGGCTCGGTCAGGAGGAACGCGGAGATCTCGCCGGCGGCGCACCTCGGCAGGAACTCCCGCTTCTGCTCCTCGGTGCCGAACAGCTTGAGCGGCTGCGGGACGCCGATCGACTGGTGCGCCGACAGCAGCGTGGCCAGCGCCGGGCAGTACGAGCCGACGAGCATGAGAGCGCGGCAGTAGTACAGGTAGGGGAGCCCGAGGCCGCCGTACTCCTCCTTGATCGTGATGCCGAACGCGCCGAGCGCCGCCAGCCCCTTCACCACCTCGTCCGGCACCTGGGCGGTCCGTTCGATGAGGGCGGGATCGACGTGCGCGTCGAGGTAGCGCCGTACGGCCCTGACGAACTCCTCCCCCTTCTTGGTCGCCTCGTCGGGCAACGTGGGCGCCGGATACACCAGATCCAGCCGGAAGTCACCGAGGAAGAGCTGCTTGGCGAAGCTCGGGCGCGTCCACTCCTTCTCCCGCGCCTGCTCGCCGACCTCCCTGGACTCCGCGTACTTGGCGTGCTCGGTCATAGCACCTCCCGACGTTGCGCCGTCTGTGCCCATGAGTACTGCCCGCCTGACGGCGCCCTGTCGCCCGTTTATAGCCCGATTTTGTAGGAACGGCGAGCATTGACGTTCAGCGCGCAGAGTGCCACGAGGCCCAGCACCGCCGGGACCACGAGGTACGCGCCGCAGAATGCCAGCCCGAGCAGCGACATCCCGGTCCCCACCACGGCCGTGCCCCGCTGCCGGCCCGCCGGCAACATCCGCACCGCCGCGGCCACCCCCGCCGACGTGACCGCCGCCAGGCACGCCGAGGTGGCCCGCATGAGGACGTCCAGGTCCACCGCCCACACCAGCACGGGCACGCTGAGCACGAGCAGCAGCCCGAGGCTCCGGTACGGCGTCTCGCCCGGCCGCCCGCCCCTGGCGAACCAGCCCGGCAGCGCCTTGTCCGCGGCCAGCGCCGCCCCCAGCCGGGCCGCCCCGGCCAGGTAGGTGTTGACCGCCCCGAACGTCAGCAGCACCGCCACCACTCCCGTGACGGGCCGCGCCGCCGGGCCGAGGCCGGTCTCCAGCATCGCGGTGAGCGGCACCCCGGTCATGTCCGCGCCGAGCACGGCGACCGAGGTGACGGAGACGCCCGCGTACAGCAGCCCGATCACCACGAGGGCCACCACGGTGGCCCTGAGCAGGCCCTTCCGGTCGGCGAACTCGGCCGACAGGTGGCTGGCCGCCTCCCAGCCCACGAAGGCGAACATGAGCACCCCGGCCGCGCCGGCCACGCCCGCGGCGCCGTACGGGGCGAAGGGGGTGAAGTTGGCCGCGTCGGCGTGCGGCGCGGCGGTGATCACGGCGGTGGCCAGGAGCGTGACGAGCAGCATGACCAGGGCGATCTGCAGCCGCCCCGACGTGCGCAGCCCGGCGGCGTTGGCCGCGAACGCGGCCGCCAGGATCAGGCAGGCGGCCAGGGTGCCGGGCACGCCCAGGGTGGCCTCGACGTACTGGCCGCCGACCAGCGCGCCCGCGACCGTGCCGATGGGGACGGCGCCGTAGAACCACCAGCCCGCGACGGCGGAGGCGTGCCGGCCGAACGCGAGGCCGACCACGGCGGCCACTCCCCCGCCGCCCGGGTAGCGCGCGCCGAGCGCGGCGAAGGTCAGCGCGACGGGGACGCTCAGCGCGAGCATCCCCGCCCAGGCGAGCACGGAGGCGGGCCCCGCCGCGGCGGCGGCCAGGTGCGGCAGCACCAGCATCCCCGGCCCCAGCACCGCACCAACGAGCAGCGCCGTACCCTGACCGGCTCCCATATGTCCATTCATGAGGCTCGAAACTAGTTCAACCATTCGGGCCTATCCCCCGCTCCATCGAACGTTCGGCCGGAATGCCATGCGAAGCTGTGGACATGGACGAACTTGATTCGGCGATCGTACGGTTGCTCCAAACGGATGCACGGCAGTCCAATCGCGAGCTGGCCAGGCAGCTCGGCATCGCGCCCTCGACATGCCTGGAGCGGGTCAGGGCGCTCACCCGCAGGGGCGTGATCCGTGGCTACCACGCCGACATCGACCCCGCCGCGCTCAACCGCGGCGTGCAGGCGATGGTCTCGGTGCAGGTACGGCCGCTCAGCCGGGCGGTGATCAACGCGTTCAAGACGTCGGCCGCCGAGATGCCGGAGGTGATGAGCGTGTTCGTGCTGGCGGGCGGGGACGACTTCCTGCTGCACGTGGGCGTGCAGGACCTCGACCACCTGCACGGGTTCCTGCTCGACCGGCTGAGCAAGCGCAAGGAGATCGTCGGGTTCCGCACGTCGGTGGTGTTCCAGCAGGTCCAGAAGGCCGTACCGACGCGGCTGGAGGAGACCTGACTTTCGTCAGGGGTCTCCATGGACGGTCGGCCGATACGGAAGGGGGTCCCGCCTTTCTAGGTTTCTCGGGTGAAATCCCTTATGCCCCTTCTGGCGGCCGCGTTGACCTTCACCGCGACGCCCGCCACGGCCGCTCCTGAGCTGACGCCCGCCGCCGTCGACGCCTACCTGCGCCAGGCGATGGAGTCCACCGGGGTGCCGGGCGTGTCCGTGGTCGTGACGCGCGGCGGCGAGGTCGTGCACGCCGCCGGCTACGGGCACGACTCCGCCGGCCGCCCGGTCACCGCGGACACCCCCATGAGGGTCGCCTCGGTGAGCAAGTCGTTCACCGCCATGGCCGTCATGACGCTGGTGGAGCGCGGCAGGATCGAGCTGGACCGGCCGGTGGCCGCGCAGCTGCCCGGCTTCACGATGGCCGATCCCCGGGCCGCGCGGATCACCGTGCGGCAGCTGCTGAACCAGACCTCCGGCCTCTCCGACCGCACGGTGGACATCGGCGCCACCGAGCGCGCCACCTCCCTGGCCGACTACACGGCCCGCCTGGCCGGCTCCCGGCTCGCCGCCGACCCCGGCACCCGCTGGGAGTACTGCAACGTCAACTACGACCTGGCCGCGCGGCTGGTCGAGGTGGCGAGCGGGCGGCGGTTCGGCGACTACCTGCGCGACCGGGTGTTCGGGCCGCTCGGCATGACCTCCAGCGCCTTCTCCGACAAGGTCGTCCCGGTCGCGGACGGCTACAACTCGCTCTTCGGGGCCTGGCTGCCCCGGCCCGAGCTGGCCGGGTTCCACGACGACAGCGGCGCGGGCGGGGCCATCACCACCGCCGCCGACATGGGCAAGTGGCTGATCGCGCAGGCGGGGGACGGCCGGCCGCTGGTCGGGCGGCAGAGCCTGGAGACCATGCACCGGCCCACCAAGCTGCGCCCGTACGGGATGGGGTGGGGCATCGAGGACAACGGGCAGCTCGTGCACTCGGGGAACCTGTTCACCTACAACGCCGTCGAGGCCGTCTCCCCCAGGACCGGCTACGGCTTCGCGGTCATGACCAACAACGCGACGCTGTACGACCCGACGTACGACATCATGCTCGGGCTCACGGCGCTGAGCGAGGGCAGGAGCCCGCGGGGCCCGGGGAACGACCGGCAGCTCTTCGAGGCGGTGCTGGCCGCGATCGCACTGGTCGCGGCCGGCCTGGGTGTCCTGGGCGCGGTGCGGGTGCGGCGCTGGGCCGCGAAGCGGGCGGGCCGGCCCTGGTGGCGCGTCGGGGTGCGGCTGCTCCCCGCGCTGATCCCGGTCGCGGTGCTGGCCGCGTACCCGGACCTGGTCACGGTCCTGGTCAACGGCCGCACGGTCACCTGGGCCCAGCTCACCTACTTCCCCGCTCCCATGTCGATCGCGCTGCTCGTCGCGGCACTCGCGGGCTCGGGGGTGACCATCGCCCGTATTTGTGTACTGTGTAAGCTTACAAAGTACACAAATTAGAGGAGACAGCCGTGCACACCCTCGCGATCGTCGTCCCCCTCGTCTGGCTCGCCTGGCTCGTCGCCACCGACTGGTTGCCGATGTTCCCGCTCAACGACCTGACCGGCGCGAACATGCGCGGCCGGGCCCTGGCGGCGGCCATCAACTACCCGTTCCCGCTCCTGGTCGCCGCCGGGGTCGCCTACGGGCGAACCTGGTCGCTGCTCGCCGCCGTGGGGATCTGCGTCCTGATCCTCGCCGGGCACCTGTACAACTGGTGGCTGCCGTACCTCGGGGTGAGCAACGCCGGGCAACGCGAGCTCTACCGGCGCGAGTACGCCCGCACGCTGAAGATCCTCCCGGCACAGGGTCACGACGTGGTCGTGGACGTCCAGCACATGGCGGTGGGCGCGCTGTCCCTGATCATGCTGGTGACCACGCTCGTCGCTACCCTGAACCCATGACTTCAGGGCCGAGGCGCGCCGGGCGGCCTGCCGTGCTCACCACCGAACGCATCGTCGCCGCGGCCGTCGAGGTCCTGGACGCCGAAGGGCTGGAGGCGCTGACCATGCGCCGCCTGGGCACCCAGCTCGGCGTGGCGGCGATGTCGCTCTACCGCCACTTCCCCAACAGGGACGCGCTGCTGGCCGAGGTGGTCAACCGGCTCTTCGCCGAGGCCGTGTCCGAGTTCGCGCCGGAGACGGCGTGGCCGGAGGCGCTGACGGGGTTCGGGGTGGCGTACCGGCGGATGTTGCTGGCCCACCCGCACGCCGTGCCGCTCCTCGCCACCCACCCGGTCGACGTGGACCTCGGGCTGGAGCTGCTCACGGGGCTGCTGTCGCGGTTCGAGGCGGCCGGCATCGCCGCGCGGGACGCGCTCACCGCCGTCCAGTCGGTCGGCGTGTACGTGCTCGGCCACGCCCTGGCCCAGGTCGGCACGCCACCGGCCGAGCAGCACGACGAGAGCGCCCGCGCGTTCTACGACCAGTGGTTCGACTCGGGGCTGCTCGCCATGGTGACCGGCTTCGAACGGCAACTGGTCTAGCCGGCAGTGACGAGCTCACGGCGCGGAACGGCCGCGTAGCTGATCGCGAGGGCGCTCAGGCTCAGCGCGGCGGCCGCCAGCCCGACCGCCGTGGTGGCGATCACGACCAGCACCCGCCGCTGCACGACCATGCGCGAGTCCCGCGCGGCCCTGGACCTCGTGGTCAGCGCCGGTTCGGCGGCCCGTTAATTCGGTTGCACGGGCTCCTGGCGCCCCCATAGCCTCTTGGACATGCGCCTTTACCAGTAATTCCGCTCAGCCCACCCGTCCAGCCATGAGACGCGGCAATCGAGCATGCCGACCGGCCCTTCCGAGCCGCGTCGTCGAGAGTTACGTAAAGGAGCTTCCTCATGCGAGTTCGCGCCAGCAAGAAAAACAGCCGCCCCGGGCTTCCCGTGGTGCGGCCGATGCCCAAGATGCCACAGCGGCCGATCGCGCCGCCGCGCCGCATCCCCTCGAAGGGGCGCTGAGACTACTACCGGGATGGGTAGTAACGGAGCGCCGCCTCCCCCGTACGCCTGGGAGGCGGCGCTCCACCTTTCACAGCCTCTCGATGATGGTGACGTTGGCCTGGCCGCCGCCCTCGCACATCGTCTGCAGACCGTACCGGCCGCCGGTGCGCTCCAGCTCGTGCAGCAGCTTGGTCATCAGGATCGCGCCGGTGCCGCCCAGCGGGTGACCGAGCGCGATGGCGCCGCCGTTGGGGTTGACCCGGGCCGGGTCGGCGCCCAGCTCGTGCATCCAGGCCAGCGGCACCGGGGCGAACGCCTCGTTGATCTCGACGACGTCGATGTCGTCGATCGACATGCCGGCCTTCTTCAGCGCCCGCTGCGTGGCGGGGATCGGCGCGGTCAGCATGTAGACCGGGTCGTCGCCCATGAGCGCGAGCTGGTGGATGCGGGCGCGCGGGGTCAGGCCGTGCTCGCGTACCGCCTCCTCGGAGGCGATGAGCACGGCGCCGGAGCCGTCGGAGATCTGCGAGGAGGTGGCGGCGGTGATCTGCCCGCCCTCCTTCAGGGTCTTCAGACCGGCCATCTTCTCCAGCGTCGTGTCCGCCCGGGGGCCCTCGTCGTCCTCGACCCCGTTGATGGGGGCGATCTGGTCCTTGAAGTGGCCGTTGGCGATGGCCTTGGCGGCCCTCTGGTGCGACTCGAACGCGAACTGCTCCAGCACCTCGCGCGTGTAGCCCCACTTCTCGCACATGAGCTCCGCGCCGCGGAACTGCGAGATCTCCTGCTTGCCGTACCGCTCGACCCACTTCTCCCCGAACGGGAACGGCATCCCCTTCTCCAGGGCGGCCGTGATCGACGAGCCCATGGGCACGATGCTCATCGACTCGACGCCGGCCGCCACGACCAGGTCCTGGGTGCCGGACATGACGCCCTGGGCGGCGAAGTGGATCGACTGCTGCGAGGAGCCGCACTGCCGGTCGATCGTGACGCCGGCGGTGTTCTCGGGCAGCCCCGCCGACAGCCAGGCATTTCTCGCGATGTCCATGCTCTGGGGGCCGAACTGCATGACGCACCCCATGATGACGTCCTCCACCGCCGCGGGGTCGACGCCAGTGCGGTCGATCAGCGCCTTCAGCGTGTGAGCGGCCAGGTCAGTGGGGTGGACGGTGGACAGGCCGCCCTTCTTCTTGCCGACCGGGGTGCGGACCGCCCCGACGATGTACGCCTCTGCCACAGTGCCTCCTGGAAACCGAGCATTATTCGGTTACTAGGGGCAGACTACAACAGAATGACGTTCTGGCGCTGCTCACGTAGGGGGTAGAAGCTCCTCCGCCGCGTCGACCCGGAACCGCCACCGGTCCACGACCAGCCCGTTCAGCGTCTCGGACAGCTCCAGGGCGAGTGTGCCCAGCTTGACCGGCTCCTCACCGCGCAGCTCGATCGCGGTCAGCTCGGTGGCGAAGGGCAGCAACTCCTGTACGGCCGGCGGCTGGCCCTTCTGCGGCACCAGCATGGCCCGGATGTCGCCCGCCGCGAACGCGGGCCCCTCCTCCTCCTGCTCCAGCAGGGGCGCCAGCTCCTCGACGGTGGGCCGTACCGGGAGGATCACGGCCGGGCCGCTCTCACCGCTGTCGTCGGCCGGGTCGCTGACCTCGCCCCGGCACACCGCGAGGCCCTTGAGCCGGAAGGCCAGCCCCTCGGCCAGGAAACGGTCGAAGTAGTCCAGCGGCAGCGGCCCCTCGGCGACCACCCGCACCGCCCACACCTTCTCCAGCTCGCCGCCGGTCAGGTCGGACTCGGCCTCGACGGGCGCGCACACGCGCACGTCGGTCGCCACGATGTCGTCGCCGTCCCGGCGGGCGCTGGGGTCGGCGAGCTGGACGAGGCGCAACAGCTCGTCGGGGTCCGGCTTGGCGGGCAGTGCCGCCGTCGGGCCAGTACGCAGTCTCCGCTTCGCCATCCAGCCCATGCCAGCCTCCGCGCTCAGCTTCGATAGGAGCTCGTCATCGTCGCGTAGACGATGACGTTGTCGGTGTAGTGCCCGGTGGTCCGATCGTAGGTACCACCGCAGGTGATGAGGTGGAGCTGGGCGTTCTCCTGCGTCCCGTAGACCCGCTGGGTCGGGAACGTCTTCTTGTTCGCCTGCTCCACGCCGCCGACCGTGAACACCGCGGTCGTCTTGTCCTGGCGCTTGACCTCGATGGTGTCGCCGTTCCTGATCTCCGGCAACCGGCTGAACACGGCGCTGCGCGTCCGGGTGTCCTTGTGCCCGAGCAGCACCGCCGGCCCCACCTCACCGGGGGTCGACATGTTCCGGTACCACCCGACCAGGTTCGGGTCGTTCGCCGGCGGCACCTGGATCGTGCCGTCCTTGGCCAGCCCCACCGACTTGATCGGCGCGTTGATCCCCAGCCGCTTGATCACGATCCTGACCGGGGTGGAGGGCAGCATCGGGGGCGCCGGGGTGATCTGCGGCAGCGGCGGCGGCACGTCGGCCGGGGCCTGGAAGAGCGCCTGCTCCGGCTGCCCGCTCGCCTTCGGCTGCGCCGGCAGGGGCAGGGCGTCCCTGCTGCTCTGCAGGCCGTACTCGGCGGGGGAGTTGAAGACGATCAGCAGGCCCGCGACGACGGTCACGACCCCGGCGATGGCGGCCCCGATCAGCACGGTCCGGAGCGCCGTACTGCCCTTGTCCTCCGGAGGCGGCGGCGGCGCGGGTTGCGCCGGACCGCCACCGTACGGCTGGTAGTAGCCCCCCACGGTCGTCAGCCCTTGGCGGTGCGACGGCGGATGAGCAGCCCACCGACGGCGGCCGCGGTGATCAGAGCGGTGCCGGTCAGGATGAACAGCCGCCCGTCAGGCCCCATGTCGCCACCGGCACCGGTGTCCGCACCCGCCTTGGGCGTCTGGGACTTCCTGGTGCTGCTGGGCGTGACCGTCACCGTCGCGGTGCTGGTCCTGGTGGGGCGGGGGCTGGTCGTCGTGGCACTGGGGCTCGGACTCGGGCTCGGGCTGGCCGTACCGGCGGTCACCGTGAAGGTGTACGCCTTGAGGCCGGTCGTCGGGGCGGTGCACCTGATCGCCGGCGAGGTGGCGGAGGTGCCGAACGCCAGATCGCCCGCCGTGAGGGAGACGGTCCCCGCGGTGGTGGGCTTCACCTTGATCGTGACGCTGGGGAGCGTCGTGATGTCCGAGCCCGCGGTGACCCCGGTGAGGGCGGCCTCACCGGTCGCGGTGGCCGGCGCACCGGCGCCGCTCGCCTTGATCGTGGCGAAGAGCTTGGGGCTGGTGGTGGGGAAGCCGGTGGGGGCCTTCAACGCGTCACCGGAGGCTTGGATGGTGCCGGTCCAGGTGATGGAGGCGTCGGTGTTGGTCGTGGCGCTGGTGGGGGGCGTCATGACGACCTTGATGTCGACGTCGGCGGGGTAGTCGGCGTCGGTGGTGCCGCTGGGGAGGGTGCAGTCGTAGGTGACGATGTCATCCTCGCTCCCACCGCCACCGGTCCCGATCGGCACGTCCAGGACTTCAGTGGAGGTCGTCGTGCACGTCGTCACGGGGGTCGTGGCGCTGGTGAGGGCCAGTTTGAGGTCGCCCGGCTTGACGCTGACCTTCGTCGTCGTACTCGCGGCCGCCGCGACCTTGTACACCACGCTGCCAGCCGGCACGTTGGTAGACCCCGAAGTAACCGTTGCTCCCGTCTTCGCGGTACCGGCGTCGGTGGAGGTACCACCCGTCGGCGTCAGCGCCAATGTGGCCTGGACGGTCGTATTGGCGGTCGGATTCGTCCCCAGCGTGAGCTGCGGGATGTTGACGGTCAAGTCAAAGGTCTGCCCCGCTGTCACCGAGTCGGGCGCGCTGAGCCCCACGGTGATCGAAGTGTTCGTGAACGGGCCGCCGGTAACACAGGTGTAGGCGAACTGCTTCGTTACGGCGGCCGATGCCACGCTCGGTGTTGCCACTATGAACAGCGAGCAGACGAAGAAGACCAGCGTGCTCGCAAGCCCCAACGCGGACGTCTTATGGGCGAGGCGGCGCCCCACCTGGGACATAAGCACGGGTCCATCTCCGTTTCAAAGCAGTGTCAACAGTCGTGCCAGAATTCCAGCCGTTGGTCACGGTTAGGTTGAGATCCTACGAACTGTCCCTGTCAACTTCCCGTAAACCGCCAAATCCGCCACAGCTTCCTCCTCAGCCCTTCTTCTTCGACAGCGTTGCGTACACAACAATGTTGTCCGTGTAGCTGTGCGCCGTCTTGTTGTAGACCCCACCACAAGTGATGAGCCTGAGCTGAGAGTTGCTCGTGTTCCCGTACACCCGCTTGGTCGGGAACCCGTTCTTGCTGGCCTGCTCGATCCCGCTGACCGTGAAGCGGGTGACCTTGCCATCCGACCGGTAGACGTAGATGTGGTCGCCCTTGGCCAGCTCGCGCAGGCGGTCGAAGACGGCGGGGCCCTTGCGGGTGCTGACGTGGCCGTTGATGATCGCCGGACCGGCCTCGCCCGGGACCGGGGAGAAGCGGTACCAGCCCGTCTGGTTGGGCTTGCTCAGCGGCGGCGTGCCGAGCTTGCCCTTCATATTGACGGTGACCGCCCCGATCGGGGAGTTCACCTTGAGCTTGGGGATCTTGATGCGGGTCGGCCTGGCCTTGGCCTTGGCGGCCTTGGTCTTGGGCGTGGGGATCGGCGCCACGACCGGGGCGGCGGCCAGCGGGGGCGGCGCGTCCGGGCGGGCCGGGGTGAGGGGGACGTTCTTGCCGCCGGGTCCGACCGTCGGCGGGAGCACGAACGCGCCCGCGTTCTGCACCTCCACCTGGGTCGGTGCGTCCTGGGCCGCCAGCAGCGACTCCGAGCCGTCGTCCACGGGAGGCGCCAGCGAGAGCAGGCTCACCATGACCAGGCCGACGCCACCGAGCGAGCCGGCGATCAGCAGCCCGGGCAGCGCCCTCTGCATCGGTGTCTTCTGCTCGGCCATCAGTGCGTTCCTCCCGCGTGCGCGGCCTTGCGCCGGCGCAGCACCAGCCCGCCGCCGGCACTTCCCATCAGCAGCACCATGCCGCCGGCCATGAGCCCGTACGGACGCTCCGGACCTTCCGGCGCCTCACCGGTGTCCACGCCGCCGCTGGGCGTCTTGGCCACCTGGGCCCTGTAGTACCTGGTCGCCGTCGGCCCGGTGCTCTTCGGCGTGGACGAGGTCGTGCCGGACACCTGCGGAACGACGATCACGCGGCCCAGGCCGTCGGTGATGGTGCCGGCCGCCGGGGGCGTGGTGGTCTCCGTGGACGTGGGGTCCGGGTCGTTCGGGTCGTCCGTGGGATCGTCCGTCGGGTCCTCGGTGGGGTCGTCCGTGGCGGTGTTCGTCGGCGTCTGGGAGCCGCCTGGGACGTTGATGTCGATGGCGCCCGGGTCGCCCTGGATTGTGCAGGTCGCCTGCTCGTGCTTGGGCGGCTCGGGCACATCACCGGTGAACACCTGGAAGGCGTCGAGGTAGGCGACCTTGCTCTCGGTGTTGATGATCTCGATGGTGTGCGGCCCGTATTCGAGCTGCGGCGACGTCCAGAGCACTTCCTGCGTCTCGGTGCCCGTCATGTCGTTGCCGCTGCGGTCCTGGCCCGGCTGGACCAGGCCCGAGGTGACGGGCTGCCCGTCGATGAGCACCCTGATCGGGCTGAGGTCCTGCTCGCGCCTGCCGATGTAGGCGACCTTCGTGCCGATGAAGTCCAGCTTGGCGACGGAGTCGAGGCCCTCGGTCCTCTGCAGGTCGTTGAGGTAGTCGTCGTACCTCGACGCGGTGTACTCCCAGGTCCAGGGCCCGTTGTACTTGATCTTCGGATCCTTGTTGTTGACCATGACGTCACCCTCGGCGGGGGTGAACCGGACGGTCAGGGTGCTGGGCTTGAAGCGGATGGTGCCGGTCCTCGTGAGCGACGCGCTGTCCGACAGCCCTTCGGGAAGTTCGAGGTAGTCGCCGGGCACCAGCTCGCCCTGCGTCTGGCCACCGCGCGGCCGGAGCTGTCCGATCCAGCCGCCGCTGATGTCCACCACGCCCTCCAGGTCCAGGGAGGACCCTTCGGGGAAGAAGCCGGGCGAGCCGAACTTCTGCAGGCTCTTGTAGCTCATGTCCCAGCGGACGTTCATGGTGCCGCCCTCGACCTGGGGGGTCATCCGGGCCTCGATGTCCACGCCGCTGCCGGCGATGCCGCCCGTGCACCGATAGTTGGCCACCAACGACGCCTGTGCCTGGCCGGGAATCGACGACGTCACGACGAACGCCGCAGAGGCCGCCATGCCCACCGATGCGGCGATCAACGCCTTGCGCCACCGACTCACGGGAGACTCCGATCAACCACATACGGACCGAGGGTAGATCTTAGGGTCGAAACACCCGCAACACCTACCGAATGTCGCTTCTTCCGTCACTTGTGATGAACCCGTGTCCACAGGCTCCCCGGGCCCCGGCAAAGCGGGTATACCTGGCGGCAACAGAACAGCATTCTGCCAGTGGAGGCGACTGATGCAGCGAGACCTCTTCGACGAGGAGCACCTGCTCTTCCGCGAGACCGTGCGCGAATTCATGGCCCGCGAGGTCGTGCCGCACCACCCGCAGTGGGAGAAGGACGGCGTGGTGCCGCGCGAGGTCTGGAAGAAGGCCGGGGAACTGGGGATGTTCGGGTTCTCGGTGCCGGAGGAGTACGGCGGCGCGGGCATCACGGACTTCCGGTACAACGCGGTGATCGTCGAGGAGATCATGCGGAGCGGCGCCAGCGGCCTCGGCTTCTCGCTGCACAACGACGTCATGGCCCCGTACGTCGTGGACCTGACCGACGACGAGCAGAAGCAGCGCTGGCTGCCCGGATTCGTGAGCGGCGAGCTGATCACCGCCATCGCCATGAGCGAGCCGGGCGCCGGCAGCGACCTCCAGGGCATCAGGACCACGGCCATCCGCCAGGGCGACCACTACGTCGTCAACGGGCAGAAGACCTTCATCACGAACGGCATCAACGCCGACCTCGTCGTCGTGGTGGCCAAGACGGACCCGGAGGCCGGCGCCAGGGGCACCACGCTGATCGTCGTGGAGCGCGGCATGGAGGGCTTCAGCCGCGGGCGCAACCTCGACAAGGTCGGCATGAAGGCGCAGGACACGGCCGAGCTGTTCTTCGACAACGTACGCGTGCCCGTCGCCAACCGCCTCGGCCCCGACGACGGCGAGGGCTTCTTCCAGCTCATGCACAACCTGCCGCAGGAGCGCATGTCGATCGCCGTGGCGGCGGTGGCCGCGGCCGAGGACGTGCTGGAGCGGACCATCGAGTACTGCAAGACCCGCCAGGCCTTCGGACGCAGCATCGGCTCGTTCCAGAACACCCGGTTCGTGCTGGCGGAGCTGGCCACCGAGACCGAGATCGCCCGCCACTACGTCGACAAGTGCATCCTCGCCCTCAACGCGAAGGAGCTCACCGCGGTGGACGCCGCCAAGGCCAAGTGGTGGACCACCGAGCTGCAGAACAAGGTCATCGACCGATGCCTCCAGCTCCACGGCGGGTACGGCTACATGATGGAGTACCCGGTCGCCAAGGCGTGGCTCGACAGCCGGGTCCAGACGATCTACGGCGGCACCACGGAGATCATGAAAGAGATCATCGGCCGGTCCTTCGGGTTCTGATCCGTCACCGCGCGGCAAGCCGGTTCGCCCCGCATACTGGACAGCATGGACGGCGGCCTGATCCTTCTGATCTTCCTGGCGTTGCTGTTCGCCTGGGTCCTCAACCGCGTGCGCCGGGCGATCCGCCTGGGGCCGATCGGCTATGCCGGCGTGGTGATCGTGTTCGTCCTGGTCATGCTGCTGCTGTGGGGGCAGACCAAGATCTAGCTATGTCTCCAGGATGACGCGGGCCACCAGCTCGGGGTCGTCGCTCATCGGCACGTGCCCGCAGCCCTTCAGCAGCTTCACCCGCTGCCCCGACCACCGCGCCGCGCGCACCGCCTGGCGGCGCAGCAGCAGCCGGTCGTGCTCGCCCCACGCGATCGTGATGGGCGACTTCGGCGGCGCGGGCGGCATCAGCCCGCCGAACGACTCCAGCGTCTCGTCGAACCCGGCCGCCCGGCCCAGCGCCTGGGTGGCCGCGATCAGCGCGGTCGGATCGAGCCTGGTGGGATGGGCGACCAGGACCCCGGCGGAGACCGCGCGCAGATAGCGGTTCTCGGCCGTCCTGGCGAGCTGCTCGGGGGGCAGGGAACGGGCCGAGGCGCGCAGGGCGCGCAGCATCGCCTGGCAGTAGAGCAGCTCCGAGCGCGACCAGAAGCCGGCCGGGGACAGCGCGGTCGCCGTACGTACGACACCGCGCGAGGCCAGCTCCAGCGCGATGTAGCCGCCCAGCGAGTTGCCCGCCACGTGCGGCTCGCGGACGCCGAGCAGCGCGCAGAAGGACTCGACCGCGTCGGCCAGCGACTCGGCGGTGTAGGGGATGCGGTCAGGCAGAGCGGGAGAGACCCCGAAACCGGGCAGGTCCACCGCGATCACCGTGCGCGCGGCGGCCAGCCGGTCCATCACCGGCAACCAGCCCTGCCAGTGGTGACCGATGCCATGAATGAGGATCAGCGGCTCGCCGGTGCCCCGTCGTTCGAAGGCCAGCTCCATTGAGCCAGTGAATCATTCACCTGCCGCGCGTGGGAATCTCGAACCAGACCGCTTTGCCTTCCCTGGTGGGTCGCGACCCCCAGCGTCTGGCGAGCTGGTCGACCAGGTAGAGGCCGCGCCCGCCCTCGTCGTTCTCCCCCGCGCTGCGGATGCGGGGCAGTCGCAGGTCCTGGTCGAACACCTCGACCCAGACCGACTCCTCGCCCCTGCGCAGCCTCAGCGTGAACTCCTTGTCGCCCACCACCTCGTCCTCGAAGCCCGGCACGTCCCAGGAATCCTCGAACGGCAGCGGCGGCCCCTCCACGACCAGCTCCCTGCGCGGCACCCCGGCGGTGGCGGCGTGCAGCACCACGTTGGTCACGACCTCGGAGACGAGCAGGCAGGCCAGCTCGGCGCGCTCCTCGGGCACGTTCCAGCTAGCGAACGCCTCCGCGGCCATGCGGCGCGCCTCGCCCACCATGATCGGCTGGGCGGGGAAGGTGCGCGCCTCGACGTCGAGGTCGACGTCGCTGGAGCGGACCACGAGGATCGCCATGTCGTCGTCGATCTCGCCGGGCACCGCCACCGTGGCGGCGTCGGCGATGCGTTCGACTTCGGCGTCGGACATCTTGGCGAGCTTGTCGCACAGCACGCCGAGGGTCTCGGCCTCGCTCGGCATCCTGCCGTCGCGGCCCGGGCGGCGGTCGATCAGGCCGTCGGTGTAGAGGAGCAGCGCCGCGCCCGGTGGCAGGGTGCGGGTCTCCTCCTTGTAGACCAGGTCGGCGTGCAGGCCCTTGGCGCGCACCCCGAGCGGCTGGCCGACCTCCTCGATCTCGAGCTCCGAGCACTGGCCGTCGATCAGCAGCAGCGGCGGGGCGTGCCCGGCGTTGGCGAAGGAGAGCTGCCGGGACCAGGCGTCGTAGACCAGGTATTGGCAGGTCACGATGGGCGGGATGCTGACGTCGGCGCCGTTGTCGTCCTGCTCGGGGGTGGCGATGATGCGGGTCCACTCGTCGAGCCTGGCCAGGATGTCGGCCGGGGACTTGTCGTCCTGCGCGAAGGCCCGCAGCGCCGCCCTGAGCTGGCCCATGATGGCCGCGGCCTTGGCGCCCCTGCCCTCGACGTCGCCGATGACGATGCCGACGCGGCCGGCGGACAGCGGGATGACGTCGTACCAGTCGCCGCCGACCTGGGTCTGGATGCCCTGCCCGTGGGAGGCCAGCGGGGCCGCCGGGTAGTAGCGCACGGCGATCTGCAGCCCGTCGAGCTGCGGCAGCGCCCGCGGCAGCAGGTGCTTCTGGAACGACTCCGCCGTGTGGCGCTCCTCCTCGAACAGCAGCGCGTTGTCGATCGCGAGCGCGACCCGGGTGGCGATGGCCCCCACGAAGTCGCGGTCGAAGGCGTCGTAGTGGGGGCTGCGGCGGTCGGTGAGGTTGGACAGGCCGAGGTACATCAGCCCGAGCGTCTCCCCGCGCACCAGCAGCGGGGCCACGATGGCGGAGGTCATGCCGATCTCGCCGCACAGGCGCGCGCTGTCCTCGTGGGGCGACGGGTAGCGGCTGGTGGCGAAGTCTTCGACCAGGATGGTCTCCTGGCGGCGCAGTGCGGTGTCAGCGTAGTGGCCGGAGGGGTAGCGGATCTCGGCGCCCACCGGCTTCCATGTTCCCGACGGCGGCGTCCACCCCTGTACGTGCTGCGAGACCCTGCGGACGAGCCGGTCGCCCTCCATCAGCTCGATGAAGCAGTGGTCGGCGAACTGGGGGACGAGCATCTCGGCGACCCGCTTGAGCGTCTCCTCGACGTAGAGGGAGCCCGCCAGCCGCTCGCCGATGCGCTCCAGCAGCCCGAAGCGGTCCTTCTCGCGCTCGTTGCTGCGCAGCGCCTCGCGGGCCATGATGACGATCCCCGTCACCGAGCCCGACGAGTGGCGCAGCGGCACGGCCTGGGCGCGCACGTAGACGATGGTGCCGTCGCCGCGCCGGACGTCGAACGTGCCCTCCCACACGCCGCCCTTGAGCACATGCTTGGCCAGCTCGATCGCCAGCGGGTGGTCCTTCTCCATGATCCCGAGGGACAGGACGGACGTGTCACGCGAAGGCGTCTTGCCCTGGTGGCCGAAGAGTTTCTCGGCGAAAGGGTTCCAGTAGAGGAGATTGCTGAAACGGTCGGTCACGACCACGGCCATTTCGGCGTGGTCGAGCACGGATCCGGCCGCAAGGTGATCAGCCGCGTCCTGTGACAGATCCCCCCATCGCTTCATCCGGAGACCACTCCTCGGGGTGGCGTGCATGCAAAGCGGACCACGAGCGCTCCTGCAACAGTCTTGGCCAGAGGGGAGTGGAGGGCCTCCCAGGAGGGATTCAACCAAGTAGCTGCGCGCGCGTCAGCGCTTGGAGACAAAAACGTGTGCCGCGATATCGCGCGGTAGTTCCGCAGGAGTGTCCTTCGCGTCACCGTCACCTGTCACCCGTACACCGTCGTCGCTCGCCGCGAGCGTCACCTCGCGTCCGGGTTGTATCCCAACTTGCTTGAGTTTAAGCATCACAGCGGGATCGCTTTGCACTTGTTCGCTAATTCGACGCACGACAACAGGTGTGTCACGTGTTCCCGCGAGGTCGCACATGGTCGTCAGCGTGTCGGGGGCGCTCTCGGCCGGCTCCCTGGCGCCCAGCTCGGCCAGCCCGGGAATGGGGTTGCCGTGCGGGCACACGGTGGGGTTGTCGAGCAGCGTCACCAGGCGGGACTCGACGGACTCCGACATGACGTGCTCCCAGCGGCACGCCTCGATGTGCACCTCTTCCCAGGGAAGCCCGATGACCTGGGTCAACAGACACTCGGCGAGGCGGTGCTTGCGCATGACGCGGGTGGCCAGGGTGCGGCCCAGCTCGGTCATCGACAGGTGCCGGTCACCTTCGACGCGGACGAGCCCGTCACGCTCCATGCGGGCGACGGTCTGGCTCACGGTGGGGCCGCTCTGCTGGAGGCGCTCGGCGATGCGCGCGCGGAGAGGGACGATGCCCTCCTCCTCGAGCTCGTAAATCGTTCGGAGATACATCTCCGTGGTGTCGATCAGGCCGTGTGCGGTCAAGGCTCCTCCCAACTGAATGGTACGCCGGTCGTGGCGGGGACTGAGCCCGTCCGCAGCGGGCACAGGAGTCACAGGAACCCTATTGGGAGAACGACCGACGATGGTTAAGGACGGCAACAACGGGGCGGCCGAGTTCCTTCCCGACCGGCTCGACCTCGATTCCCTGCGCAGCGCGGCCGCCCGCTGCGAGGGATGCGACCTCTACCGGAACGCCACGCAGACCGTGTTCGGCGAGGGTCCGCGGCGGGCGAGGTTCATGCTGGTGGGCGAGCAGCCGGGGGACCAGGAGGACCGCCAGGGGCATCCGTTCGTGGGGCCGGCGGGCCGCATTCTGGACAGAGGGCTGGAAGAGGCCGGGATCTCGCGTGACGACGTCTACCTCACGAACGCCGTCAAGCACTTCTCTTTCACGCCACGGGGTAAAAGACGCATTCACCAGAAGCCGACGGCCGGCGAGATCGACGCCTGCCATCCATGGCTCGGCGCGGAGCTGGCCGTGGTGCGGCCGGAGGTGATCGTGGTGCTCGGGGCGACGGCGGCCAGGTCGCTGCTGGGGAGGGAGTTCCGGGTCACGCAGCACCGGGGCGAGCCGGTGCCGCTCGGGGAGGCGCTCGCGGTGGCGACCGTGCACCCGTCCGCCGTGCTGCGCGCGCCCGACAGGGACGAGGCGTACGCGAGCTTCCTGGCCGATCTCCAGGCGGCCGCCAGGGTCGCCTAGCGCGCCCGGTAGTTCCGGAAGCCAGCCACCGACAGCCCCACGACCAGCACGGTCACGGCGCACGCGAGGCCGCCGCCCACCCACGCGCCCGTCAGCCCGAACGCGGTCGCGGTGGCTCCGGCCCGCAGCTCGCCCAGGCGCGGCCCGCCGGCCACGACCACCATGAACGCGCCCTGCAGCCGCCCGCGCATCTCGTCCGGCGCGTACAGCTGCAGGATCGACTGCCGCCACACCGAGGAGACGACGTCGGCCACCCCGCCGACGGCCATGAACAGCACCACGAGCCAGAGCTCGTGCGCGAGCCCGGCGGCGGCCACGGCCAGGCCCCAGATGGCGATGACGATCGACAGCGCCACCCCCTGCCGCTTGACCCGGCCGACCCAGCCGGAGAACAGCGCGCCGGCGACCGAGCCGATGGCCATGGCGGAGGTCATCCAGCCGAGCGCCTCCATCGAGCCGCCGAACCGCACAGCGGTCAGCTCGGGGAAGAGCGCCCGCGGCATGGCGAACACCATCGCGATGATGTCCACGACGAACGACATCAGCAGCACCGGGCTCCTGACGACGAAGCTCAGCCCCTCGACCACGGCCCGGGCCCCCGGACGAGTCACTTCGCCCAGCGGGGGCAGTGAGGGCAGTCTGAGCGCCGCGTAGAGGCTGCCGGCGAACAACAGGGCGTCCACCGCGTACGCGGCCGGGAAGCCGCCGTTCCCGAGCAGGACCGCGCCCACCATCGGCCCCGCCACCGCGCCGATGCTGTAGACGAGCGAGTTGAGCGCGTTGGCGGCGGGCACCAGCTCCGGCTCCAGGATCCGGGGGATGATCGCGCCCCTGGTGGGGCCGGTGATGGCGAAGCCGGTGGAGTTCAGCGCGACCGCGAGGAAGATCAGGTAGATGTTGTCCAGCCCGAGCAGGGCCTGGACGAGGATGAACAGGGTGGCCGCCCAGGCGACCAGCGAGCCGGCGATGAGCAGCTTGCGCCGGTCCACGGCGTCCGCGACGGCCCCGCCCCACAGGCCGAAGACGATCAGCGGGATCAGGTTGGCCAGGCCGAGCAGGCCGACGTAGAACGAGGAGTGGGTGAGCTCGAAGACCTGCTGCCCGACCGCCACGACGGTCACGCCGACGCCAACGTGCGACACGGCCTGGCCCAGCCAGATCCGGCGGTACGCGGGAACGCCCAGCGGCCGGGTGTCTACGAGATGACGCTTGACCAGCTCCCCGAATGCCACTTAGAGAACATTAAGGGGCAAGTCTCTCCAGAACCCACCCGGGTCGCGTACGCCGGTAGCGCAGCCTGTCGTGCATCCGGTCGAGCTGCCCCTGCCAGAACTCCAGCTCCATGGGGACGACCCGGAAGCCTCCCCAGAAGTCGGGCACCGGCGGATTCTCCGGCCAGCGCGCCGCCAGCTCCTCGTAGCGGGCGTCCAGCTCCTCCCTGGAGCGCACGACCGCCGACTGCCGCGAGGCCCACGCCCCGATGCGCGAGCCGTACGGGCGGGAGTCGAAGTATTCGGCCGACTCCTCGTGGGAGATCCGCATGACGGTGCCCTCGACGCGGACCTGGCGGCGCACCGGGTGCCAGGGGAACAGCAGGGAGGCGCGGGGGTTCTCGGCCAGGTCGCGGCCCTTGCGCGACTCGTAGTTGGTGTAGAAGACGAATCCGCGTTCGTCGTAGCCCTTGAGCAGGACCGTCCTGGCGCTCGGGCGGCCGCCCGCCGAGGCGGTGGCCAGGACCATGGCGTTGGGTTCGGGCAGGCCGGCGTCGAGTGCCTCCTGGAACCAGGTGGCGAATTGCGCGATGGGGTCGGACGCGAGGTCTGATTCGAGCAGCGGCTCGCCCTCGTACGTACGGCGAAGCCCCGCCAACGTGGGCGGGCGCGGGGTGGCATCCACGAGACGGTATTCTTGCGCGCTTGCGTGGTAGATCCCATGCACCGCTCCCCACCAGCGGGTTTGGCTCAACGGCGGGTCCCGAGACCGACCATGACCTGGGAGGGGGTTAAATTGACCCGCCGGTATCTCGACATCAAGGCATTGCCCAAACATGGCAACAGAAGGGGAGGCGGCCGAGTATGTCCGACTTCAAACCCGGGCTCGAAGGCGTTGTGGCTTTCGAAACCGAGATCGCGGAACCGGACAAAGAAGGGGGCGCCCTTCGATACCGGGGCGTCGACATCGAGGAGCTGGTCGGCCGAGTCCCGTTCGGGGCCGTGTGGGGCCTGCTGGTCGACAACACGTTCCAGCCGGGTCTGCCCCCGGCGGAGCCGTACCCCATTCCTGTCCATTCTGGTGACATCCGCGTAGACGTGCAGAGCGCGCTGGCCATGCTGGCTCCGGCCTACGGCTTCAAGCCCCTGCTCGACATCAGTGACCAAGAGGCCCGCGACCAGCTCGCCCGCGCCTCGGTGATGGCCCTCTCCTTCGTCGCGCAGTCCGCGCGCGGGCTCGGCCTGCCGATGGTGCCGCAGAGCCGGGTTGACGAGGCCAAGACCATCGTCGAACGCTTCATGATCCGCTGGCGCGGTGAGCCCGATCCCAAGCACGTCAAGGCCATCGACGCCTACTGGACCTCCGCGGCCGAGCACGGCATGAACGCCTCGACGTTCACCGCCCGCGTCATCGCCTCCACCGGCGCCGACGTGGCCGCCGCGCTCTCCGGCGCCGTCGGCGCCATGTCGGGCCCGCTGCACGGCGGCGCCCCGGCCCGCGTCCTGCACATGATCGAGGGCGTCGAGCAGCTCGGCGACGCCAAGAAGTACGTCCAGAGCGAGCTCGACAAGGGCAACCGGCTCATGGGCTTCGGCCACCGCGTCTACCGCGCCGAGGACCCGCGCGCCCGCGTGCTCCGGCGGACCGCCAAGGAGCTCGACGCGCCTCGCTACGAGGTCGCGGCGGCGCTGGAGCAGGCCGCGCTGGAGGAGCTGCACGCGCGCAAGCCCGACCGGGTGCTGGCCACCAACGTCGAGTACTGGGCGGCCGTCGTCCTGGACTTCGCCGAGGTTCCCTCCCACATGTTCACCTCGATGTTCACCTGCGCCCGCACGGCCGGCTGGGCCGCGCACGTCCTGGAGCAGAAGCGCACGGGCCGGCTCGTCCGCCCGAGCGCCAACTACACCGGCCCCGCCTCGCGCCCGCTCAGCGAGGTGCCGGGCGCCGACGAGGTCGTCGGCAACTACTGATCCACTGATTCGCCCGCCACGGCTACCGCGCGGCCACCCGGCCCCGCGGTAGCCGTTTCGCTTTCCCGGGCTGAAAAGCACTAGGGGAAAGTGGTTCCTTGACCGCCTCCGGTCAAGGGCACAGCCTGACGGCAGGCACCCCCCAGCCCTCCCACCAGCAGGCACGTCGGCGTTCGCCTGCCTTCCGCCGGTGGGAGGTCAGTAAGGAGGCACGTCATGACGAAGCCCCTGTCCGGGCCCTCCTCCGGCGTGACCAGACGCGGCTTCCTCGCGGGTGTGGGAGCCGGGGCCGCCGCCCTGACGCTCACCCCCGCCGAAGCCCTCGCCAAGGTCGTCACGGTACGCGCGGGTGGCCTGGCCACCTCCCCCGACAGGTTCGGACGGGTCTTCAACCTGGCCCCGTTCGCCGACTTCAACGCACCCAGCCTGAGGTCGGCGCTGATGGAGATGGGCCGCCCCGGCGGCCTGGTCGACGCCAGGGACCCGCTGCAGGAGGGGCCGGTCCGGCTGATCACCAACCCCGAGCTCAGCCCGAACAACATCGACAACGCCGCGCACACCGCGGGCGTGACGTTCTTCGGCCAGTTCGTCGACCACGACATGACCTTCGACGAGTCCTCGCCCCTGGGCGTCCCCACCGCGCCGGAGCAGTCGCCCAACACCAGGACGCCGGCCTTCGACCTCGACAGCGTCTACGGCCGCGGCCCGGCCGCTGACCCGCAGTTCTACGACCCCGCCGACACCGCCAAGTTCCGCCTGGAGAGCGGCGGCCGGTTCGAGGACGTGCCGCGCAGGTCGAACCGTACGGCGATCATCGCCGACCCGCGCAACGACGAGAACCTCATCATCAGCGGCATGCACGCCGCCTTCCTGCGCTTCCACAACCGGGTGGTCGACCACCTGCGCGCCTCGGGCCAGCAGGGCAACGTGTTCGAGTCCGCCAGGCAGCAGGTCAGGTGGCACTACCAGTGGCTGGTGCTCAGGGAGTTCCTACCGCTGATCATCGGCCAGAACGCGGTCAACGACATCCTCACCAACGGCCGGCGCTTCTACCGGCCGGCCGCCGGCCGGCAGTTCATGCCCGTCGAGTTCCAGGGCGCGGCCTACCGGTTCGGGCACAGCATGGTCAGGCCGTCCTACCGCGCCAACCTCGCGGGCAACCCCGACGGCACGCCGTTCTTCGGGTTCATCTTCGACCCCGCCGGACAGGGGCAGAGCGACCCCGTGGACCTGCGCGGCGGGGCCAGGGCGCCCAGGCGCTTCATCGGCTGGCAGACGTTCTTCGACTTCGGCGACGGCGAGGTGCGGCCGAACAAGCGCATCGACACCAAGCTGTCCACGCCGCTGTTCAACCTGCCGCTGAGCGCGATCCCGTCCGCCGACCCGCCGACGTCGCTCGCGCAGCGCAACCTCCTGCGGCACATCACCTGGTCGATGCCCTCCGGGCAGAACGTCGCCCGCGCCGTCGGCGTACCGGCCCTCGAGGCCCAGCACTTCCCCGAGCTGCAGGCGATCGGGCACGGCCTGCCCTCCAGCACCCCGCTCTGGTACTACGTGCTCAAGGAGGCCGAGGTCCTGGCCGGCGGCGCCCGGATGGCCGGGGTGGGCGCGCGGATCGTGGGCGAGGTCTTCATCGGGCTGCTGCAGCTCGACCCGAGCTCCTTCCTCGCCGCCAACCCGTCCTGGCGGCCCACGCTGCCGCGCCGCTCGGGCGGGACCGGCGACTTCCGGATGGTGGACCTGCTCACGTTCGCCCGGGTGGATCCGGCGAGCCGGGGCCAGTGACCTCCGGGACCGCCGCCACCAGGCCGGCGCGATAGGCGTTGGTCAGCGCCTCCGACCGGTTGCGCGCGCCGAGCTTCCTGAACAGGCGCGCCCGGGTGCTCTCCACGGTCTTGCTCGCGATGCCGAGCAGGCGGGCGGTCTGCCTGATGGTGTGGCCGCGGGCGATCGAGGCCAGGACCTCGCGCTCGCGGCCGGTGAGCCTCGGTACGGGGCTCAGCCACCGGCACATGCCCGCCCCCACCACCAGGTACTCCCTGGCCACCAGCTCCAGCACCGCGCACAGGAGCTCGGGCACGTCGCGGAGCCACAACACGGCGTACGCGCCGCGCCCGACGGCGTCCGTCACCATGGCCGGCTCGGGCGGCATGGTGGGCACGGCGACCGCACGGGCGCCGAGGCCGGCGGGCAGCGCCCAGTCCGCCGGCACGGGGTCCACGAGCACCGCGGTGAACCGGGCCCCGAGCCAGCCCTGCTCCTCCTCGTCGTACGGCAGCGCGTCCCGCACGGCCGCCAGCGCCCGCCCGGCCCCGAGCAGCGCCCGCGTCACCATCTCCACGGCCAGCAGGCACCTGGCGTGCACGACCACCAGCTCCCGCCCGCGGACGAGCTCCGCGGGCGACGCCTGGCCGGGCGGCCCGATCAGCCCGAGCCCCCGGAGCACCGCCTGCCCCTGCCCGACGACGCCGAGCTTGCGGTAGATGCGCCGCCGGTGGTTCTCCACCGCGCAGCGGGAGACGCTCAGGAGGTCCGCGATCTCCTGAGCACTGTGGCCTGAACCGGTCAGGGAGAGGATCTCCAGCTCTCTGGCGGTGAGGACGTCAGTGTCATCCATGTCCATCACGGCCCATCACGCCTCGGGCGACTTGTCAGGAAAGTGAGACTCCCTGAGCGGTTAGTCAAGTCGCCGGCCATGCCCGGCCCGCTGACCTGGCATCGTTTGCGAAACTTTCACGGGTCTCATAATCCGGACCGGGTTCAAGCCATTCCACGCAGGTCGGTAGGCTCCGTTACGTGGCTGACATCGTTATTCCCGCTGACATCAAGCCCGCCGACGGCCGATTCGGCTGCGGGCCCTCGAAGGTTCGCACCGAGCAGCTGGCCGCTCTCGCCGCCTCCGGCGCGAGCCTGATGGGCACCTCCCATCGCCAGAAGCCGGTCAAGAACCTGGTCGGCCGCGTGCGATCCGGCCTGGCCGACCTGTTCTCGCTGCCGGAGGGCTACCAGGTCGTGCTGGGCAACGGCGGCACCACCGCGTTCTGGGACATCGCCGCCTTCGGGCTGATCCGCGAGAAGTCCCAGCACCTGTCGTTCGGCGAGTTCTCCTCGAAGTTCGCCACGGTCACCAAGAAGGCTCCCTGGCTGGCCGAGCCGAGCGTGATCAAGGCCGAGGTCGGCACCCACCCGGCCGCGGTCGCCGAGGACGGCGTGGACGCCTACGCGCTCACCCACAACGAGACCTCGACCGGCGTGGCCATGCCGATCACCCGCGTGGGCGGCGACGACGCGCTGGTGCTGGTCGACGCCACCTCCGGCGCCGGCGGCCTGCCCGTCGACCTCGCCGAGACCGACGTCTACTACTTCGCGCCGCAGAAGAGCTTCGCCTCCGACGGCGGCCTGTGGATCGCGATCATGTCACCGCGCGCCCTGGCCAGGGTCGAGGAGATCGCCGCGAGCGGCCGCTACGTGCCGGAGTTCTTCAGCCTGCCGGTCGCGATCGACAACTCCGGCAAGGACCAGACCTACAACACCCCGGCCGTGGCCACGCTGTTCCTGCTGGCCGACCAGCTCGACTGGATGAACGGCAACGGCGGCCTGGCCTGGACCACCGCCCGCACGGCCGACTCCAGCTCGCGCCTCTACACGTGGGCGGAGAAGACCTCCTACACCACGCCGTTCGCCGCGCCCGAGTTCCGCTCGCAGGTGGTCGGCACGATCGACTTCTCCGACGAAGTCGACGCCGCGGCCGTGGCCAAGGCGCTGCGCGCCAACGGCATCGTCGACACCGAGCCCTACCGCAAGCTGGGCCGCAACCAGCTGCGCATCGCGATGTTCCCGGCCATCGACCCGGCCGACATCGAGGCGCTGACGGTCTGCGTCGACTACGTGGTCGAGCGCCTCTAGTCCGCCTTCCGGCCCGTTCTGCGGGCCAGCTCGTCGAGGAGCGCGAGCGCGTCCGCCTCCTCGACGCTCCGCGCGAACCTGGCCAGCACCGGCAACCTGTCGGTGCTGGCCTCCAGTGCTTCCAGCATGAGCGCGGCGACGTGCTCGTCCCTCGACCGCACCGCCGCGTAGCGGAAGGCGTTGCGGTACGGCGTCCGTACGAGCAGGCCCTTCTTCACCAGCCGCTCGGCCACGGTCTGGACCGTGGTGTAGGCGAGCTCACGCTCCTCGTTGAGCTTGACCAGGAGCTCCCTGACGCGCATCGGCTTCCCGGCATCCCACAGCGCGTTCATGACGGCGTGTTCCAGGGATCCGAGGTTCGCCAACTCACATCCCTCCGGCTCGACGAGTAGGAAACATTCTTGCCCGATAAGTTGCGATTCGGCCAGGGGACCGCACGGCCGAAGAGCCTCGGTTATCTGATGTTCGCCAGCCGCTGGCTCCAGGTCCCGCTCTATCTGGGCCTCATCGTGGCCCAGGCCGTCTACGTCTGGCAGTTCGCGTTAGAGCTCTGGCACCTGATCGAGACGGTCTTCCTGCACCAGCCGAGCGCGCAGGCCGCGCCCTCCCCCGAGGTCGTGGTCATGCTCACGGTCCTGGCGCTCATCGACGTGGTGATGATCTCCAACCTGCTGATCATGGTGATCATCGGGGGCTATGAGACGTTCGTCTCGCGTATCGACCTCAACGACCACCCGGACGAGCCGGAGTGGCTCTCCCACGTCAACGCGAACGTCCTGAAGGTCAAGCTGGCCACGGCGATCATCGGGATCTCGTCGGTGCATCTGCTGCAGACGTTCATCCGCGCGCAGACGACGCCCAACGACAAGATCATGTGGCAGACGCTCATCCACCTGGCGTTCGTGGCCTCGGCCGTGGGCCTGGCCTACATCGACCGCCTGCTGTCCGCCTCACCGGCCGAGCACACCCGGCCGCACCTGTAGGTCCCCCGTTCCCCGCCGCGCTCCGGCGGGGACTTCGGGAAGGGAACGGCCCGCGGTCAGTAGGGGTAGGCGGTCCTCGACGAGGGCAGCTCGCGCTTGCGGCGCAGCAGCCAGGCGGACACCACGCCACCGATGAGGCCGAACAGGTGTCCCTGCCAGGAGATGCCCTGCTGGTTCGGCAGCAGGCCCGCCAGGATCCCCCAGTAGGCCACGCCCACGCCGATGCCGATCGCGATGTCGAGCAGGCTGCGGTCGAACAGGCCGCGGGCCAGGATGTAGCCGAAGTAGCCGAACACCAGGCCGCTCGCCCCGACCGTGTAGACGCCCGGGCTGGTCGCCCACGTGCCGAGGCCACCGATGAGGATGATCAGCACGCTGGCCCACAGGAACTTGCGCACGTCGCGCAGCCCGGCCAGGAAACCCAGGATCAGCAGCGGCACCGAGTTGGCCATGAGGTGCCCGAAGCCGCCGTGCAGGAACGGCGCGAAGATGATGCCGATCAGGCCGTCGGGATCCCAGCCGACGATGCCGAACTGGTAGTCGAGCGCACCGTTGAGGAAGAAGTCGACACCCTCGACGACCCACATCACGGCGAGCATGCCGACCACGATGATGAGCGCGCTGAGCGCACCGGAGAGCAGGGCTCCGGCGCCGCGCTTGGCAGACTCGAACCTGGAACCCGAATAGTCGCTCATGCGCTCTCCCGGTAGTTCGTCTCCTCTTTCTTTACCGTAACCAGGAAGAGCTATGCGCGCGCTAAAGAGTCCCCTCCCGTTTCCTGGGGGAAGACGGGAGGGGGCCGGTCATTCGCCCTTCCACCGGGGCGCGCGCTTCTCGGCGAAAGCCGCGGCGCCCTCCATGGCGTCCTTCGAGCCGAAGACCGGGTTGATGATCGCGGCCTGCTTCTTGAACATCTCCTCCAGCGACCAGTCCTGCGACTCGACGACCACTCTCTTGGTCGCGACGAGCGCCAGCGGGGCGTTGGCGGCGATCTTGCGGGCCAGCTCCAGCGCGCCTTCGAGCGCGGCGCCGGGCTCGGTGATCCGGTTGACCAGGCCGAGCTCGTACAGGCGGGAGGCCGGGTAGTGGTCACCGGTCAGGGCCATCTCCATGGCCACGTGGTACGGGATCCGCCGCGGCAGCCGCATGATGCCGCCCGCCCCCGCCACCAGCCCGCGCTTGGGCTCCGGCAGCCCGAACGTGGACTCTGCCGACGCCACGATCACGTCGCAGGCCAGAGCCAGCTCGAACCCGCCCGCCAGCGCGTATCCCTCCACGGCGGCCACCAGCGGCTTCTTCGGCGGCGCCTCGGTCAGCCCGCCGAAGCCGCGGCCCTCGACCACCGGGAAGTCGCCTGTCAGGAACCCCTTGAGGTCCATCCCCGCGCTGAACGTGCCGCCCGCGCCGGTCAGGACGTAAGCGGAAATGTCGGGGCGGGCGTCCAGCGTGTCCAGCGCCTCGACGATCCCCCTCGCCACCGCCCCGTTGACGGCGTTGCGCGCCTTGGGGCGGTTGATGGTGAGGATCGCGACCCTGCCCGATCCTTCGCCGGACTCTTCGACGAGCACTTCGTCAGACACTGGACCTCACTTGGGCTGGAAACGGATGCCGCCGTCGAAGCGGATGACCTCGGCGTTCATGTAGTCGTTCTCGACCAGCGACCTGACCAGGTGCGCGAACTCGTCGGCCCGTCCCATGCGCTTGGGGAAGACCACCGGCGCGATCAGCTTGGCCTTGAACTCGTCGGCGTTGGCCGAGAAGCCGTAGATCGGGGTGTCGATGATGCCGGGGCAGATCGTGTTCACGCGTACGCCGATCGCCGCCAGGTCGCGCGCCGCGGGCACCGTCATGCCCACGATGCCGCCCTTGGAGGCCGAGTACGCGAGCTGCCCCGTCTGTCCTTCCAGCGCCGCCACGGAGGCCGTGTTGATCACCACGCCGCGCTGGCCGTCGGCGTCGGCCGGCTCGGTCTTGGCGATGGCCGCCGCGGCGATGCGCATGAGGTTGAACGTGCCGATCAGGTTGACCTCGATGACCTTGCGGTAGGAGGCCGGGTTGTGCGGGTTGCCGTCGCGGTTGACCGTGCGCTCGGCCCAGCCGATGCCGGCGCTGTTCACGACCACCCGCAGCGGCTTGCCGGTGGCGACGGCGGCGTCCACGGCCGCCTGCACCTGCTCGTCGTCCGACACGTCGGTCCTGGCGAAGACCCCGCCGAGCTCGTCGGCCACGGCCTTGCCGCGCTCCTCGTTGAGGTCCGCCACGACCACGGTGGCGCCGGCGCGGGCCAGCTCGCGGGCCGTGGCCTCGCCGAGGCCGCTGGCGCCGCCGGAAATGATTGCTGCAGATCCGTTCACGTCCATAGACCGGACCCTAACCCGCAGACCGAATGAAGTTCTACTCGGGGGTGGTTAAATCTCACCCACGGCGGTGTCCACGTCGGAGTACACCTTGATGCGCCGGTCCAGCCCCGTCGTGCGGAGGATGCGGGCCACGGGCGCCTGGGGCGCCGCCAGCGACACGCCTCCGCCCTCTCCCGTCGCCAGCCGCCAGGCCTCGATCAGCACCGACAGGCCGCTGGAGTCCATGAACGACAGCTGCTGCAGATCGAGCACGAGCCTGGCGCCGTCCTGCTTGATGGCGTCACGCACCTCGTCGCGCAGGAACGGTGCGGTGAACAGGTCAAGCTCACCCTCGACGGCCACCACCACGGCATCGCCCAGGGCGTGTCGCGCAAGCCGCAGCTTCATTGGCCCCTCCTCGATGAGCCACTGTACTTCGACATCCCCGGATAGCGGGCATGCACAAACTACGAAAAGTCGGATGCAGGAGGACAAGGCGGGCGTAAACGCGTACCAAACGCCCCGTCAAGAACCATGCTCCGGGTTTCTACCCATCTCAGCACCCGATGCCTCCGCACCGGGGCCACCTCACCCAGCCGGGATCGCGAAGCCGTACGGGAGCTCCAGGCGATGCCTGCCCAGCAGCTCCGCGTCAGCCAGCAGGTCGCGCGTGGGCCCGTCCGCGGCGATCACGCCGTCGGAGAGGATGAGCGCGCGTTCGCACAGCTCCAGCGCGTACGGGAGGTCGTGCGTGACCATGAGCACCGTCACGTCCAGGGAGCGCAGGATCTCCGCCAGCTCCCTGCGCGCGGCCGGGTCGAGGTTGGACGAGGGCTCGTCGAGCACCAGGATCTCGGGGGCCATCGCCAGCACCGTCGCCACCGCCACCCTGCGGCGCTGCCCGAACGACAGGTGGTGCGGCGGCCGGTCGGCGGCCTCCAGCATGCCCACCCGCTCCAGCGCGTCCTTGACCACCCGGTCCAGGTCCTCGCCCCGCAGGCCGGCGTTGGCCGGGCCGAAGGCGACGTCGTCGCGCACCGTGGGCATGAAGAGCTGGTCGTCGGGGTCCTGGAAGACCAGGCCGACACGCTGCCTGATCTCCTTGAGCGTGTCCTTGCGCACCGGCGTGCCTGCCACGGTGACACTCCCGTGCCCGGCGGTGAGTATGCCGTTGAGATGCATGACGAGCGTGGTCTTGCCGGCGCCGTTCGGGCCGAGCAGGGCCACGCGCTCGCCGCGGGCGATCGACAGGTCCACGCCGAACAGCGCCTGCGTGCCGTCGGGGTAGGCGTACGCGAGCTGCCGGACTTCGAGAGAGTTCACCACGTCAGTCCCAATACTGCGAGGGCGATGGCGGGCAGGGCGAGAGCGATGCCCCATTGGCGTACAGACGCCGAAAGATCTTGAATTATCGGCATTTGGCCCGAGTATCCCCGGCTGAGCATCGCGAGGTGCACCCGCTCGCCCCGCTCGTACGACCGGATGAACAGCGCCCCGGCCGACCGGGCGATCACCCCAATGTGCCGGAAATTTCGTGCTTCGAACCCGCGAGACTCCCGGGCCACCCGCATCCGCCGCATCTCATCCATGATCACGTCCATGTACCTGAGCATGAACATGGCGATCTGCACCAGCAGGCTCGGCAGCCGCAGCCGCTGGGCCCCGATGAGGATCGTGCGCGGCTCCGTGGTGGCCGCCAGGAGGATGGAGGCGATCACCCCGAGCGTGGCCTTGGCCAGGATGTTCCAGGCCGCCCAGAGGCCGGGCACGCTCAGCGAGAGCCCCAGCACCGTGGTCCGCTCCCCCAGGCCGATGACCGGGATGAGGAAGGCGAACAGCACGAAGGGCACCTCGATCACCATCCGCCGCAGCACGTACGTCACCGGCACCCGGGCCGCCACCGCGACACCGGCGAGCAGGACGGCGTACGCGGCGAAGGCCCAGAACCGCTCGCGCGGCGTGGCCACCACCACGAGGGCGAAAGCGAAGATCGCCAGCAGCTTGCACTGCGGCGGCAATCGGTGCACGACCGAGTCGCCCGGCAGGTAGAGCTGGTGATGGTGCCCAGCGCCCACGTATCACACCTTGATCTTGTTACGGTTTCGCGCGGCATAGGCCACGGCACCGGCGATGAGCAGCACGAGGCCGACGCCGATGATGCCGGCCACGCCGACGGGGATCCCGCCCACCTCACCGTAGTCGGCCAGCGCCCACCCCCCGAACAGGTGGTCCCCCGCCTGGTCGATGAAGCCCTTGTTCTCGGCGACCGCCTCCAGCCCGTCGGGAGAGGAGGAGGCGAAGAAGGACACGAGCCCGGCCAGCACCAGCGTCACGCCGACGCCGCCGAGCAGGAACGGCTTGAGCGCGCCCCGGGCCGCGACCGGCTCGGGGGCGGGAGCGGTCGTGGTCTCGCCCTCGGCCCCGCGCAGCACCAGCGGCCTGGTCAGACCGCGGGCGCCGTACACGAGGTCGGGCCGCACGGCCAGCACCGCGCCGACGGTCATCGCGGTGATGAGGGCCTCGCCGATGCCGATCAGCAGGTGCACGCCGCCCATCGCGGCCGCCACCGCGCCGACCTCGATCGGCGCGGTCCCGCCGATCCAGAACAGCAGCGTGAAGACCAGCGCGGAGGCGGGCACCGAGACCAGCGCCGCCAGGAACGCCGCCACTACGACCTTCCCCCGGGCCAGCGCCCTGACCAGCCGGAAGACGCCCCAGCCGACGAGCACGGTGACGATGCCCATGATCGTGATGTTGACGCCGAGCGCGGTCAGCCCGCCGTCGGCGAAGAACACGCCCTGCACCAGCAGGACCACGGCCATGCACAGCACCCCTGTGTACGGCCCGACGAGTATCGCCGCCAGCGCGCCGCCCAGCAGGTGACCGCTGGTGCCGGCGGCGACGGGGAAGTTGAGCATCTGCACGGCGAAGATGAAGGCCGCGACCAGCCCGGCCATCGGCGCGGTGCGGTCGTCGAGCTCGCGTCGCGCGCCGCGCAGGCAGACCGCGACGCCCGCGGCCGCCACGGCTCCGGCCGATATGGATGTCGCCGCATTGAAGAAACCATCGGGTACGTGCACGGCGTGCCTCCAGAAGAGGTAGAACAAACGGTCCTACTTTAGGACATCGTCTTGCACCTGCATATAGATGGCAATTACCGGATGATCCTCCGGACCAAGGTCTCCGCCGTCAGCCGCCGCACCACCGCGCTCAGCCGCCCCTTGCCCGACGTCGCGTACGGCCGCACGGACCTGAACAGGGCGGTTCCCCACCACCGGCGCGGCGCCGCCACCGTCTGCGCGTCGGTCTCGATCCTGAACCGCGCCGGCGGCCCGCCCAGGTCCAGCTCCAGATAGGCGTCCCAGGTGCCGGGCGCGAGCCGCCCCACTGCGGGCCTGGCCGCGAAACCGCCTCCGGGCAGCGCCGTCACCCGGTCGCTGCTTTCGCAGCCGGTGCGCCGCTCCCGCCAGACGATCCTCCTGATCGCCGCGGCCGAAGGGGTCGTCCCGACGACGCTGATCTCCCCGTCGACGAGCAGCCGGTGCCCGAGCGCCCACCGCGTCCTGATGAGCCGGGCGGTGCCGGGCACCGCGACCACGTGCCCGCCCATGTCGATGCTCAGGTTGCCGTTGTCCCTGGTGAAGTACGGCAGGGCCACGATCCCGCCGATCATCCTGGGCTGCGGGCGGGCGATGCCGCTGTCGCGGTCGGCCCCGAGGCGGCCGAGCCGGATCACGCCCTCGATCTCCACCGCAACCCGCAGGTCCCAGATCCCGGAGCCGAGCGCCCCCACGTTCACCCGCACGGTGAACTCCCCGCCCTTCCGCTCGGCCGGCAGCACCAGCTCCGCGGCCGCGTCGTGCCGCGCGCGCAGCACCACGGACAGGTTGTCGTCCCTGGTGATGCCGTCGAGCCGGGCGGCGCCCGTGACGACGAGCCGGTCGCCCTCCCAGCGCAGCCCGGTCAGCCGGCGCCGGACGGTGGCGCTCTCGATGCGGGCCAGGCGCACCAGGCGGTCGATGTCGTCGAGCGCGCCCGCCCGCTGCCGGTCGATGGTGTTGAGCCGCTCGTGCACGCCGGGTGTGTACCACTCGTCGCACAGCGCCGCGACCTCCCGCGCGATGTCCTTGCGCCGCACGTCGTCGCTCTCCAGGAACACGGTCCCGAGCTGGGTGAACACGTCGAGCCTGAAGTGCCTGCGCAGCAGGTGGTCGCGGAGCGGGCCGGGCTCGACGTGCCGGGCCATGAGCTCGATCGGCCCCCTGATCATGGCCAGCCAGGCGAGCGGGTCCCTGCTGCCCGCCTGCTGCATGATGCTGCTGCCGTCGGGCCTGGACACGAGGTGGTAGCAGTCGTAGTCGGCCACCACCGAGATCGGCCCCGCGTGGCAGTAGGCGTGCACGGTGAAGAGGATGTCCTCCCCGACCAGCATGCCCTCGCCGAACCTGATGCGGTGGCGTTCGAGCAGCTCCCTCCTGAACAGCTTGAAGCAGCTCAGGCTGTTGTAGACGGTGCTGTCGCCGAGCTCCAGCCGGTCGGCGCTCTGCTGGAACATCGACACCGGCGCCCGCCGGCCGTGCCCCACGATCTTGCCGAGGACGATGTCGGAGCCGTTGGCGTCGGCCACCGCGACCATGCGCTCCAGCGCCTCGGGGCCGAGGTAGTCGTCGGCGTCGCAGAAGAAGACGTACCGGCCGGTGGCGTGCTCGATGCCGACGTTGCGCGGCCGTCCCGCGCTGCCGCTGCCGTCGATGTGCACGACCTTGACGATGCCGGGGTGGTAGGCGGCGTAGAGGTCGAGGAGCTCGCCGCTGCCGTCGGTGGAGCCGTCGTCGACGACGACGATCTGCTTCTTCACCCGCTGCACGAGCGCGGAGGTGAGGCATCGATCGAGGTAGGCCCGGCAGTTGTGTACGGGGATGACGACGCTGACGTCCACCGCGTCGTCATCGCTCCCGGTCCCCGGCATCGCCACCACTCCAGAGTCACGTCGCGCTGTCATTCGGTTTCAGTATGTGACGAGCGGACGTACCCATGCGGGGCGATCGGAGGTCTTCATCCCCGGCTTTTGCTAACACCGGAGAATCACGGCATTCCTCCGATAGAGCAGTACACAGCCGTCAAATATCTCATTCAGCCAGCACCGAACGGGTTTCAGGGAGGAGGTTTTCCTACCCGGGAGAAAAAACAAATCCGCTGGGAGCAGTTCGACACCACCGCCCGTCGCAGGTGATCCGCCCGCAAGGGTTGCGCGTCTACAGTTAGGCAACCTTGACCGGGAGGTGGCGGGAAATGGGATCTGATCTCCGCGGAGAGACGGCCGACGGATCGGCCGTCCATGCTGCCGAGTTCATCGTCTCGTCGGCGCGACTCGGAGAGCTCTACGAATGCTCTTCGCTGCTGCGCCGTACGAGGTTGCGAGCCGAAGAGATCGTGGACGAGGCTCGCGCGCTGCTGGCCGAGGCCGAGGAGCGCGGCGACGCCGAACGTGCTCTCATCCTGCGCGAACAGCTGGAAACGGCGCGCACGCTGTACTGCGAGGTACTGAACGCGTACCTGACCATCTGCCGCAGGATCAACCAGGAGCGGCAGGAGATCCTGCGGGCGCAGATGGATCGGGATCGGCTTCCAGGGTTGTCAGGTGCCGCCTGACGGGAGTAGCGTCAGGCCATGCCTGACTGGAAGGACAAGATCCGCTGCTCTTTCTGCCACAAGAGGAGCTCGGAAGTGAGCAAGGTGATTGCCGGGCCTGGTGTGCACATTTGCGATGAATGCATCGGCCTGTGCAACGAGATCCTGGAGCAGGAACGCCTTGCCGCCTCGACCGAGCCCCGGCTCCCGACGTGGGAGTCGATGTCGGAAGAACAAATTCTCGACCATCTCCCGAAAATCGCCGCCGTACAAGTACAAGTGGACGACAACCTGCGCGACTGGGTGGCGCACCTCCGCACCCGCGACGTCAGCTGGGAACGCATCGGCGCCTCGCTCGGCATGACCCGGCAATCCGCCTGGGAACGTTTCAGGAGCGAGACCTGATCGCTTTCGGGACGCGTGAACCTATGTGACGCGTGGGGCGTCCTATGGTGAGGGAGGCCCGAAATGCGCGTCCTGGACAGCCTCGCGGCGTCCGATCTCGACCAGCTCCAGCTGGAGCTCGTCCTGGTCCTCGCGCTGCACGAAGAGGCAGAACGGCTGGCCGCCGAGTGAACGGGCTCCAGCTCCCCGGGCCTCCGGGGAGCTGGAGCAGGGGGACCGCCTAACCGAGCTGGCCCCTGATGGCCCCGTCGGGGAACGGCTTGTTGTGGACGTTCACGTAGTAGAGATGCGGCCACTTCACGATGCCGCGCAGCTCACTCCTGGTGAGCGTGGTGGCGGCGTTCTTGGCGTTCTGGTGCCTGACGGCCTTGACGCAGCCGCGCGCGAAGCCCTTCGCGGGAGCCTTCAGCGTGACCACGACCGGGCCGGCCACACCCTTCCTGCCCTTGTGGATGTGGGCCGCGGCGGCGGGCCTGATCTTCTTCGCGCTGATGAAGTAGCACAGCTGCCCGTGCCGCACCTGGTAGACGAACGAGCCGAAGCCGTTGCGGTCGCCGGGGCCGGGGACCTCCTGCCTGCCGGTCATCCTGACGCGGCTCGCGTCAGAGGAGGCGACCTCGGTCATGGCGGTGGTCGCGCCGGCCTGGGCGGGCAGCGCGACGATGGCGGTGAGGGCGGCAGCGGTGGCGAGGGTGCCTGCTGCCAGCTGTCTTCGCATGGGATGATTCCTCTCCCATCGGACTTCAGGACACCCCTCGGCACGGTTGCGAGGCGGGGACGGTTCGCCGGGTAAGGGGAAAGCCGCCCTTCGGTAAGCCGCCTTACTGGTTGCCCCGAGCGGTCACCCCGCCTTGGTCCTGGCTCTGAAGGCGGCGGTCTTGACGCGGTTCTGGCAGGCCGTGGAGCAGAACCGGCGGGTGCCGTTGCGCGAGACGTCCACGTAGACGCGGTCGCAGTGCGGCGCCGTACAGACTCCCAGGCGATCGCTGAACTCGCTGCCCAGCACGATGGCCAGGCCGGTGGCGCAGCTGGCCGCCCAGTCGCCGGCCGTCGTGCCGCCGCTGCCGTGGAAGTGCAGGTGCCACGGCTCGCCGTCGTGCCGTTCGAGCCGTGGCCTGGCGTGGGTCTCCTCCAGCAGCGCGTTCACCCGCGTCGCCGCGCTGTCGACGTCGCCGCCGGCGACGGCGGCGAAGACCGCCCGCAGCCGGGCGGCGACCTCGGCCAGCTCGCCCCCCTCGACCTCGGTGAGCTCGCGGTAGGCCGGGTAGACGGTACGCAGGCCCGCGGTGGCCGCCGCGGCGGCGTCGACCGGCGCCGGGAAGGGGCGCCCGTACCGCTCGCCCGGTGTCAGCTCGTTGACGAGCACCACCGCCACCCTGACCACGGTGTCTGTGTGACTGTTGTAATCCAATTGACCGGTTACACCTTCGTGCTTTAAGTTGTGACTGCCCAAAGCTTAGATGACAGTTACAAGGAGAAGTCCATGCTCACTCACGATGCCGCACTGGAGTGGATCGCGCGCTGGGATCGCCAGCAGGAGGGTTACCTGCCCGACCGCGAGGAGCGGTTCACCGCGCTGATCGACGCCGTGGAGGCGCTGGGGCGGCCCGATCCCGTGGTCATCGACCTGGGGTGCGGTCCCGGGTCGTTGTCGGCGCGGCTGCTGGAGCGGCTGCCCGGGGCCACCGTGATCTCCGTGGACGCCGATCCGCTGCTGCTCGGGCTCGGGCGGGCCGCGTACCCGGGGCCCACGTTCGTCTCGGCGGATCTGCGTACCGGCGGGTGGACGAAGCTGCTCGGGCTGGAGCGGCCGGCGGACGCGGCGGTCAGCACGACGGCGCTGCACTGGATCTCCGGGCCCGACCTGAAGGGCGTCTTCGCGGAGCTGGCGACCGTGCTGCGGCCCGGCGGGCTGCTGCTCAACGGCGACCACATGGACACCGAGGACGCCACGCCGGCCCTGTCGAGGCTGGAGCACGCGGTGCACGAGCGCCAGACCGCGCGGGTGTTCGGCGAGCACCGGCCGGAGGACTGGCGGACCTGGTGGGAGGCGATCGCGGCCGACCCCGACCTCGCCGAGCTCAACCAGGAGCGCACCACGGCCGGGGCCACCCACCACGGCTCGGAGTCCCGCCTCCTGTCTCACCACGTCGAGGCGCTGCGGGAGGCCGGGTTCACGGAGATCGGCACGCTGTGGCAGCGGGGGAACAACCGGCTGCTGTGCGCCGTACGGGGGTGAGCGGGTCGGCCGGAACGCCCTTCCCCCCACCGGCGACGCACGCCACAATGAGCCCATGCCGAGTTTCAAGCGGCTCACGATAGAGGAAGCCCGAACCCTCACCCGCACCGAGCTCCTCCCCCGGATCGAGGAGGAGCAGAAATACTGGTATCACCGCATCCACCGCTGCGAGATGCAGCCCGGGGACGAGGCGGCGTTCAAGACCTTCAACGACATCATGCACATCGCGGCCAACCCACGCGGTTCCGACGCCGACGCCATCGTCGACGGCAGGCCCTTCGACCAGGACTACTGGACGAAGCCGCTCGGTGAGCTGGGCGAGCTCTAGCCCCCGCTCCGCCCCTGGCGGCTCAGGGCCGGGCGACGCAACCAGGTGGCCCAGCGCCAGAGCCATTCGAGCGGCCCGTACCGGTAGCGGCGCAACCACAGGCCCGAGAGCACCCGCTGCGCACCGAGGATGCCGCCGGCGATCAGCAGCACGGTCACCGTCGACCACGTCTCGGGCGGCGTGCCGATCAGCCGGCTGACCAGCAGCACCAGCACGGTGGCGGTCAGGTAGTTGGTCAGCGCCATCCGCCCCAGCGGGGCGAACACCGCCTGGAGCGCGGGGCGGAGCGGCGTCCTGAGCAGGGCCAGCATCCCGCACACGTACGCACCGGCGACGAGCAGCCCCGCCACGGCGAGCGAGGTGCTGAACGCCGCCCCGTCCGAGTCCGCGCTCAGCTGGACCTGCACCCACAGCGCGGGCACAGCCAGCACCGCGAACACCGCCCCGAGCATCACCGGCCCCCAGGTGGCCCGCTCCATCCGCGCGGTCACGCCGTACCGGGTCAGCGCCGACCCCAGCAGGAACAGCCCCGGCACCAGCACGACGCCGTTGCTCCCCACGGCCGGCGGCAGCACCAGCAGCACCCCGGCGAGCACCGCCACCGCCCACCGGGGCAGCCAGGTGGACGGCAGCAGCACCACCAGACCCACCACCGCGTAGATCGTCAGGATGTCGCCCCGCCACAGCAGGAACATGTGCGCCAGCCCCATGGCCAGCAGCACCAGCAGCCGGCGCGCCAGCACCACCCGCGGCCGGTCGGTACGCGCCGACGCGGACTCCAGCAACAACGAGAACCCGATCCCGAACAGCAGCGAGAAGATCGGGAAGAACCGCTGGTCGGCGAGGTACCCCAGCCAGGCGAGCCCGTCGGCCCCGGCCGCGTCGGTCGTCCTGCCCACGCCGGCGTCCACGTTGGCGATCGGCTTGACGTTGACCAGCAGGATCCCGCACAGCGCGAATCCGCGCAGCACGTCGAGGGCGTCGATGCGGGGCCGGCCACCGGAGTCCGGCCCTTGTACATGTGACATGGGCCCATCCTGGGGACGCGGCCCTTGACCTGGCATGAGTCGAAAGCAGGGTTGATCCCGGTTCGGGCAGTACTTTCGGCCGGACCGGCCTCGCGGCGGCACGTCACGTGCACGGCAAGGCGTCGCAGGCGGGGCGACTTCCGATCGTCCCGTGAACCGGATGCCTCATGACCACGTCGTCCAGTACGTGAAGCGAACCGTCGCGCTCCTGCTCCTCGTCGCCGGCTGCGGAACCCCGCCGGCGGGGGCCGGGAAACCCCCTCCGGCGGGCCCGGCCGAGCCCGCCTACACCTGCCACGAGCAGCCGATCCCGCCGGACATCATGAGCACCGGCCGCCCGGCGACCCAGCTCGGCCCCGACGGCCGGGCCGCGCTCAAGGGGCAGGAGGTGCGCGAGGTCGGCGACCTGGCCAAGTGGCGCATCGTCGAGGAGACCGGCGAGCGCCTGGCCATCATCAAGGAGTTCGACGGCCCTCAGCAGCGGTGGACCACGTCGGTCACCCACGACTTCCTGATGGTCGAACGCTTCGGCCCACCGGACGCCGACGGCCGCCCGAGCTGGCATCTGCGCAGCTCGGGCGGCTGCAACCTGCAGCGGGACCTGGGCGACCTGGGCGTCGCCGAGCTCACCCTCGACCCGGCGAAGCCGCCCTCGGGCAACGCCCTGCACCTGCTGGTGACCGAGCGGGCGTGCGCCGGCGGCCGGTCGGCGAACGGGCGCATCCGGGTGGTCCTCCTGGAGGAGTCGGACCGGGACGTACGCCTGGTCATCGGGGTCGCACGTGCGCCGGGCGACTTCCATAACTGCAAAGGCAACCCGGCCACGCCGTACACCGTCGAGCTGAGCCGGCCGCTCGGCGACCGCGTCCCGTACGACACCGGCCTCCATCCCATGCGCGAGATCGTGAAACCGTAGCGGCCGTCAGCCCTTGAGCTCAAAGAGCGCGATGTCCCGCGGTCGAAGACTCAGGCGACGCTCAGCACGATCTTGCCCCGATTGCGCCCCTGCTCGCCGCGACGGTGCGCATCGGCGGCCTCCGCGAGCGGATAGAGCTCCTCCACCTCGACCCCCAGCTCACCCTTGTCGATCAGCTCAGCGATCCGGGCCAGCGCCGCCCCGTCGGGCTCGACCAGGATGCCGGTGGCCCGTACGCCCTGCTCGCGGGCCCGGTCCAGCAGCTCGGGCGCCACCCCGGACGGCACCGCCACCAGCAGCCCGCCGGGACGCAGCACCCGCAACGACCGGGTGCTCGTGCGGTCACGCTCGTCACCGACCAGGTCGAGCACCACATCCACGTCCCCCACCGCGTCCTCGAAGCGCGTGGTGGTGTAGTCGATCACCTCGTCCGCGCCGAGCGAACGCAGCCAGTCGTGCTTGGCCGCCGTCGCGGTGCCGATCACGTACGCACCCGCGTGCCGGGCGATCTGCACCGCCAGATGGCCGACGCCGCCCGCCGCCGCGTGGATCAGCACCCGCTGCCCGCTCCCGATGCGCGCGGTGTCGATCAGCGACTGCCAGGCGGTGAGCGCGGCCAGGGGCGTCCCGGCCGCGGCCTCGTGCCCGACGGTGCGCGGTTTGCGGGCGAACTGCCGAGCGGGCGCGGTGACGTACTCCGCGTACGCCCCCGCCTGGCGCGGGAACCACGGCATGCCGAACACCTCGTCACCCGGCTCGAAGATCGTCACCCCGAACCCGGCCTCCTCCACCACACCGGAGACGTCCCAGCCGAGGATGAACGGCGGCTCACCCAGCACCCCGGCCATGCCGGACCCGCCGCGAGTCTTCCAGTCCACCGGGTTCACCCCGGCGGCGTGCACCCGGACCAGCACCTCGGTGGGCAACGGCACCGGCCGCGGCACCTCGGCGAGCCGCAACACCTCCGGCCCGCCGAAGGCGTCCTGCACGATCGCCCGCATGGTGGATGACATGGGCAAATCTCCTCACTCCGACTCGTACGCCGGGCACCGTCCGGCCCGGCCGCGCAGCCGAAGCTACCCAAAGGTCGGTAGTAACCATCAAGGGAGACTGCTATCTTTTGGAAAGTAATAGCCCTTGGAGGAAAGGCCCAGGCCATGACGATGACCTGCAGATCCGGCCTGCACGACCGGCACGACGTCTATGCCGCGCAGTGCCCCTGCAGAGACGTCCTGGACCTGCTGGCCAACAAGTGGTCGGCCCTGGCCGTGGGCGCACTGGAGGAGGGTCCGCAACGCTTCGGCGCGCTGCAGCGCCGGCTGGAGGGCGTGAGCCCCAAGGTCCTCACCCAGACACTGCGCCGCCTGGAGGAGAGCGGCTTCGTCGACCGCACGATCTACCCCGCGGTCCCGCTGCACGTCGAATACTCGCTCACCGAGTTGGGCCACGGCGTGGCCGGCCCCCTCAGCCAGCTCCGCTCCTGGGTGGAGAACCACCTCGACGAGATCCACGCCGCCCGCCCGACCGGTCAGCCACCCGGGTAGTTCGTCGCATACCGGCTTCCAGCCGCTTCGGGGGTCCGGACACAGAATCCCTCAAGCACCCGAACGCGATCCCGGGGCGGTTCACCTCCGGAACGCTCGATCGTGGGAGCCCCCGGGCAATCGCCTACCAGATGATGACCTTTGCCCATACGCCATGAGACGAAGAAGGGCTTCTCGATCCCATGCTGATCTCGGTGGAACTGATCAGCAGCGTGCAGAACACGTACACCCCGTCGCCCTACGACCGCCGGCTCGTCCGAGCCGCTGATCGGCACGTCGGAACAGCGGATCGTTGAGTCGTCGGCGGCCATCGGCGGCGCGGAGATGCGGTCAGGCCGCGGTGCGTTCGCCCACGGGTCGGCGGCGGAGGTCCGCGCGCTGGAGAGCGGGGGGCAGGTATGCCTGGTCGAGTGTGCCGACGTCGGTGCCGGGCGGGACGATCTCGTCGATCCGGTCGAGGATGTCGTCGGTGAGTGTGACGTCGAGGCCGGTGAGGAGGTCGTCGAGGTGGCTCATCGTACGCGGTCCGACGATCGCGCTGGTCACGCCGGGGTGAGAGATGGTGAACGCCATCGCGAGGTGCGTCATCGGCAGACCCGCTTCGTCGGCGAGCGGAATGAGCTGTTCGACGACGTCGAGCCGGCGCTCGTCGTTGAGGTGCCGGAACAGACCTGCGCGGCGCAGCTCGTTCTGTCCACCCTTGCGGACGCGCCCGGTGAGCAGCCCCTGCGCGAGCGGGCCCCACACCAGGGTGCCCATCCCGTACCGTTGCGCGATCGGGAGCACTTCGCGCTCGATGCCGCGGTTGAGGAGCGAGTAGGGGGGCTGCTCGGTGTGGAACCGTTCCAGGCCGCGCCGCTCGGCGGCCCACTGGGCCTCGATGATGTCGGATGCGGGCGTCGTGGACGATCCGATCGCGCGGACTTTACCGCTGTGGATCAGGTCCGAGAGTGCGGACAGTGTCTCCTCGATGTCGGTCTCGGGGTCAGGTAGGTGGATCTGGTAGAGGTCGATGTGGTCGGTCTGCAGGCGGCGCAGCGAGTTCTCGACCGCGGTCATGATCCAGCGTCGTGATGCACCCTGTTGATTGGGGTCGGCACCCATCGGGCGGCTGACCTTGGTCGCGAGTACGACATTGTCACGGCGTCCCTTGAGCGCCTTGCCCACGATCTCTTCCGAATCGCCGTACGCGTCGGCGGTGTCGATGACGTTGATCCCTGCGTCGAGCGCCTTGTGGATGATGCGGATCGAGTCGTCGTGCTCGGAATTGCCGATGGCCGTGGCGAACATCAACGCGCCGAGCGCATAGGGGCTGACCTTGATACCGGTCCTGCCGAGGGTGCGGTACTGCACGGTTCTCCTCGTGTGGGGATGCTGATGGCGGGTCCCGCCGGAGTAAAACGGAACACCGTTCAGCTAACACAATACGGAACACTGTTCCGAAGCGCAAAGGGGAACCCTCCGCCCCTGATCGCCCACAGAAACTCCAGTCGCCGTTCAGCGCAACGTGGACGCCCCGCTCGCGCTGCAGCCGCCAAGGCGACGCCCGTGCCGAGGCCTCTCTCGAAGCAGTACGAGCCGATCAAGCCCCTCACCCGGTGACCGCAACGCCTCGCACAGTTCGTCATGACCAAACGCGGCCTCAAAAACGCTTGCACTCCGGCGACCCCGCCTGCCCAACCTTGTCGGAATGAAGTTCGGCAACAAAGAGTCAGTGCCGACCAATGAGAAAGGGACGGTGACGGAGTTGCTCTGTGAGGGCCGACGGGGTGCAGACGGTGACTTGAAATCGCTCCTCGCCCAGCTCCCCCTGAGGACCGACATACATTTCCAGGAGTTCGCACGCTTGGGTCAGATCGTCTGACCCTCCACCCCGCCTCAAGATCGACCCAACGAAACTCTCCCACTCGTGCTCTTACCGTCCCACGATCGCGTAACAAGTGGGCTGTCAGGTTGGGAGCTACATCGATTATGGCCTGATGAGGCGCTGAGCTGGGCAGAAACCGGGTCGTGAGTGACCTGGTTGAGCGCTCGTCACCCCTCTTGATGACCCGCTAATGGCCCGATCGGCCAACGCGTAACCTGCCTGGACAGAGCGAGTTGATGCACTCCCGTTGCGGCATCCCGTGATGCTCGACAGGGTGGGGCGGTGATCGAGATCGACGACGCTTTCTATCGCATCAGCAAGCCCGACTTCGAGATGCTGATCCCACGTTGGGAAGGGTCCGCCCCCGAAACCGCCGACGAAGCTGACGCGACCATCACACTGTCCGACGGCACTCGGCGGTACGCGACGTTCATGACGCTCGGCGTCGTCAACAAGATCATGGATCGTTGGCGCGACACGGGCGAGTGCCTCAGCGGCCGTTACTTCTGGCTCTCCCATCTGGTCGTCATCCGTGAACCCGGCTTCGACTCGATGATCGCCGCAGTGCAGGACCTGATCGCGACTGGAGAAATCGACGACGCATGCGGCGTCCTGCCGCCTTTTGCTGAGGAGGCCATGGATCAGTAGTGGATGGCTAACCCGGGATCCACCAGCAGTAGAGCAATTCGTCGCTCTCCTTGGCCCGCCTTTGCAAGGGCGACAAGCTCCTGGACCAGGTCCAACACGTCGTCACCATCGCAGGAGGGGCAAAGCGGGTCCATCGTCCAACGCCGGACCACTTCGAGCAGGCGGGAGTCCTCGATCTCGGCGAGGACATCACGTGCGCTCGCCGGTAACTCATCGATTTGTGGTCCATCCAGGTAAGGCGAGTCCTCCGGAAGGGCCAGCCATTCTTCTTCGGTTTCCGGTACACCTTCTGGCGGAGGGTACAAGGTGACCGTCTCGACGAGGTCATCTGAGAAGGGAACGTTCTTGATGGCGGCCACGAGGCTGCCCAGAGAGCCGCTGGGGTCAACCCAAGTGATTTCCACAACATCGAACACCGGAGCGCCGCGAAGGGGTTTGCTGCGGTCCCGTACAGCGGTCGGCCGCACGGTGGCTGTGGCGCGATCGGGAGCCAGGTAGTAGTCACACATGGCGCTCATGCGGGCACTCCTGTCGGCGGAGAAGCATGATCGTGTTACGGCCGATGGCAGGTTACAGGCCCTTGGAATGCGGCCGGAAGTACGGGCAGGCGACGACATATCCGGTGAGCCGGTGCTGAGCAACCGAGGCACCGGATCGTCGATCGCCCTCAGCCACCATCGGAGGCCGGCCCACACGAGGCGATCGTAGGGCTGTATTCGTGCGGCGACGTGATGCGGGGTCGGCGAGCTTGCTTGATGCGGCGGGCGCCACGGTCGGCGTGGCGGCCGAGCCGCTGTACGGCGGCGCGTAGCACCGCCGCTTGGCCAGGCTGAACGCGAGGGTTTGGTCATGCGGAACGTCGCCTCGCTGTCGATGCATCCGCGCGTACCCCTCGAAGAAGGCCGAACGCTCACAGTGGAGGAGGGGCAAGAGGCTCCCTGACGCTGTCATTGACAGCGCATGGGCGTCCTCGTCCTCGTCCTCCTGGCCCTCGTCTTCGGCCTGCGCCGGGGCGAAGCACTCGGACTCATGTGGAACGCCTTCGAGCTGGAGGCCCGCACTCTCCGAGCCACCCGCTCCATCAAGCGGCTCAAGAGCCGCGACCGGAGCGCCACCGCCAAGACCCGCGTCGTGATCAGTGAACTCAAGACCAGGCGCTCACGCCGCGTTCTCTGCCCGACTCCCGAACTGGCCGAGGCGATCAAGCGTCACAAGGCCGCTCACAACAAGGAGCGTCGCAGTTCGGGCGAGGACTGGACGGAGCACGGTCTGATTTTCCCGACAGCTTTCGGCAACCCGTCTGACCCGGACACCTTCTCACACGGGTTCTCCCGTCTGGCCAAGAAGGCGGGACTCGGCCGCTGGCACCCGCATGAGCTTCGCCACTCTGGTACATCCCTCATGCTCGCCCAGGGCACCCCGCGCCACCGTCGTGTCCGAGGTCCTCGGCCATGCCGGCATCGCCATCACCAAGGACGTCTACGGGCATCTGCTGGAGGGCGACCACCGCACCGCGACCGAAGCCATCTCCACCGCTCTCCTGGGGAAACAGCCCCCGGTGGCTCCCAAGGTGGCTCCCACAGCCGCCGAAGACACCGGTTGAAGATCGGAAAGCAGAAGGCCCCTGACGGCGTAACGCCTGTTCAGGGGCCTTCTGGTTGCAGAGCCGACGAGGGGAATCGAACCCCTGACCTTCTGTTTACAAGGGCAGGGCAGACAGCACGCCGATCACTCTCGCCTGAGCCTGACCAGCAGATATAGACAGTCGCCGTGCGGTTGTGTGAGTTAGCGTTGCTGTACTGGTTGCTGTACAGCAGGCCTCAGCCATCAAGCTCGATGGCAAGGGCCGACGAAGTCGGTCCGCGGCAGCCGATCGCCTCCGCCATAACGACGAGCACCGAAGTGAGCGATCGTCGCGGCCTCGACCACCCCGATACGAAGTCCTTCGACGCTGATCGCCATCAGGACGACAGCAAATCACTCATGTTGCTGGCGCCATCATGTCCGAGAGGCATCTAGCTGTACCGCCGCCCCTGGCTATGAAATGATCTGCGGGTGGTCGATCGGCGAGCGAAGGCTATTGCGAACCTCCAGCAGTATCGGGATGAGCACACGCATGCGAAGATAATCTTCTTCCCCACGAATGCATTCCCTCAGGCACAGGCGATTGACGCAATATTTCGCCTGGCGGGATGGTCCACGACGTTCAATCAGACCGCTCAAGAAGATTTCATCCATCAATATTTCGAAGGCATTGAAATATCTGGTTGCAACTCGGTCCTCCTAACGGCTATCCAGGATTCCCTTGCAGAGGCAGGATATCCAAACCTCCGCACCACAGTGATAGAGCATGAAGTCCAGCCCGAGAACCCGAAGTACCCTTATGCCGAAAAATCCATCAGGGTGACCATCGGCCACCCTCCTCCAACAGCAACAGCGGCCCTAGAAAGAGAAGAGCTACCCAGAGTGCCGCAGTTGTCCAGGAAGCCGCGAACCCGGCGACAGCTTCTCAAGTACGGCGTATTCTCGGTAGCCTACTCCCTTCCCGTCCTTGTCTTTGACTTCTTCAACTTTCAGGAGAAGTACGACGCATGGACGTTTCCAGCCTTTCTCGGAACTGGCTCCACCTGCCTTATCGGCTTCACGCTCATGGTCGGCGGTCTCAGCGATTTATGGTTCGACTTTTTCCATAAGGGAGGAGAGCCTTCCACCAGTCATATCATTAATAACGTTCTATGTGGATTGAGCGGCCTTTTCACCGTCATCGTCTATGCACTCATTCAACAACGAGGCCTATTGCAACCCGAGGAACTCCCCAACTGGTCAACCCACCCAGTATTAACGCTATTGGCGATCGCCCTTGGAGGCATTGCGGGAGTTGCGTCAGTGATCGCCGCCTCTCTAAGCTGGAGGTGGCACAGTGGCGCTTGAGATCGCTTCATATATCATCGCCAGCGCCTCCCTCTTGCTAGCTTTGGTAAGCTTTCGCGAGAGTCTCCGCGCGTCTCGGTCAGCGAGGAGAGCGTCCGCCAAACGACCACGAGCCCGCTGTGACGTTTGCCAAGGTAAAGGCGAGGTCACCATTGTGCGCCATATACATGGAGAACAGAACGACGCTGACACGCCGCAGCAAAAAATCATCACCTGCCCAAAATGTCTTGGGACCGGTTATCTCTGATGACCGACGGCTGGCCAACGAAGCCATAAGACGGACCGTACTTGCCATTACGGATGGCGCTGGTGGACGTTCTACGCGTGGTTCTGTCTGCGTTCGATGGTGCGGCGGGGTGGCCGGGCGGGACCGGCCCGGAGAGGCCGCACGCCCGCCCGGACCGCCCGGCCGCCCGCCGCCCATCGGGCGGCGGCTTGAACCCGTATAGAAGGTTGTAACCACTCAGCCGCTGACAGGCGCTGCCAGGCCGCTGCCAAGCCGCCACCGCTGTCTTGCTGCCGCTCAGGTGCGGTTCTCGGCTCCCAGAGGTACGACCGCGTGCGTGTTCCAGCGATACACCCATTCCGGCTCAAGGACCCGGTTCTGAACGATCAGCGCGATGCGATCCACTGCCACCTTGACCGGCTCGGCCTCGACGCTGCTCAACGCCTCTGCATAGGGCTGCGCTGGGCCTGGCGTGTTGATGTAGGTCAGGCTCACGTGCGGGCGAAATCCTCTGACCTGCTCGGCCGCTGTAGGCGCCTCGCCGGTTACCTCGGCGATTCCGCTTCTGATCTCGTCCCAGATCTCGTGCAGTGGCTCTGCTGGGGTGGGGGCAAGAGCTATCCCCTCTCCCATGACGGCAGGGCGGTGGAACGTCAGCTCGGCGGGAGCGAGCTTCGCCAGCCGTGCGCCGACGGTATCGGTGACGCGGTCGAGCAGTTCGTTGTCCACTTCATCGGCCCACCCCACTCCTTGCAGGGTGAGGTGGAGCCACTGCGCCGGGATCGGGTTGTGGCTTCCGACCGTGGCAAGGGCTTTCTGGTAGCGCTCGGCGAGCTGGTGAAGTTGCGGCGCGTGCTCGAAGGTGAGGTGCCAGGTGTAGACCAGGCGGCCCGGCCGCCAGCCTTCTCGTGGCCACCAGTGGGAGCGGACCTCGTCCGCGTTGCCGATCGTCATGGGCCTGCCTCAGATCTGGGAGGGCGCGTCCGGGACGTTCGCCTCCTGGTCGATCAGGTACTCATCGATGATGGTTACCCGGTCTGCGGGCCAGATTGACTCTGAGACTTCCAGGATCGCGCCATCTTCCGCCCGGGCGGTGTGGATGACGTGCAGGACCTGCGCACCTTGCGTCAGGCCCAGGGTGACGGTCTCCTCCGGTGTGGCGCTGCGGGCGATCCATTGGTCGCGGGCGTGGTGGTAGCGCTTGCCGCTGAGCTCTTCCACGCAGAGGAACAGCGCCTTGGGGACGACATCTCGCTTCTCCAGGAAGGTGCCTCGGGCTATGTCGGCCGGGAGGTAGCTGGCCCCGATCTCCTCCGGCGTGTCGGTGTTCTTGTCGTACAGCACGCGGCGGCGGGTGATGACCTCGGTGCCTTCGGGGACGCCCATGGCTTCGGCGATGGTGGCCGGCACTTGCTCCGGTCCGGCGTACACGATGTCGTGGCGCAGGTGTGAGGTGAGGAGCTTGCCATCGCTGCGGGCCCGGCCGTAGCGGCTTCGGGAGCGGCGTTCGAGGCGGTGGTCTTGCCGTACGAAGGTGCCGATGCCGTGCTTGGACTCCACGACGCCTTGCGATCGCAGGACTCCTACGGCTTGGCGGATGGTCGGCAGGCTGACCTTGAAGCGTTCTGCCAGAGCCGTTTCCGCAGGGAGCCGCTCCCCCGGTTCGTAGCGGCCTTCCTGGATGTCGTGCCGCAGAGCCTCCGCGATTTGCTGGTATTTCGGGGCGAATCCGCCCAGACCTGATGTCACTGTGCCGCCTCGCTGGTGTCCGAACAGTAAAAACTGCTCTCGCCACGAACTCTACTCCTCATTAGGAGTTGACGACAGGACCACCGTGGGTAATCATCCAACTACAAGTCCTCATTAGGAGTTGAGGACCTGAGGTCTGGAGGACCACCCATGCGTAACATTCCCGTCGACATCACCGCCCTGGCCTTCATCGTCGCCGGCGAGCCTGAGCCGAAGATCGTGGACCGCGCCACGGGCGAAGTGAAGAGGGACGCCGAAGGCCGGGAGCTCTACACCATCCCGCTCCTGCCCAAGCCGAACGACGACCGGCGCAACCCGGTGATCGTGGTGACGTTCCCGAGCGAGACGTTCCCGCAGATCCCCGAGGGCGTGCAGGTCCGGCCGGTCGGCCTGGCCGCGTTCTTCTGGTCGATGAACGGCCGGTCCGGCCTCGGCTTTCGCGCCGAGACCATCGCACTGGCCAACCCCAAGGCGGCCTAGCCGCACCAGTAACACCCCTGGAGCGGGCGCATCGCCTGGCAGCTAACCGCCCGCTCCGGGGCCTTCCTTCCGAAGGTTCGAAAGGACAGTCTGATTATGTCCGACTGGCTGATCCCGCTGGCCATCACCATGGCCACGGTCTGCACGGTCCTGCTGGTGTGGCGCAAGCTGCACCCCGTCTCACTCTGGCTGGCCCTGGGCTACCCGCTCAAGGCCGCACACGTCTACCTCACCTGGGGCAACGTCGCCCACGGCTGCGCCCTCACCCGTAAGCGGCGCCGCTGGCGCTACACCCTCGACGGCCTCCCGGTCGTCGGACACGCGAGCATCTCGCTGTCCCAGAAGCGGAAAGTCCGCCGCGTGGACATCGACAAGCCGCCCCGGCTCGGCTTCATCCGCCCGTGCCACCTCGGCTTCCGGGTCAACGTCAAGCTCATGGACGGCCAGACGCCCGACGACTACGCCGCCCGCCTGTCCAACCTCGCGCACGCCTGGCGGGTGCACTCCGTCCGTCTCATCTCCTGGAAGCCCGGCCGCGTCACGTTGCTGGCCACCAAGGGTGATCCACTCGCTGCGGTGTCCATACCGGTCCTGTCCGAGGGCCTGCTACGGGTCCGGGTCGGCCTGCTGGAGACCGGCGCGCCCTGGGTGCTCGACTTCCGTACCGTCCCGCACTGGCTCAACACCGGAGCCACCCAATCCGGCAAGTCCACGCTCCTCAACGCCCTGATCACCGGCCTGGCCGGACAGCCCGTCGCGCTGGTCGGCTTCGACCTCAAGGGCGGCGTCGAGCTGACCTCCTATGGTCAGCGCCTGTCGGCCATCGCCACCGAACGAGCCGAATGCATCGGCCTGCTCGACGACCTGATCTGCCTGGTCAAGACCCGGATGGCGCTGTGCCGCACCAACAAGGTGCGCAACGTCTGGAAGCTGCCGGAGAACCTGCGGCCGACGCCGGTCGTGGTCCTGGTGGACGAGGTCGCCGAACTCTTCCTGATGGCTCACAAGGGCGAGAAGGACGAGATCGCCGCCACCGCCACCGCGCTCCTGCGGCTGGCCCAGCTCGGCCGCGCCTTCGGCGTCTACCTGTTCGTCTGCGGACAACGGGTCGGCTCCGACCTCGGCCCCGGCGTCACCGCCCTGCGATCCCAGCTCTCCGGCCGCGTCTGCCACCGGGTCAACGACCCCGAGACCGCGACCATGACCCTCGGCGACACCGACCCGGCCGCCCTGGACGCCGCCCGTCAGATCCCGGCCAACATGCCCGGCACCGCCATCGTGGTCGGCGAGGACGGCCGCTGGTACCGAGCCCGCTCCGTCTACGTCAGCGAAGAGGTCGCCGAGACCGCCGCCCAGGCGCACGCCGACCTCGCACCGAAGTGGGCCGACCTGCTCACCGCCACCGACGCCGTGACCATCACCGATGCGGAGCTGGAAGCCCTGGCCCGCGAAGGCGAACCCACCTAACCCACTCACCCGCAGGCCTGGCGCAAGCCCATCGCGCCAGGTCCCTACCCGGCCCATGCCGAAAAACGAAGGGAGGCGACCCTCGTTGGACCGCATCCGCTCCACCATCTGCGACACCGGACCCGTACTCGTCCTGGCCATCATCGCCGCTGTCGGGTCCTTCACCCACATCAGCGACCTGGCCGCCCGGCACGGACAACTCGGCTGGCAGTCCTGGGCGGTCGCCGTGTGCATCGACCTGATGTGCGTCATGGCCGCCCGCGAACTTCAACGTGACAAGCGCACCGGCCGCCACCGACATGGCTGGATGTCCTGGCCCGCCCTCGTGCTGACCGGCGGCATCGTCCTCACCCTGGCGGCGAACCTGGCCACCGCCCGCCCGACCGTCTGGGGATGGATCACCGCCGCCACACCGGCCGTGGCCTTCCTGGTCTCGGTGTCGATGCTGGAGCGCCGCGCCTCCCACCGGCCACAAAGGCCGGCCGATCCGGAAGAGCCCGAAGAGACCGACACCGAGATCGCCGAGGTCATCCAGTTCGAGCCCGTCGAACTGCCCTCAGCCGAACCCACACCCGAACCCGATGTGTCCCCGGCCCTGCTGGCCTACGCCCGCCGCCTGGCCGACGACCACCACACCAAGCACCACCGGCCCATCACCGGTGACCAGCTCGCCACCCGCATGCACGTCTCGGCCGACGTGGCCAACGACCTGCTCACCCTGATCCGAAAGGAACCCGTCGCATGAACCACCACGACCTCATCGAGTCCGCCCGCTCCTGGGCACACGGCTCCTACCCGATGGAAGCCGCCGTGGAGCTGCTGATCCACCACGGCACCTGGCTACGCCGACCGGACTTCCAAGCCGTCGCCGTAGACCTGGCGGAACCGTTCGCAGTCATCGACTGGCTTGCCGCCCACGACGCGCTCACCCTCGGGCACCTGCCCTGCTCCGGTGGAGAGGCCGCCATGCTCCGCATCGCCCTCTCCATCGCCTACGCCCTCCCCGTGGAACTCGGCCCGGCCCTCACCAGCCTGGACGCGACCAACCTCGGCCACGTCGTAGCCGCCATCCGGCACGCCAACGGCAACCGCGCCGCCTGGCTCCCGGCGCAGGGCGGCCCGGCATGAACCACCTCTACTGCCGCCACTGCCTCGGTTCCGGCCCCAGCTACTACCCACCGAAGCGCCCCGGCCCAACCACTGCCGAGAGCTGTCCAATTTGCCGAAGGAGGCGAACCCGATGACCACCACCAAGCGAACCCGTACCAAGAAGAAGACCTGCTCGACCTGCAACGGCGAAGGCCAGGTGGAGACCTGGGAGATCGTCGGACGCGGCAAGAACGCCACCCGAATCGACACCTGGGCCTTCTGCCTGGACTGCTGCGGCACCACCGGAGGCACTGCATGAACCCGTACGAGATCCGCGCCTACGCCTGCGCCACCTGCAACGGCACCGGCCTGTACGACGACGACACCTGCCGCGACTGCTCCGGCACCGGCATCGACAACCACAACTGATCAACGACGCCACCACGGGACGGCTCAAGCCTGGCAGCCCGCCGTCCCCGTGGGGCGTCACCCTCCGCACTCAACGAAGGACTTCCAGTATGCGCCACCGGCCATGCCCGGAATGCGGCGGCTACGGCTCCGTCCGCGTCCGCTCACTCCGTACCCGACAGCTCGTGACCATCTACTGCCCGTGCTGCGAAGGCTCCGGAACGGAGACCTCATGACCGAGGCTCCCGAACGGCCCTCACCCGCCAGCCTGCTCGGCCCCGCCATCCGCGACCTGACCCGCCGCTCCACCCACGACATCACCCGCTGGATCCGCCAGGTAGACCGCCTGCGCGGCTGCCGCGAACCCATCCGCCTCACCGGCGAGTCCGCCACCATCCACACCCACACCGGCGAACTCCTGAGCCACTACACCACGACCGGCGAACCACACAGCCAACTGCTCGTCCGCTGCGGGAACCGCCGCACGTCCCGCTGCCCGGCCTGCGCCGAGACCTACCGCCGCGACACCTTCCACCTCATCCGCGCCGGACTGCTCGGCGGCGACAAGGGCGTCCCGGCCACCGTCCGCACCCATCCGCGCGTGCTGGCCACCTTCACCGCACCCACCTTCGGCCCGGTCCATCGAGGCCCGGCCAAGAACGGCACGGTGCCGGTCTGCCACCCGCGCCGGACCGGCCCGGCCTGCTTCACCCGCCACCAGCAAGGAGACCCGGCCATCGGCCAACCACTCGACCCCGACAGCTACGACTACATCGGCCACGTCCTGTGGAACGCCAGCGCCGGAGACCTCTGGCGCCGCTTCACCATCTACCTCCGCCGGCACCTGGCCGCCGCCGCCGGACTGACCCGCAAGACCTTCAACGAAACCGTCCGGATCTCCTTCGCCAAGGTCGCCGAGTACCAGGCCCGAGGCGTCGTACACTTCCACGCCGTCATCCGCCTCGACAGCCGCACCGACGACAACACACCCGTCCCACCGCCCGCGTGGGCCACCGCAGACCTGCTCGACGACGCCATTCACTCAGCCGCCCGAGCCGTTCGCCTGCCCGCACCCGACCTCGGCCAGCCCACCCGCGAACTCGTCTGGGGCGACCAGATCGACGTCAAGCACATCCATCCCGCCGATGACGACGGCGACATGACCGAGGAGAAGGTTGCGGGCTACATCGCCAAGTACGCCACCAAGGACGCCGAAGCCACCGGCACCCTCGACCGGCCACTCACCCACGCCACCATCCACCAGCTCACCCGCCTGGGCATCGCCGACCACCCGGCCCGGCTCATCCGCACCGCCTGGGCCCTCGGCAACCCGACCGCTCACCCCGACCTCGCCCACCTACGGCTCCGCGACTGGGCCCACATGCTCGGCTTCCGGGGCCACTTCTCCACCAAGAGCCGCGCCTACTCCACCACCCTCGGCGAACTCCGCCAGGCCCGCACCAACTGGACTCGCGCACGGCTGCCCTACGAACCCGACACCACCCTCGTCCTCGGCCACTGGCAATACGCCGGACAGGGCTTCACACCCAGCGAACAAGCCCTCGCCACCTCACTCACGCAGGAGGCCGCTCATGATGGCTGAACTGCTCACCGTGCCCGAAGCCATGGCCGTCCTCAAGATCAGCCGCTGGACCCTCTACAACCTGATCCGCTCCGGCGAACTCACGTCCGTTCTCGTCGGCACTCGCTGCCGCCGCATCCCATCGTCGGCGCTGGACGCCTACGTGACCCGTCTATGTGAGGAGGCCGCCTGATGGGCAAGCGATCGAACGGCGAAGGCTCGATCTTCCCGTACAAGGACGGCTGGGCGGGCTACGTCTGGGTCACTACCCCAGAGGGCAAGCGCACCCGCAAGTGGGCCTACGGCAAGACCCGCGAGGAGACCCACGAGAAGTGGCTCAAGCTCCACGACCAGGCGCGCAAAGGGCCGGTGGCCACCAAGCACGAGACAGTGGCCGCCTTCCTTAAGCGCTGGCTCGCCGATGTCGTCGAGCCCAACCGCGAACCGACCACCTACGTCGCGTACGAACCCCTCGTCCGGCTGTACATCGTCCCTGGCCTGGGCAAGAAGCGCCTCGACAAGCTCACCGTCCGCGACGTTCAGACCTGGCTGAACACCCTGCCCACCCTCTGCACCTGCTGCAATCAGAAGAAGGACCACAGGCGCCCAGAGCGCAAGCGCCGCTGCTGCGCCATCGGTAAGTGCTGCAACAGCTACCCGGCCCGCTACACGATCATCGGCATTCGCCGCACTCTTCGAGCCGCCCTCGGCCACGCCATTCGTGAGGAGCTGATCTCCAAGAACGTAGCCGCCCTGACGACGATGCCCAGCGCCAGCAAGACCAAGAAGAAGCGGCAACAGGTCGTCTGGAGCGTCGATGAGGCTCGCCGGTTCCTGGAGCAGGTCCAGGACGATCCGCTCTACGCGGCGTACGTGCTCGTCCTTCTCCTCGGCCTGCGCCGTGGTGAAGTCCTTGGCTTGGCCTGGGACTGCGTAAATCTCGACGGTGATGAGCTGCACATCGCCCGCCAGCTCACCCGAGTCGGCGGCCAGCTCCTGCACCGCGACATGACCAAGACCGACGACTCAACCGCCTCGCTGCCGCTCCTGGGGCTGTGCATCTCAGCACTTAAGCAGCGTCGCGAGCTGCAGGACCAGGCCCGCGAAAAGGCCGGCGCCGGGTGGAAAGAGTCGGCCCTGGTCTTCACCACGAAGTACGGCACGCCCATCGAACCGCGGAATCTGAACCGTGCCTTCGACTCCCACTGCAAGAACGCCAATGTCCCACGCATCCGCTTCCACGACACCCGGCACACCTGCGCCTCACTCCTGGCCGCTCTCGACGTGCACCCGCGCGTGGCGATGCGGATCCTCCGGCACTCACAGATCAGCGTGACCATGAACGTCTACACCCAGATCCCAAGCCCGGAAACCCGCAAAGCACTCGACCGGCTCAACGACCGGCTTGCTAACGGCGATCAGGGCCAGGACCAGGAAAGCTAACGCGGTTGCTGTACGGCGCTGCTGTATAGAGATCAAAAAGGCCCCTTCCAAGTCGCGGAAGGGGCCTTTGAGCTGCGAGCCGACGAGGGGAATCGAACCCCTGACCTTCTGTTTACAAGACAGATGCTCTGCCGATTGAGCTACGTCGGCACGGCCTACCAGTGTAGACGCTAGAGACGCCTGTGACGAGCGACCTCATACAGCGCCACCCCAGCCGCCACCCCCGCGTTGAGCGACTCGGCGGCCGCCTGCATCGGGATGCGCGTCACCACGTCGCAGTGCTCCCGCACCAGCCGTGAGAGCCCCTTGCCCTCCGAGCCCACGACCACCACCAGCGGTTCGGTCAGCAGGTCGACGTCGCCGATGTCGGTCTCGCCGGCACCGTCGAGGCCGATCACGAACAGCCCGGCCTCCCGGTATTCCCGCAGTGCCGCCGTCAGGTTCGACGCGCGGGCCACGCGGAGGGTGGCGAGCGTGCCGGCGGACGTCTTCCAGGCGCCGCCCGTGACGCCGGCCGAGCGGCGGGACGGGACGAGCAGGCCGTGGGCGCCGAAGGCGGTGGCGGAGCGGGCGATGGCGCCCAGGTTGCGGGGGTCGGTGACCGAGTCGAGGGCGACGATCAGCGGCACCTCGCCGGCTTCTTCCGCGAGGTCCACCAGCTCGGACGGGTGCGCGTAGTCGTATGCCGGGATCTGGAGGGCGATGCCCTGGTGGACGGCGCCCTCCGTCAGGCGGTCGAGCTTGTCGCGGGAGACCTCGAGCAGGGCGATGCCGCGCTCTGCCGCGATCTTGATGGAGTCGCGTACGCGGTCGTCGTTGTCGATGCGCTGGGCCACGTAGAGGGCGTTGCTCGGCACCCCCGCCTGCAGCGCCTCCAGCACCGGGTTGCGGCCGCCGATGTATTCGGGGGCGTCTTCCGAGCGCCGCTGCCTGGCAGGCGCGGCGCGCCGGGCGCCTCCCTGCTCCTCGCGCGCGATGCGCTCGGTGCGGGCCTTGTCCTTGTACCAGTGACGCATTTCGGCAGGCGGGGTCGCGCCCCGGCCCTCGAGCGACCGGCGGCGCTGCCCTCCGGCGCCTTTGGACGGGCCCTTTTTCTTCGCGGGCCTGCCCGATGCCCTACCCCCTGCTGCCATGCCATCAAGGGTACTCGGGCCGCCAGCCACCTCAGCCCATACCAGGATTCGGGTGATCTTCCGGCGGCGAGGGAGATCTTTCGCAGCGGATGAGCGGTGCTCGCGGAGAGGGTCGCGGAAAGAGGAGGTCGAAGGGCACCGAGCACAGTCGTCCGAGGCTGGGGCAGGAGTCGCGTGGTCGATCCGCGCTTCCCGAGCGCGCCCCGTATCGCCCAGGGCAGAAGTCCACCGGCCGTTCAACAAATCCCCCACCAAGTCCGTCTCTGTGGAGACGGACCAGGGAAAGGCGATGACAAGTGGAAGACGACTCCCGCTTCACGGAGTTCGTCGCGGAGCGAGCCAATGCGTTGCTGCGTTACGGCTACGCGCTCAGCGGCAACCCGCATGACGCGGCCGACCTGACGCAGGAGGCGCTGATCAGGCTGCACAGGGCCTGGTCGAGGGTGCGGCGGAAGGAGGATCCGGAACGCTACACCAAGGTCATCATGACCCGGCTCCACATCAGCGCCTGGAGACTGCGCCGCCGCGAGCACCTGGCCTGGGCGCTGCCGGAGACGCCCCTGCACGACGCGCTCCCCTCCGACGACGACCAGGAGCTGTGGCAGGCCCTCGAAGGGCTGCCGCGTAAACAGCGCGCCGTGCTCGTCCTCCGCTTCTATGAGCAACTCGCCGACGCGGAGATCGCCGAGCTCCTCGGCATCTCCCAGGGAACCGTACGCAGCCACGCCTCGCTCGGGCTGGCCAAGCTCCGTTCCGCGATCGCCCACCGTACCCCCGCCAAGAGGAGCACCCCGTGACCAAGGAGCTGGAAGACGACCTCCGCCGGGTCATCGGCCGCGCCGCCGAATCCGCGCCGCAGGCTCCGAGCGGCCTGTCCACGGAGATCGTGGGCCGCTCGCGGCGGCGCCGGGCGCGTACGCTGGCCGCCGTGACAGCGCTCGCCGTGGCGGTCGTCGCTGGCGGCGTGGCCGTGACGGTACGCGGCCTCGGCGACGACCGCGCCCATCTGGCGGTGAATCCCGCCCCATCCCCTCGAAAGAGCCTGGCCGCCCAGGAAGGACGTCCTGCCCCCGTCGAGGAGGTGTGGCCGAACGCCGTGTGGAAGATACCGGCGAAGCTGTCGGACGGCCGCAAGTTCAAGCCGCTGCTGTTCATCGACGACCGGACGATCCTGCTGTCGACGTGGTCGAGCTTCGAGAAGGCCGACGCGATCTACGCCTATGACCTCGGCACCGGCGACGTCCGCAAGATCGCCGACATCCGGACCCCGAAGGGCGTGTTCGCCTCGGGGTACGCGGTCGGCGAAGGCCGAGTCGTCTGGCAGACGATCCGCGACAGGCGTACCGAGTTCTGGTCCGTCCCCATCACGGGCGGAGAGCCCGCCGCCATCGCGACGGACGCCCCGGTCGAGGGGCGCACCGACGCCTCCGCCGTGGTCGCAGGAAAGCTCGCCTTCTCCGTCCTCGAAGGAGGCGTCTTCACCCTGCCCCTCGACGGCGGGCAGGTGACCCCCGTCGCGGGTGCCGACCGCCATCACATCCTGAGCTGGCCGTGGGTGGGGACCCCCGGCGACTACACGCCGGACAACGAGCCCAGCTTCGAGGAGCTGCTCAACGTCGAGACCGGGCAGACCAGCAGGGCGCTCGTCCGGCCCGGCGAGAAGTTCGTCAGGTGCGGCGTCACCTCGTGCGTCGGCACGGGCGCGGACGAGAAGTATTTCCACCGCCTGCGCGACGGCTCGCAGCAGCGGGAGCTGCCGCAGTGGGCGCCGCTCGGGCTGGCCTACGACCGCTTCATGACGATCCACCAGCCCATGCCCACCGGCGGCCAGGCGCTGCTCGACCTGACCACCGGCAAGTCCGGCGACCTGGGCCTACGCCCCGACGCCAAGGGCGGGTCGGTCAGCGTCCAGCCGGGCTTGACCCGGAACCGCCTGGTCTCCTACCCGCTGGGAGACCAGTACGTGATCATCGACCTCTTGCGGATCTAGTGGCTCAGCTCCCAGCGAGCCCCGTGCGGCGTGTCCTCCACCGTGATGCCGGCGGCCGCGAGCTGGTTCCTGATCGCGTCGGCGGCCGCGTAGTCCTTGCGCTCCCTGGCCGCCTTGCGCTGCTCCAGCGCCACCGCCACCAGCGCGTCCACCACCGGGGTCAGGTCCGACCCGGCACCGCGCCACTGCGGTGAGCGCGGGTCGAGGCCCAGCACGTCGAGCATGTTCTGGGTCTCGGCCAGCAGCCGCGCCACGGCCTCCTTGTCGCCCTTGGACAGCGCCACGTTGCCCTCGCGCACCACCTCGTGCACGACCGCCAGCGCCTGGGGCGTGCCCAGGTCGTCGTCGAGCGCGTCGGCGAACGCCTGGGGCAGCGGCGCGTCGGCGTCCACATCGTGGATGACCTCCGCGGCCCGCGTCACGAAGCCTTCGATCCGCTGGTAGGCCGCCGCGGCCTCCAGCAGCGCCTCCTCCGAGTATTCGATCGAGGAGCGGTAATGTGGCGCCGCCAGGTAGTAGCGCAGCTCCACCGGCCGGACCTTCTGCACCATCTCGGGAATCAGCAGCGAGTTGCCGAGCGACTTGCTCATCTTCTCCGCGCCGATCTTGAGCATCCCGTTGTGCATCCAGAAACGCGCGAAGCCGTCGCCCGCGGCCTGGGACTGGGCGATCTCGTTCTCGTGGTGCGGGAAGATCAGGTCGAGCCCGCCGCCGTGGATGTCGAACGTCGAGCCCAGGTATTTCGTCGCCATGGCCGAGCACTCCAGGTGCCAGCCGGGGCGCCCGGGCCCCCACGGCGTCGGCCACGTCGGCTCGCCCGGCTTCTCGCCCTTCCACAGGGCGAAGTCGCGCGGATCGCGCTTGCAGGACTCATCGTCGGTGTCGGCCGCGGGCCGCATGTTCTCCACCTTCTGGTTGGAGAGCGTGCCGTAGCGGTCGGCGTAGGACTGCACGTCGAAGTAGACGTCTCCACCGGACGCGTACGCGTGCCCGCGCTCGATCAGCCGCTCCATCAGCGTGATCATCTCGGGCACATGGCCCGTGGCGCGCGGCTCGACGGTCGGCGGCAGGCAGCCCAGCGTCTCGTAGGCCCAGGTGAAGGCCCGCTGGTTGCGCTCGGCCACGACGAACCAGGGCACGCTCTCGGCGGCCGACACCCTGATGATCTTGTCGTCGATGTCGGTGACGTTGCGGCAGAACGTCACGTCATATCCGGAACGCGCCATCCAGCGCCTGAGCACGTCGAAATTCACGCCCGAGCGGATGTGCCCGATGTGCGGGGGAGCCTGCACGGTTGCCCCACACAGGTAAATCGACGCCCGGCCGGCTTCGACCGGAACGAATTCACGGATGGCGCGCGTACTGGTGTCGTAGATGTGCAGGCTCACGAGGAAAGGCTAACGCCTCGGGGCCGTCATCACGTCGAATAATCAGCCTCGCAAGAACACCCTGTCCGGCGAGATCCGTACGATGAGCCGCTCGACGCCCGGCTTGTCCTCCCATGGGAGCCCTCGGTACTTCTGCGACAGCTCGTCGATGAGCGCGCCCGCCGGGTCGGGCGTCACGGTCACGCGCCCGCGTACCTCCACGTAGCGGTACGGATCGGCCGGGTCGATCACCAGCAGGCTCGCCCGCGGGTCGCGCTCGAAGTTCCGCGGCTTCCTGCGCCCCTTCACGGTCGAGAAGATCACGTCGTCGCCGTCCGTACGCACCCACACGACCGACGACTGCGGCCCGCCGTCGGGGTTGATGCTCGTCACCGTCGCGTAATTGGGCGCGTCCAGAAGTTTGCGGACATCTTCCGTGAGCTCGGCCATGCGGGGTCTCCCTTGATCGGTCTGCGACCCCATTCTTCTGTAGGCTCGAAACCGCCATGGACGTGACTCCCCCCTCTTTGCTCCGCCGCCTGGGCATCGCCCTGGCCGGGCTCGCCGTCGCCGCCCTCACCGGGGCCGCGTGCGCGCTCTCCTTCGACGACCTGCGCGCGCTGGCGCTCACCGGCGAGGCCCGCCCCAACCTCGCCTTCCTCTATCCGGCCGCCTTCGACGCGCTCCTGGTGGTGGCGCTGATCGGCGTGCTGCTGCTGCGCCCGGCCAGGATGCTCGTACGCGTCCAGGCGGCGTTCGTGCTGGTCCTGCTCATCGTGGCGGCCGCGGCGGCGAACGTGGCCACGGCGGTGCGGCTCACGTTCGACGTGCGGCCGACGGCCGTGGGCGTGGCCCTGGCGCCCTGGGTCATGCTGGCCCTGGCGCTGTGGCTGTGGTTACTGCTGATCAAGCACGTGCAGGCCCATCGCGCCCAGGGTTCGGGCGAGGGCGACGACCGTACGGCCGAGCAGGACATCGTGCCGTTCCACCGCCCCCAGTCCCAGGCCGAGACGCCGCCCCCGCTCGCCACGCAGGCGCCGGTGCCCGTGCTGGAGCCCACGCCGGTGGTCGGTCCCACCGCCGCCCCCGAGACGCCCCCGGTCTCGACGCGGGTGTCCGAGTGGCCGGTGCAGGAGGAGAAAGAACCCGAATTAGAACCCCAGCCCCAGCCTGAGCCCGAGCCCGAGCCCCACCCTGAGCCCGAACGAGAGCCCGAGCCCGAGCCGGAACCCCAGCCCCGACCAGAGCCCGAGCCGGAGCCTGAGGCGTTGACGCGCCCCGTCCGCTGGGGTGACCGGGTCAAGCCCACCGACGTCCTCGTCCACCCCCGCTCCGACCGCAAGGACGAGGAGGAGGACGCCGACACCCAGCCCCACCCCGTCGTCGAGGACGACGAGGTCCCGGATCCCGAGCACGGCCCCGAGGCCGCCGACTCCGGAGAGCGCCGTGAGGAGACGCGTGAGGAGCTGGAGGACACCGCCCCTCACCCGGTGATCCACGACGACACCCCGGCCCCCTCAGGGCGTCTGCGCAGCACGCCACGCCCGCCTGAGGACTGAGCACGCCCGCCTGAGGGCCGAGAAGGGGCCCGCCCGGGACGAATCCCGGGCGGGCCCATGTATCCCGCCTGGAGGCCGCTGCCGTCAGACGCTGGTGCCGCGACGGAGCCCGGCCACCAGGCCGACTCCGACAATGGCGAGCACCACCTGCATCACCAGCTCGATCCAGTCGATGCCGGGTGTCGTCTGCACACCGAGCACCTGTGCGAGCAGCGTGCCCAGCAGAGCCGCCACGATGCCGACGACGATGGTGAGGATCCACCCGATGGCCTGCCTGCCAGGGAGCAGCAGGCGACCGATTGCGCCAATCACGGCGCCAATCACTATGGCGCCAAGGATGGATTCGATGGTCATGACATGAAACCTCCCCGTGAGGGTGAGCGGTTCACTCTCACGGGGAGGTGGCTACCCGATCTACGGCGATTATGCGCCGTCTTGGTGAAGGGGCAGGTCAGGTCATTGTTCTGCCGCTGCGACCGCCGCGCCCCATGCCCATTCGCGTCACAAGGAGCACACCGACGACGGCCAGGACGAGCTGGAGTATGTGTTCGATCCAGTCGATCCCTCGCGTGTCGGCCCAGCCGGCCGCCTGTGCGATCAGCGTGCCGATCAGGGCGGCCACGATGCCGACGATGAGGGTCAGACCGATGGACATGTTCTGCCTGCCGGGCACCAGCAGCCGGGCAAGCGCACCGACGATGGCGCCGATGACTACTGCGGAAACAATCGCGCCGATCATGTGTAGCTCCCCCCGAGACGTTCACATGTCTTGGGGAGACCTACCCCCTGAGCAGGCAAACTACCCATGGGAAGGCGGCGGTCCGTACCGCGCCAGTGACGAACCGCCGCCTCCGAACTCGACGGGCTTGGCGGCCCGCCGGGACACCCTCACGCATCCCTACGTATGACGCCTGCGGTTCAGGAAAGGTTGACGACCAGAGCGGTCGCGATGGCCGCGACACCCTCGCCGCGGCCGGTCAGCCCCAGCCCGTCGGTGGTGGTGGCGGAGATGCTCACGGGTGCGCCCACGGCGGCGGCGAGCGCCAGCTCGGCCTCCGCACGACGTGGCGCCAGCTTGGGCCGGTTGCCGACCACCTGGATGGCCACGTTTCCGATCTCGTAGCCGGCGGCGCGCACCTGGCGCGCGGTCTCCTCGAGCAGGGAGGCGCCGGAGGCGCCCGCCCAGCGCGGGTCGGCGGTGCCGAACAGCCCGCCCAGATCGCCCAGCCCGGCCGCCGACAGCAACGCGTCGCAGGCCGCGTGCGCGGCCGCGTCGCCGTCGGAGTGGCCTTCGAGCCCTGTCTCGCCCGGCCAGTGCAGGCCCGCGAGGTTGAGCTCACGCCCCGAGCCAGCCGAAGCGAACGGGTGGACGTCGACTCCGACGCCCACCCGTGGAAGATTCGTGTTCAGGAGTTGAGAACCTCGTCGAGAAGGGCCTCAGCCTTGTCCTCATTGGTCTTCTCGGCCAGGGCCAACTCGCTGACCAGGATCTGGCGCGCTTTGGCGAGCATGCGCTTCTCGCCTGCGGACAGACCGCGCTCGCGGTCCCTCCGCCACAGGTCCCGAACCACCTCGGCGACCTTGTTCACATCGCCGGATGCGAGCTTCTCCAGATTGGCCTTGTAGCGACGAGACCAGTTGGTCGGCTCTTCCGTGTGCGGCATCCGAAGGACATCGAAAACCCGCTCAAGGCCTTCCTGACCGACAACATCGCGCACACCGACGAGTTCTGCGTTTTCGGCTGGCACCTGGACGGTAAGGTCGCCCTTGTCGACCTTGAGCACCAGGTAGGTCTTTTCCTCACCCTTGATGGATCGCTTCGTGATTGCTTCGATCCGAGCAGCCCCATGGTGGGGGTAGACGACAGTGTCGCCGACCTGGAAAGTCATGTGACAAGTACCCCTTCCGCTGTACTCCAGGGTACCACGCATCCACAGCCTCCCGGAACAGTGAAATCCTCATAACTGCAGGTCAAGGCCGCATATTGGGGCTTGACAAGCTCTCAACTGTATGAATCGCATTTCCGGACATAGCGAATGACCTGCGGGGGTGTGGATATGACCTTGCATTGGGGTGGATATGGTGGGCGCTGCACATCACGCACGCGCGACACCTGCGCAAGACCAAGGAGAACCCGCCCGTGACCAGCCGTCGCTGGATTGTCGTAGCCGCCGCGTTCTTGGCAGCCCCCGTGCTCGCGGGCTGCGGGGCTGGAATCGACGCCACCACCAACAAGCCGTACGCCCCGAACGAGGCGCAGGCGTTGATCGAGAAGGGTTCGTACGGCAACCAGAGCGGCATTCACATCCCGCAGGCGTTCATCCTCGGCCCCGACTCCGGAGCTCAGCTGGCCTGGCGCGGCTCCGCCCCGATCTACCTGAACATCCTCAACACCGCCGGCGCCCCGGACACGCTTCAGGCCGTCTCCGCGGGCAACATGGGCACGGTGAAGGTCACGGCGCCGATCCAGCTCCCGAGCAACCAGCTCGTCAACACCGGCAAGCCCACCCCGCAGATCATGCTCGAGGCGATCCCCAAGAGCCTCAGGGGCGGCGAGACCATCAAGCTGGACCTCCAGTTCGCCAACGCCGGAGTCGTGTCCCTGAACGTGCCTGTGGTCACGCGCAGCCGCGAGTTCAAGGACTACCCCCCGGCCCCCGGCGCCACCCCGGCCCCCACGCCGACCCCGACGCCGTCCGCCCCCGCGGAAGAGGCCCACTGACACACCACTGAGGGCATGCGAAACCCCGGCACCGCCGTTCGCGGTACCGGGGTTTCTCACTCCTCCACGGCGTCGAACTTGTAGCCCAGGCCGCGCACGGTCAGGATGCAGCGCGGGTTGGACGGGTCGGCCTCGATCTTGGCGCGCAGGCGCTTGACGTGGACGTCCAGCGTCTTGGTGTCGCCCACGTAGTCGGCGCCCCAGACACGGTCGATGAGCTGGCCCCGGGTCAGCACCCGCCCCGCATTGCGGAGCAGCACCTCCAGCAGCTCGAACTCCTTCAGCGGCAGCTGCACCGCCTCACCCCGCACGGCGACGACATGCCTGTCGACGTCCATGCGTACGGGGCCGACGGCCAGCACGGCCGTCTCCAGCTCCTCCGGCATGTCACCCTGGCGGCGCAGCACGGCGCGGATGCGGGCCACCAGCTCGCGCGAGGAGAACGGCTTGGTGACGTAGTCGTCGGCGCCCAGCTCGAGGCCCACGACCTTGTCGATCTCGCTGTCCTTGGCCGTCAGCATGATGACCGGCACCTTGGAGCGCTGCCTGAGGGAGCGGCACACCTCCGTACCGGGCAGACCGGGCAGCATCAGGTCGAGCAGCACCAGATCGGCGCCGTTGCGGTCGAACGTGTCGAGCGCCTCGGGCCCGGTGGCCGCGACCGACACCTCGAAGCCCTCCTTGCGCAGCATGTAGGACAGGGCGTCGGAGAAGGACTCCTCGTCCTCCACCACGAGTACACGGGTCATGAGTCCTCCTTCGTCGGCCTCATGCCCCTGAGGGTGCTGCGTCCAATGGTTCCTTCGCTTCGCTCAGTCACGAGGCTGCCTCCAGGGGAATCGAGGGTGGTACTGCCACCGCCGTCCCGCCGAAGGCGGGCAGGCGGAGCGTGAAGGTGGAGCCGGACCCTTCCTTGCTCCATACGGACACCTCGCCGGCGTGCGCGGCGGCGACGTGCTTGACGATGGCGAGGCCGAGCCCGGTGCCGCCGGTGGCGCGCGACCGGGCCGCGTCGACGCGGAAGAATCGCTCGAAGATGCGCTCCAGCGCCTCCTCGGGAATGCCGATGCCCTGGTCGCTGACGCTGATCTCGACGGAGTCGCCCGCGGGCCGCACGCTGACGACGACCCTCGTGTGCTCGGGACTGTAGGCGACCGCGTTGTCGATCAGGTTGCGCAGGGCGGTGACGAGCAGTTCGTCGTCACCCCAGATGCGCAGGCCCTCGGTGCCGCCGGTGACGAGCGCGATGTCCTTGGCGACGGCCCTGGTGTTGCAGTGGTCGATGGCGTCGTTGACGGCCTCGTCGATCGAGACCTGGCCCGGAGTGGGGATGGGCTCGGCGCCCTGGATCCTGCTGAGCGTGATCAGGTCCTGGATGAGGTAGTTGAGCCGGGCCGCCTCGTGCTGCATGCGCCCGGCGAAGCGGCTGACCGCCTCGGGGTCGTCGGCGGCGTCCTGGATGGTCTCGGCCAGCAGGCTCATGGCGCCCACCGGGGTCTTCAGCTCGTGGCTGACGTTGGCGACGAAGTCGCGGCGCACGGCCTCGACCCGGCGCCGCTCGGTCTGGTCCTCGGCCAGCACCAGCACCTGGCCGTAGGAGCCGAGAGGTGCCACGCGGACGGCGAAGTTGGTGGTCTCCTGGCCGAACTTGTGCCCGGCGACGTCGATCTCGCTCTCGCGGATCTCGCCGTCGCGGCGTACCTGTCTCGCCAGGGCGAGCAGCTCCGCGGCCATCAGGCGGTCACCCTTGACCAGCCCGAACGCCCGTGCGGCCGAGCTGGCGCGCAGGACGCGGTCGTGGGCGTCCAGCACCACCGCGGACGAGGGCAGCACGGCCAGCACGGACGCGACGCCTTGCGGCAGCGCGGCGCCGGTCTCCACGCCATCGGTCGCGGCGGTACGGCTGGGGGCCTCGATCTGATTGCGGTAGAACAGGACCGCCAGGGCGCCCACCACGAATCCGGCCAGGGCCGCGAAGCTCATGGCCATCTCACTCATGCCTCCGATGGTAGGTGGCGTTTCCGCAGGGACAGACCCCCTCATCAGGGGATGAACGACCCTTTCCTGGAAAGTTCATCTTGCTGTAGGGGTTCGTTCATCGACCGGGCCGTACGGTGACGACATGCGCGACGCGTACCATGAAGAACTTGATTCGCTGACCGACAAGCTGGTCGAGATGACCCGGCTTGTCCGCTCGGCCATTTCTCGTGCCACCACGGCCCTCCTCGACGCCGACCTCCAGCTCGCCGAGAGCGTCATTTCCCGCGACGAGGAAGTGAACGCCACGTTCGCGGAGGTCGAGACCTCGATCTTCGAGCTGATGGCCAGGCAGCAGCCGGTCGCGGTGGACCTGAGAATGGTCATCACGGCGCTGCGCATGGGCACCGACCTCGAGCGTATGGGCGACCTGGCCGTGCACGTGGCCAAGGTGGCCAGGCTGCGCCACCCCGACTCGGCGATCCCGCCGGAGGTGCGCTCCACCATCCTGGAGATGGGCCAGATCGCGGAGAACCTGGTCACGAAGGCCGGGAGCTGCGTGGCGTCGCGGGACGTGGACTCGGCGCTGGAGCTGGAGCAGGACGACGACGCGATGGACCGGTTGCATCGCAGGCTGTTCAGGAGCATCTTGGCCAAGGACTGGCAGCACGGGGTGGAGCCGGCGATCGACATCACGTTGGTCGGGCGGTATTACGAGCGGTACGCGGATCATGCGGTGCGGGTCGCCCAGGACGTCGTTTACCTGGTCACCGGGGCTCGCCCAAGCTAACAGCCCACGGTGCGGGACCGGGCCGAACACCCGGACTCCGCCCTGAGATGTGCGCCGGCCGCGAGGGCCGGGGCGTGGTCGCGGTCGTGCGGGATCCCGCCCGTGCCCCGCAGGGAGTGGAGGTGCGGCGCGGCGACCACGACCGGAGGATCGCCCACCGTCTGGCCCCCATCGCCGGAGTTCCGGAGCGATGATCTCGCGCGGGTGCCGGGCAGGCCGGCCGAGGCGGTGATCGCTCGTGTCCCTCAGGCACCCTCCGGAACCGCCTGCCGGTAGCGGCCGGCCAACGTGCGGATCGCCGCGACGAGTTCGGGCGGCTCGGTGACCTCGAAGTCGGCGTCGAGCATGCCCAGATAGCAGGCCAGCATCTGCGGTGTGTCCGAGCCGACCTCGGCCACGCAGGCGTCATCGCCCAAGGGTTCCACCGGAATGCCGGACGGCAGCCGCTCGCGCACGTGTTCGGCCGGGGCGCGCACCATCACCCGGGCCCGGCACTGCCAGGTCGCGGTGGCCAGGCCGGTGGCGACGTGGCCGGCGAGGTCACCGCCAGGGTCCTCGCGTGGGGTGAACCGCGGGCCGTTCGGCGTCCGCAACCGCATCCGGTCCACCCGGAACGTGCGCCAATCGGACCTCGCGACGTCCCATCCGACCAGGTACCAGCGGCCTCGATTGTGGGCCAGCCGGTGCGGCTCGACCTCGCGGCGGCCGGCCGACCCGTCATGGCCGACGTAGTCGAACCGGAGCCGCTCGTGGTCGCGCGAGGCCGCCGCGATCGCGGTGAGCGTGTCGGCGTCCACGCTGGGGCCCGCGTGCGGAAGCGGGACGAGGTAGGCGCGCAAGCCGTTGACACGACGGCGAAGCCGCGACGGCAGCATCTGTTCCAGCTTGGCCAGGGCACGCAGCGCCGCCTCCTCGATGCCGGTGACCGCGCCCTGTGTGGCGCCCACCCGCAGCCCGACCGCGACGGCGACCGCTTCATCGTCGTCGAGCAGCAGCGGCGGCAACTCCGCACCCGCCCCGAGGCGGTAACCGCCGGTGACGCCCCTGATCCCCTGCACCGGATAGCCGAGACCGCGCAGGCGTTCCACATCGTTGCGGACGGTGCGCGCGGTGACGCCGAGCCGCTCGGCCAGCTCCGGTCCGCTCCAGTCCCGCGGCGTCTGCAACAAGGAGAGCAGCCGCAGCAGTCGTTGTGCTGTGTCCGACATGCTTCCAAGTCTGCCCGGATACAGGAACGGAAGGTTCCTGTATCGCTCCTATGTTTCCCGGTATGGACAACAACACCGACATCCGCCCGTTCCGCGTCGACATCCCGCAGGGCGAACTGGACGATCTGCGCGATCGCCTCACCCGTACCCGCTGGCCCCGGCAGATCCGCGGAACTGGTTGGGAGCGCGGCGTTCCCGTGGACTACCTCAAGGAGTTGGCGGCCTACTGGGCGAACGGCTTCGACTGGCGCGCGCAGGAGAAGACGCTGAACGAGCACCCGCAGTTCGTGACCACGATCGACGGCCAGGACATCCACTTCCTGCACGTCCGCTCACCCGAGCCGGATGCGCTGCCGCTGATCCTCTGCCACGGCTGGCCAGGCTCGTTCGTGGACTTCCTGGACGTGATCGGGCCGCTGACCGATCCCCGCGCGCACGGGGGTGACCCGGCGGACGCGTTCCACGTCGTGATCCCGTCGCTGCCCGGTTTCGGGTTCTCCAACCCGGTGCGGGAACCGGGCTGGGGCAACCTGTTCCGGGTGGCCGCCGCGTTCGGGGAGCTGATGAGCCGGCTCGGCTACCGGCGATTCGCCGCGCAAGGAGGCGATGTCGGGGGTGGCGTGACCATGCTGCTGCCCATGGCCGCCCCCGGCCACGTGGTCGCCACCCACATCAACGGTCCGTCGCCGTACCCGTTGGGCCCGCCCGTCGATCTGGACGGCCTGTCCGCCGCGGACCGGACGCGCGCCGAGCGGTTCAATGCCGCCCGCCAAGATGGCCTCGGCTACCTGCACCTGCAGTCCACCCGCCCGCAGACCCTGGCCTACTCGCTGACCGACTCGCCGATCGGACAGTTGGCGTGGATCGCGGAGAAGTTCAAGGAGTGGACCGATCCTGCCGCCGAGCTGCCCGAGGACGCGGTGGGCCGCGACCGGTTGCTCACCAACGTGAGCCTGTACTGGTTCACCGGCTCCGGCGCGTCCTCGGCCGACATCGTCTACGAGGGAATGCGCGCCTACCGTGAGATCGCCTCCGGCCAGTCCGGCGACGATCAGGCCGGGTGGCCGTCCGCGCCGGCACCGCCGCAGGGGATCGCGGTGTTCGCGGCGGATCTGACGATCCGTGCCCTCGCCGACCCGGCGAACACCGTCGAGCACTGGTCGGAGTTCGACCGGGGTGGCCACTTCCCGGCGATGGAGGCACCCGACCTGCTCGTCGGCGACCTGCGCGAGTTCTTCCGCGTCGCGCGGTGAACCTGGCGGCGGGCGGGCTGACGGGCGACTGGCGGGCGACGGTGTCCGGCGTCTTGGGCATCGATCGGGGATGGGCGATGCTGGAGCTGTACGGTGACTGCCGGGAGGGCTGATGGCGGACGATGACGCGAGGACGACGGGCCGGTGCTATGCGTGCAAGCGCACCTTCAGCTACGACCCCAAGGAGGTCATGACCTTCCTGATCGATCGCGAGACCGGCCTCCCGCCGGGGATCACGTTCTTCGGCACCCTACGTCCGGCCACGCCCGAATCCGTGGCCAGATCCGCCGATGAGCCGGTCTGCCCCGATTGCGTGGACAGAGCCAAGCGGTTCACCGCAGAGAGCGACCCGCCTCCGCAATGGGAAATCTGGCCGCCAACCAAGAATTAACCGGTGCATAGCGGCCCCGCAATCGCTGAACTTGCGAGAAGCCCTTCGTGGCGGGCCTAGCATCGTCTGCGGGCAGACCGGTTACCGGGCTGGGCGAAGGGAAGCCTTCGCCCAGCTCAAGCGGCTGCGCGATGATCGGCCCCGCGGTCGCTCGTCGCGGTTGGGGAAGTGCCGGTTCCCTGAAGCCGCGCGGCCGGGGCCGGGAGGCCCCCCGGGTGGTCAGCGGCCCTGGTTGGCGACGGCCTCGATGGCGGACTTGGCGGCCTCCGGGTCCAGGTACCGGCCGCCGCGGACCGTCGGCCGGTAGTCCGCGTCGAGCTCGTACACCAGCGGGATCCCCGTAGGGATGTTCAGCCCCGCGATCTCCTCGTCGCTGATCCCGTCCAGGTGCTTCACCAGGGCCCGCAGGGAGTTGCCGTGGGCCGCCACCAGGACCGTGCGGCCGGCTGCCAGGTCGGGGACGATCTCGTCGTACCAGTACGGGAGCATGCGGTCGACCACGTCCTTCAGGCACTCCGTGCGGGGCATGAGCTCCGAGGGGAGGAGGGCGTAGCGGCGGTCACCGGCCTGGGAGTATTCGTCGTCGTCCGCGATGGGGGGCGGGGGCACGTCGTAGGAGCGGCGCCACAGCATGAACTGCTCCTCGCCGAACTCCTCCCTGGTCTGCGCCTTGTTCTTGCCCTGCAGGGCGCCGTAGTGGCGCTCGTTGAGGCGCCAGCTGCGCTTCACCGGGAGCCAGAGCAGGTCGGCCTCCGCCAGCGCCAGCTGAGCCGTCTGGATGGCCCTGGTCAAGAGGCTGGTGTGGAGGACGTCCGGGCGCAGTCCGGCTTCCTGGAGGAGCTTGCCGCCGCGGCGGGCCTCGTCCTCGCCCTTGGCGGAGAGGCTCACGTCCACCCAACCGGTGAACAGGCCCTTCGCGTTCCAGTCACTCTCGCCGTGCCTAAGCAGCACCAAAGTCGCCATGCGGCCAATCCTATGGCCGGGCCACGCGGGGCTCACCTGTCCGGGTCGGCGAAGCGGGCGAAGGCCTGGAGGTTCGCCAGGGACTCGCCGCGCTTGGCCCGCCACTCCCATTCACGCCTGATCGAGGAGGCGAAGCCCAGCTCCAGCGCCCGGTCGAACCAGTCGTCCGAGTACGTCAGCACGCACCCGAGCAGCCGGTCCACCTCTTCCCCCGTGACGGCCGTGAGCGGTATCCGGCCGACCAGGTAGACGTCGCCCACCGGGTCGAGCGAGAAGTGCACCCCGTACATCGAGCCGTTCTTGCCCAGCAGCCAGCGGTAGAACTCGGCGTGGTTCTCGTCGGGCTGGCGGCAGAAGAACGCCTCGACGTGCAGCACCCGCTCCCCCACGATCAGCCAGGTCATGGTGGCGAGCTTGTGCTGTCCGGGGAGTTTGGCCAGGAACGCTCCGGGCCGCGGCTCGTCGTAGGTGACGTCCGCGGCCTTGAGCGCGGCTTCGACGACATCGCGCATGCCGTCCACAATAGAAGCCCCCAGAACAAAGTACGGTCAGAAGGTCGGTACGGCCACGGGGACCTTGTGCAGATTCGCGACGGCGCCGGCGTACACCTCCACCAGTCGCGAGGCCGTGGCCTGCCAGCCGAACGCGGCGGCGTGCGCGCGGGCGCCCTCCGAGAGCTGGTCGCGCCAGAGCGGCGCCTTGATGAAGCGGCACAGCGCCTGCGCCCACTCGGCCGGGTCGTGGCTGTTGACGAGCAGGCCCGAGACCCCGTCGCGGACGGCCGTGCGCAGCCCGCCGACCGCCGCGGCCGCCACCGGCGTGCCGCAGGCCTGCGACTCCAGCGCCACCAGGCCGAACGACTCGCTGTACGAGGGGACGACCGTGATCGAGGCGGCCCGGTACCAGTCGGCCAGTTCCTCCTGGGGAGCCGGGGGGACGAGCCGGACGACGTCGGAGATGCCCAGCTCGCCGGCCAGGTCGGTGAGGAGGGAGGGCCTGGCCAGGCCGTTGCCCGAGGGTCCGCCCACGCACGCGACCACCAGGCGCTCGCGCAGGGATGGCTCGTCGATGAGCATCCTGGAGGCGGCGCGGAGCAGCACGTCCGGGGCCTTGAGCGGCTGGATGCGGCCGACGAAGAGCAGGACGTGCGCGTCCTGCGGGAGACCGAGGCGGTGCCGGGCGGCGCCCTGAGAAGCCGGCTGGAAGAGGTTGAGGTTGACGCCGGGGTTCACGACCGCGACGCGTTGCTCGGGGGCGCCGTACAGGTCGATGAGCTCGCGAGCCTCGTCGGCGGTGTTGGCGACGAGGCGGTCGGCGATGTTGACGACCTGTTCCTCGCCGACCACGCGGGCCTGGGGCTCCGGCTTGTCGCCCTCGGCGAGCAGCAGGTTCTTGACCTTGGCCATGGTGTGCATGGTGTGGACGAGGGGCACGCCCCAGCGTTCCTTGGCCAGCCAGCCGACCTGGCCGGACAGCCAGTAGTGGGAGTGGATGACGTCGTAACGGCCAGGGTCGTACATCGCCTCCGTGCGCAGCACCTCCGACAGGAACGCGCACAGCTGGCCGGGGAGGTCGCCGCGGTCCATCTCCTCGTACGGGCCCGCGGTGAGATGGCGTACGAGGACCCCTGGGGCCAGTTCGGCCACGGGTGGCAGGTCACGGGCGGTGGCCCGGGTGAAGATCTCCACCTCCACACCGAGCTGAGCCAGCCGCTTGGCGGACTCGACGATGTACACGTTCATGCCGCCGGCGTCGCCCGTTCCGGGCTGGTCCAGCGGCGATGTGTGCATGCTGATGGTCGCGACCCGGCTGACCCGTCGTCGCCTCACTCGACACCACCTCCAAGCGGGTTATAACCATGCAGATTTTTTCGACATTCCCGACAGACAGTCACAAGAGGGGGTACAGGGCCGCCCCAATCACCTCCTGGCAGGATGAGGGCATGCGGAAAACGGCTGTGGTGACCGGTGCGAGCAGCGGGATCGGGGAGGCGACCGCGCGTCGGCTCGCCGCCGAGGGTTATGACGTGGTGGCGGGCGCCCGGCGCCGCGACCGCCTGGAGAAGCTGGCCGCGGAGGTGCCCTCGATCAGGCCGGTGACGTTGGATGTGACCTCTCAGGAGTCGGTGGACGCGCTGGCCGCCGCGCTGGAGCGCTGTGACGTGCTGGTGAACAACGCGGGAGGCGCGCTCGGGCTGGATTCGGTGGCGGAGGGGCGGCTGGATGACTGGCAGCGGATGTACGACACGAATGTGCTCGGGTCCCTTCGCATGACCCAGGCGCTGGTCCCCAAACTCGTCGAGTCGGGCGACGGGGTGCTGGTGATGCTCACGTCGACGGCGGCGCTGGGCGCGTACGAGGGCGGGGGCGGCTACGTCGCGGCCAAGCACGCCCAGCGCACGATGGCCGAGACGCTCCGCCTGGAGCTGGTCGGGCAGCCGGTGCGGATCGTCGAGATCGCGCCCGGGATGGTGCAGACAGAGGGGTTCGCGGTCAATCGGTTCCGGGGCGACGAGGCGGCCGCGGCCCGCGTGTACGACGGCGTGCCGGGGCCGCTGACCGCCGACGACGTGGCCGACGCGATCGCCTGGTGCGTGACCCGCCCGGCCCACGTGAACGTCGACCGGCTGGTCATCCGCCCCCGTGCCCAGGCCGCGCAGCACAAGGTGCACCGCGTAAGTGGCTAAGCCGGTCGGGACGATCACGCGGGGCACGACCGGGCACAACCGGCTGCGGCGCTGCGATCGCTGGATCGCGGCCGTGCACGGCCCGCTGCTGCGCTCGGCCGGCCGGCCCCTCGTGGTGGATCTCGGGTACGGCGCCTCGCACACCACCACGCTGGAGCTGTTCACCCGGTTGCGCCGGGTGGCCCCGGGCGTCGAGGTGGTGGGGATCGAGATCGACCCGGCCAGGGTGGCGGTGGCGAAGCCGTACGAGCGGGAGGGGTTGAGCTTCCGGCTGGGCGGCTTCGAGTTGCCGGTCCCGCGCCCGCCGACGCTGGTGCGGGCCTTCAACGTGCTGCGGCAGTACGGGGAGGACGAGGCGTGGCGCTACTGGGACGCGCTCAGGGGCCGTCTGGCCCCGGGCGGTGTCCTGGTCGAGGGCACGTCGTCCGAGAACGGGCGGCGGGCGGTCTGGGTGGGGCTCTCGCCCGACGGGCCCCGGACGGTCACGTTCTCCGCCCGGTTCGATGCCTACGAGCGGCCTTCGGACCTGGCGGACCGGCTGCCGAAGACGCTCATCCACCGGAACGTGCCGGGTGAGCGGATTCATGCGTTCCTGAGGGACTTCGACCGGGCCTGGGCGGTCAGCGCCCCGTACGGGGCTCATGGGCGACGGCAGCGGTGGCTGGCCGCGATCCACGTCCTGTCCGGGTCCTGGCCCGTGCCGTCCGGCCCGCCGCTGGGGGGCGACGCCCGGTGGCGGCTGGGCGAGCTGACGCTCCCGTGGTCGGCCGTGGCTCCCCGGTAAGTCGGCCGCGGATCTCCGGCAAATGGTCTATTTCGCACACGTGATCTCCGGTATATGGTCACGGTGCGGTCTAACTCGTTCAAGTTCGGTCGCAACCTGTCGGGGGGAGTCAGCACCGGTCCTCGTCAAGGAGCCGAGATGAGCAGATTCTCAGGCTGGGCCCGCCGCCTCACCGCGGTGCTGGTCCTCTCAGGAGCAGTCGTCGCCTTACCCGTGCAGGAGGCGCTGGCCGCGCCCCCGCTCACCACCCCATGGACCGCCGAGGTGACCCCGGACAACGCGTTGCCGGAGTATCCGCGGCCCCAGCTCGTACGCTCCGAATGGCAGAACCTCAACGGCCTGTGGCAGTTCGCCGGGACCGGCTCCATCACCACCCCGCCCGTCGGCCAGAACCTCGCCGAGCAGGTGCTGGTGCCGTACCCGATCGAGTCGGGCCTGTCGCGCGTCCAGCGGCACGAGGACCGCATGTGGTACCGCAGGACGTTCACCGTGCCGGGCAGCTGGTCGGGCCGCCGGGTGCGGCTCAACTTCGGCGCGGTGAGCTGGGAGACCCGGGTGTGGGTGAACGGCACCTCGGTCGGCACCCACACCGGCGGGTACGACCCGTTCAGCCTCGACATCACCGGAGCCCTGCGCTCCGGCTCGAACGAGCTCATCGTCGGCGTGTACGCCCCCGTGGACGCCACCGGCGCGCCCATCGGCAAGCAGCGCCGCGCGCCCGGCGGGATCTTCTACACCGCCCACTCCGGCATCTGGCAGACCGTGTGGATGGAGCCGGTCGACGCCGCGAGCATCACCCGCCTGGACACCACGCCCGACGTGGCCGCCGGGCAGCTCGACCTCGTCGTGCAGGCGGCCGGGGCGTCCGGCCGGCAGGTGCGGGCCGAGGTCATGACGGGCGGGAGCGTCGTCGGCACGGCGACCGGCGCGATCGGGGCGCACCTGCGGGTGCCGGTGCCGAACGCCCGGCTGTGGACGCCCGACGACCCCTTCCTGTACGACCTCAGGGTCACGCTGACCGGCACCGGCGGCGGCGACGTCGTGACCGGATATTTCGGGATGAGGTCGGTGGGCAAGGCCGTCGTCGGCGGTGTCCTGCGCCCGACGCTGAACGGCCGGTTCGTCTTCCAGATGGGCACGCTCGACCAGGGCTACTGGCCCGACGGCATCTCCACCGCCCCCACCGACGCCGCCCTGCGCTTCGACCTGGAGCAGCAGAAGGCGCTCGGCTTCAACACCGTGCGCAAGCACGTCAAGATCGAGCCCGCCCGCTGGTACTACTGGGCCGACCGGCTGGGCCTGCTGGTCTGGCAGGACATGCCCTCGATGCGCACCGGCGCCGCCCCCTCGACCGCCGACCGCGCCAACTTCGAGAGCGAGCTGCGCCGCATGGTGGACCACCTGCGCGGGATCACCTCGATCGTGCAGTGGGTGCCGTTCAACGAGGGCTGGGGCGAGTACGACCCGGCCCGCATCGCCGACCTGGTCAAGAGCTGGGACCCGAGCCGCCTGGTGAACAACAACTCCGGCTCCAACTGCTGCGGCTTCGACGGCGGCAACGGCGACGTGGTGGACGACCACATCTACGTCGGCCCCGGCTCGCCCCAGCGGCCCAGCGCGACCAGGGTGGCCGTGCTCGGCGAGTTCGGCGGCCTCGGCCTGCTCAGCCCCGGGCACCAGTGGCCGGGCACCGGCTTCGCGTACGAGATGACCGCCGACGCCACGGCCCTGACCAACCGGTACGTCTCGGTCAACGAGCAGCTCAAGCCGCTGATCGTGAACAACGGCCTGTCGGCCTCCATCTACACCCAGCCCACGGACGTCGAGAACGAGGTCAACGGCCTGTGGACGTACGACCGGCGGGTGCTCAAGATGAACGCCGAGCGCGTACGGGCCGTGAACCGCTCCGTGATCCAGTCCGCCACCGGCCTGGCGGCGGGCGGCCTCGTCTCGCTCCGCGTCACCACCGCCGGCCACACCGACCGCTTCCTGCGCCACCAGGACGGCCTGGCCCGCACGGACGTGGTGAACGCCGCGAGTGCGGACGGGCTCCGGCAGGACGCCACGTTCTGGGTGCGCCCGGGGCTGGCCGACGGCACGTGCTTCTCCTTCGAGTCACGCAACTTCCCCGGCCACTACCTGCGGCACGCCGACTTCCGGGTACGCAAGGACGCCCGCGACGGGACCGCCCTGTACGACCAGGACGCCACGTTCTGCGCCCGAGCGGCGCAGGCGGGGACCGGCGTGTCGCTGGAGTCGCTCAACCTGCCGGGCCACTTCCTGCGCCACCACGCCGACGCCGTCTACGTGGCGCGCAGCGGCGGCCCGAACGCCTGGGACACCGCCACCTCGTTCGCCGCCGACGTCACCTGGCTGCCCTCCGCTCCGTGGTGGCGCAGCGGTGCGAACCTGACCGTGGGGGCGGCCCAGTCGCTGCGCGTGACCACGCCGGGCTTCACCGACCGGTACCTGCGGCACCAGGACTCGCTGGCGCGTACCGACGTGGTGACGGCGGCCAGTCCGGCCGCGCTCAAGGCGGACGCCACGTTCTACGTGCGGCGGGGGCTGGCCGACGGGAGCTGCTACTCCTTCGAGTCGCGCAACTTCCCCGGCCACTACCTGCGGCACGCCGACTTCCGGGTACGCAAGGACGCCCGCGACGGGACCGCCCTGTTCGACCAGGACGCCACGTTCTGCGCCCAGCCGCCCAGGGCCGGGGGCACCGGGGTCACGCTGGCCTCGTCCAACATCTCGAACCACGCCGTCCGCCACTACGCCGAGGCGGTCCACATCGCGGTGCCGGGCGGCTCGCACGCCTTCGACGCCTCCGCGAGCTATGACCAGGACGTGACCTGGGCCGTCGCGCCGCCCTGGACCCCCTGACCCCCGCCCCGAGGCGCGCCTCCCCCTCAGAGGCGCGCCCTGACCCCGTCCTCGACGGCGCGCCTCGTCAGAGGCGCGCCTCGAAGACGGCGTAAGCGTCCTCGTCGAACAGCACGAACCGGATGTCCTCCACCGTCGTGTCCGCCTGCCGCACCGTCTCCAGGGCGATCACGGCGGCGTCGTCCATGGGCCAGCCGAAGATGCCGGTCGAGATCGCGGGAAAGGCCACCGACGTGGCGCCCAGCGAGTCGGCCACCCGCAACGACTCCCGATAGCAGGAGGCCAGCAGCGCGGAGCGGTCCTCCGACCTGGAGTGGACCGGCCCCACCGTGTGGATGACCCACCGGGCGGGCAGCCGCCCGGCCGTGGTGGCCACGGCCTGACCGGTCGGCAGGCCCTTGCCGTAGCGGGAGGCGCGCAGCTTCCGGCACTCCTCCAGGATCTCGGGGCCACCGCGGCGGTGGATGGCGCCGTCGACGCCACCGCCACCCATGAGGGAGGAGTTGGCGGCGTTGACGACCGCGTCCACCCGCTGCTCGGTGATGTCCCCTCGGACCAGCGTGAGCTTCATCTCACCGAGCCTGCCACGGCCCTTGCCGGACCCGGCCCGCCACGCCCGCGGACACGAAATCGGCGAACCCGGATGCCAGCTCGACACGTTGTAGAGCTACCCTGAAGGGCGTGAAGGGTCTTGGCGAGCTTGAGCGCAGCATCATGGACATCCTCTGGGCGGAGAGCAGCGCGCTGACCGCCCGCGAGGTCGGCCGGCTGATAGCCGACCGCGACCTCGCCCCCACCACGGTCATGACCGTTCTCGACCGCCTCACCCGTAAGGGCTTCCTCGAGCGCACCCGCGACGGTCGCGCGTGGAGGTATCAGCCGGCGGAAAGCCGCGACGCATACATCGCCGAGCTTATGCTGGAAGCCTTGGACCTGACGGGCGACCGCTCGGCCGCCCTGACCCGCTTCGCCCAGGCCGTGTCGGGCACGGAGGCGGAGATCCTGCGCAGAGCCCTTACGGAGCTGGAGGAAGAGTGATCACGGCAGCGGCGCTGGCAGCGCTCGCCACGGCGTGCGCGGTTGGCTCCTGGCGTTTCACCAGAGCCGGGTGGACCTCACGCGCCCCCCGGCTGGCCATCATTCTCTGGCAGTCCCTCGGCGTGTCCTGGGGCCTGGCCACCACGGGCGCGATGCTCGCCTACGCCGTGCAGCCGTACGGGGTGGGGGTGCTGCCCGGGCTGATCGCGTTCGCGCACGGCGAGACCCCGGCGCAGGCGTGGGACCCGCTGCACGTGCTGGCCCTGATCGCGGGTCTCACCGCGCTGGCCGTGCTGATCGCGGTGCTGCTCACCGCGGGCGTGCAGGCGCTGCGGGCCCGCCGCCGGCACCGCATGCTGCTCGCGCTGATCTCCCACGACGACCCGGGCGTGCCGGGCGTACGGGTGCTGGCCCACCCCAGCGCCGCCGCCTACTGCGTGCCGGGGCTGCGCTCGCAGGTCGTGGTCAGCGAGGGCGCGCTCAAGCTGCTGTCGGAGGACGAGCTGGCGGCCGTGCTGGCGCACGAGGCCGCCCACGTACGCGAGCGCCACGACCTGGTGCTGCTGCCCTTCGCCGCGCTGCGCCGGGCGCTGCCCTGGTCCAAGGTGGTGGCCGATGCGCAGGCCCAGGTGGAGCTGCTGATCGAGATGGCCGCCGACGACCGGGCCCGCCGCTACTGCTCGCCGCGCCGGCTGGCCACGGCGCTGCTCAGGTTCGGTACGGCGGGCGCCATGCCGACCCCGCACGGCATGCTCGGCGTGCACGCCCACAACGTCATGGCCAGGGTCGATCGCCTGATCAAGCCCGGTCCCGAGCTGGCCGCGTCGGTGCGTTACGGATTCATCGCACTGTCTGTGACTTTGGTCACCGCTGCCCCATGTCTGTGGGTTTTCCAGCTCTAACGCTTGCTGCAGTTAACCACCCCGTTTGCAATTGCAAGCACCACGGGGCAGACTACAGATATGGCACTACCCAAAGTCGGCTCGATCGGTGAATACATCCGCGACCAGCGGCAGCAGGCGAAGATCTCGCTGCGCCAGCTCGCCGCGGCGGCCGGGGTCTCCAACCCCTACCTGAGCCAGATCGAGCGCGGCCTGCGCAAGCCGAGCGCGGAGATCCTCAACCAGATCGCCAAAGGTCTGCGCATCTCCTCGCAGGCGCTCTACGTGCAGGCGGGCCTCATCGAGGACCGCGACCCGCCCAGCGACGTGATCACCACGATCAGAGCCGACACGCATCTCAGCGAACGGCAACGCCAAGTGCTGATCGACATTTATGAGTCGTTCCGCAAGGAGAAGCGTGCCGAAGACGAGCAGACCTCCCAGAACGCTCGTCCCCGGCACGACTCCGATTCGGACGACGAGCCGCTGCCCGAGGAGTTTCTCGCCGCTCTTGAGCCCTTTGCGGCGACCTCACGCAACGGCAACGTCACCCAGGAAACCAAGGAAGGTTAACCCATGACGCTCGCCACCGAGGTCAAGAAGCTCACCGAGTCCAAGCCGTTCTACGCCGTGGCCGGTGCCGGCGACTACGCGGTCGAGAAACTGCGTGAGTTGCCCGAGCAGCTGCAGAGGCTGCAGTCGCGCCGCTACGACCTCGCCAAGGATCTGCCGGTGAAGGCCCGCGAATACGCCGACAAGGCCGAGGGCATCGCCAGGGAGTTCCCGGAGAAGGCCCGCGAGTACGCCGACCAGCTCACCCACAAGGCCACCGAGGTCTACGAGGACTTCGCCACGCGCGGCCGCAAGGTCGTCAGCAAGGCCAGCGGCGAGGCCGCGCTCGAGCTCGAAGAGGTGTCGGAGGCCGCCGAGCCGCCCGTCGCCGAGCCCGTCCAGCCCGTCAAGAAGACCCGCACGCCCCGGGCCAAGGCCTGATCCTCGACAGAGGCCCGTCTCCCATCGGGAGGCGGGCCTTTCCGTTCAGGGGTGCCCGCATGTCGGGGGTGCCTATTAGGCTGAAGCCGTTTGGATCGCGGCGTTGGGCGGAGACGACAACATGAGTATGATCAACGGGGTCTTCAACCTCCTCTTCCTGGTGCTCGCCGTAGCCATCTTGGGCATGTCGATCTACGCGCTCGTGCACGCGCTCCGGGTGCCGGCCAACGCGTTCATCTCGGCGGGCAAGCTGCAGAAGAACCTGTGGCTGCTCATCCTGGGGCTGGCCACGCTGTTCTCCGGCGCCGGGGCGTGGAGCTATCTCAACGCCTTCATGCTCGTCGGCGGCGTCCAGTTCATCGGCATCGGCCTCGGCCTGTTCTCGATCGCGGCGGTCATCGCGGCCACCATCTACATCGTCGACGTGAAGCCCGCCGTCAAGGGCATGGGCGGCCGGGGCAACAGCGGGCCTTACGGCCCCTGGTAGGTCACCCCAGCTCGGCCGCCAGCCAGGCGGCGATGCTCTCGTGCCCGGCGAGCGTGGGATGCACGCCGTCGGGCAGGATCGCCTCCGGCGGCCAGCGCCTGCGCATGGGGTCGAGGAACGGCACGCCGCCGGCCTTGGCCGCCCGCGCCAGGGCGTCGCGCACCGCGTACGCCTTTCGCGGCGCGTCCTCCAGCCAGATCGGGCCGACCATGACGGTCCTCGTGCCCGGCCAGCGCGAGCGCACCTCGGCCAGCAGGTTCGCGGCGGCGCGGCGCACGTGGGCGGGCCTCCAGCGCCGGTCGTTGTGGCCGCCCGAGATGACCAGCAGGTCGGGGGCCGGCCGCCAGGCCAGCTCCACCTCGAAGGAGCGCTCGAACGTACGCCCCGCCCGGCCGGCGTTGCAGAAACCCGTGCCACCCGCGCCCGCGATGATCGGCTGGCGGCCCAGGAGACGGGCTGCCTGGGACGCGTACGACTGCCACCGCGGCACCGGCCCGGAGCCGACGGTGAAGCTGTCACCCAGGAACATCATCACCGGCGCCGCCGGCTTCGGCTTCGCGGCCGGGCGCGGCGGGGCGGGCGGAACCTCCGCACCGCTGCACGCCGGCACGACCAGCATCGTCATGACCAGGGCGACTCGCGTCAGGTCACGCATGACCACCTCGGGCACTAGGCTGCCGATATGACCTACGACCTCCACGGGCGCACGCAGCGACTGGAACTGTCGGACCAGAATCTACGTGACTTCGAGGCCGTCGTCCTCGATGCCACGCCTGAGGGGATCGTGCTGAGCAGGTCGGCATTCTATCCGGGCGGGGGCGGCCAGCCGGCGGATCACGGGGTTCTGATCTGGCAGGGTGTGGAGACCCGCATCGCGGGGGTGCGCAAAGGTGACGATCTCTACCTGATCCCGGCCGAAGGCGACCCGATCCCGCCGGTGGGCACCGTGGTGACGGGCGCGGTGGCCGACGCGCGGCGCTCGGCCCTCATGCGTACGCACTCCGGCCTGCACGTGTTGTGCGGCGTGGTGTTCAGGGACTACGGCTGCCTGGTCACGGGCGGCAACATGGACGAGCTCAGTGCGCGCATGGACTTCAACCTGCCCGAGGTGCCGGCCGGGTTCAAGGAGGCCGTGGAGGACGCCTGCAACGCCGAGATCGTCGCCGACCGGCGCATCGACGTGCGGGTGCTGCCCCGGGCCGATGCGTTCGCGATCCCCGACATCATCCGCACGGCCACGAACCTGGTGCCGGAGACCGTGCAGGACGTGCGGATCGTCGACATCGTCGGCCTGGACACCCAGGCGGACGGGGGCACGCACGTGGCCTCCACGAAGCAGATCGGGCACATCAAGGTCGCCAAGATCGAGAGCAAGGGGCGCGGTTTCCGGCGCCTGCGCATCCAGATCTCCGACTAGCCCGGCCGGGCCTTTCCCACCGCACTCCGGCTGAGGTCCCTTGGGGGAAGAGAAGAGGGGACAGGCGCCACCGCACTCCCGGCTGAGGCCCCTACGGGGGAAGGCCGGCACGGGAGGTCTCCCACCGCACTCCCGGCTGAGGCCCCTACGGGGGAAGGCCGGCACGGGAGGTCTCCCGCCGCACTCCCGGCTGAGGCACCTTGGAGGGAGACCGGCTGAGGTCCCTTCGAGGGAGGCAGGGGGCGGGATGTCCCTGCCGCGCTTCCGGCGAGGGCCGAGGGGCGGAGGAGTGCTCGTGGCGGCGGCCCGCGTCCGCTGGAGGGGGTCGGAGGCCTGGCGGGTCTCAGCGCGCTCCCGGAGCGGCGCTGAAGGCGGCGGGCGTCCCTTGAGGGGGAGCGCGGCGAGCCCGCGCGGACGGCGGGCGGACTGCGTCCCGGAGGGGCGGCGCGTGCCCCTTGAGGCCTCAGTGGGGGTCGATGACGGTGGTGAGGCCGTCGAGGAGGGGGCTCAGGCCGAACTCGAAGAGGCGGTCCAGGTCGAGGTCGAAGTCGTCGCCCAGTTCCCCGATGAGCGTGGCGAAGGCGGGATAGTCGCGGGACCCGGCGATCTGGCGCATGACGTCCTCCTGCCCCTTCATCCATTCGTCGGCGGTGATCCCGGTGGCGGCCTGGGCCCGCTGCTCCAGCTCGAGGTTGGCGGCGATGCCCTGCACGTAGCTGTAGAGCAGGGTGTGCACGTGCATCTTGGTCACGGGGTCGAGCCCGGTGCCCTCCAGCGCCCGCATGACCCACTCGGTGTGCTTGAGCAGTGACGGCGAGGGCAGCGGCCGGGTGATCGAGGCGAGCCGCGCCATCCACGGGTGGGCGCGGTAGGCGGCCCACTGCAGGCGGGCGGACGTCTCCAGCCTGGCCCGCCAGCCCTCCGGCGGCTCCGGCGGCAGCGCGAACTCGTCGATCACCGCCTCCACCATCAGCATGACCAGGTCGTCCTTGCCGCCCACGTGCCGGTAGAGGGACATGGTGGCCACGCCGAGCCGGCCCGCCAGCCCGCGCATGGTCAGCTCCGCCAACCCCTCCGCGTCGGCGATCTCGATGGCCGCGCGCACGATGCGCGCGCGGGTCAGGTCATGGCCCGAGGTCGCGGGCCTGGGCTTCGCGCCGCGGACCTCGGCCACGACGGTGCCCACGCGGGGCTCGGCGACCACGACGCCCTCCCGCGCCAGCAGCGTGAGGGCCTTGGCGGCGGTGGCCAGGGCGACGTTCCAGTCCCTGGCGAGCTGCCGCGTCGAGGGCACCCGTTCGCCGGGTCGGAGCTTGCCGTCGGCGACGCGCCGCTTGATGTCGGCGACGATGCGGGCGTGGGGCGGGGTGCCGTCCATCCGGATCCGAACCTCCTGTACTAGTACAGATCCTCCCACTATACCCTTGCTACCCGCTGTATGTACTACGTACATTCAATTTTGCGTACAACGTCAACAGGCAAGGGGCACATCATGAAGGTTCTCGTCTCCGGAGCGAGCGTCGGCGGTCCGGTGCTGGCGTACTGGCTGGGGCGGAACGGGCACGACGTCACGGTGGTCGAGCGGGCGCCGGCTCCCCGCAGGGGCGGTCAGGCCATCGACATCAGGGGCGTCGCGCTGACCGTGGCGGCGCGGATGGGGATCCTGGAGGAGGTCAGGGCGCTGCGGACGACCATGCGGGGCATGTCCATGGTGGACACCGCGGGCAACGAGCTCATGCGCGACGAGGAGGCGACGATCAGCGGCGGGCGGTTCGACAGCCCGGACGTCGAGATCATGCGCGACGACCTGAACGCCATCCTCGTCCGCGCCTCCGGCGGCGCCCGCTACCTCTACGGCGACTCGATCGCCACCCTGGGCGAGGACGGGGAGGTCACGTTCGAGAGCGGGCGGCAGGGCCGCTACGACTACGTCATCGGCGCCGACGGCCTGCACTCCAACGTGCGCAGGCTGGCCTTCGGCCCGGAGTCGCGGTTCCTGCACCACCTCGGCACGTACGTCTCCATCTTCACCGCCGACAACTTCCTCGGCCTGGACCACTGGCAGACCTGGTTCAACGAGGGCGAGGCGGGCGGGGCGCTGTTCAGCGACCGCGACGCCGGCGAGATGCGGGTCAACCTGGGCTTCAGGTCCGGCGTGATCGACTACGACCATCGCGACATCGACCAGCAGAAGCGGCTCGTCGAGGAGCGCTGCTCCGTGCTCTATGAGGCGCCGCGGCTGCTGGAGGCGATGTGGAAGTCCGACGACTTCTATTTCGACGCCATGGCCCAGGTCAGGATGGAGCACTGGACGAAGGGGCGGGTCGCGCTGGTCGGCGACGCGGGCTACTGCGCCTCGCCGATGTCGGGCCAGGGCACGAGCCTGGCCATGGTGGGGGCGTACGTGCTGGCGGAGGAGCTCGACAGGGACCCGGCGGCGGCCTTCGAGCGGTACGAGGAGCGCATGCGCCCGTTCGTCGCCGCCAACCAGGCGCTGGCCCACGAGAACCCGGGCCAGGGCGCCTCCCCGGAGAGCGTGGAGCGGGCGGCGAACAGCATCACGCTGGACTGACAGGTACGAACCGCTACGATTTGCCGCCATGACGGGTATCAGGCTCACGATGGCCGCCCTGGGGGCCACCGCTCTGACGTTGACCGCCGCCCCCGCCGCCCTGGCAGCGGAGGCCGGGATCACCGACGAGGTGACGATGACCCTCGGCAAGGACGGCACCCTGCACGTGGTCGAGAAGATCAGCGGGGCGTCGGGAGAGCTCAAGCGGACGTTCATCACCCGGACGCGCCACGACGACACCACCGACCGCGTCTACCAGATCGCGAACGTCAAGGGCGGCACCCTCGCGGGCGACGTGCTCACCGTGACGGGCCAGACCGTCGAGTACGACGTCAAGGGCGCGGTGACGACCTCGGGCGGCGTCGAGGAGCTGCGCTGGTTCGCGGTGAACGGCTGGAACCAGCAGGTGGCCAAGGCCACGGTCAAGGTGGAGGGCCCGGGGCAGGTGCAGAACCTGTCCTGCTTCGCCGGCGAGCTCACCTCGGCCATCGGCTGCACCTCGGCCTCCATGGACCACTCGGCCACGCAGGCCGACTTCGAGCAGGAGAACATCGCCCCCGGCCAGGCCCTGACCGTGGTCGTCGGATACCCGAAGGGCTCCAGCGGCGGCAAGCCCATCCTGGAGAAGCGCTTCTCCCTGGCCGCCGCGTTCACCCTCGACACCGTCACCGGCGGCGCCCTGGCCGGCCTGCTGGTGCTGCTGCTCGGCGGGGTCGCCCTGCTCTACTGGACGCGCGGCCGCGACGCCAGGGTCGTCGGCCACGAGAGCGGCGCGGTGGACCCGGTGCAGAACGGGCACTTCGCCCCGCCCGACGGGGTGCGGCCGGGCCAGATCGGCACGCTGGTGGACGAGCAGGCCGACGTGGTCGACGTGACCGCCACCATCGTGGACCTCGCGGTCCGCGGCTACCTGCGGATCGACGAGCAGTCGCGGCAGACGTACGACGCCCCCGACTGGATGCTCGTCAGGCTGCCGAACGCCCCCGTCAACGCGCTCCTGCCGTACGAGCACGCCCTCTACGACGCCATCTTCGACGGCCGGGACGCGGTGCTGCTGTCCCAGCTCTCCGGCTCGTTCGCGGCCCACCTGGGCAAGGTGCGCGACGCGCTGTACGCCGACGTGGTCAGGCAAGGCTGGTTCGCCCGCCGGCCCGACACCGAGCGCACCAGGTGGACCACGATCGGCGTGGTGCTCATCGGCGTGGGCCTGCTGGCCACGGTGGCGCTGGCCTGGTTCACCACGTACGGGCTGCTCGGCCTGGCCGTGGTCATCGCGGGCGGCGCGCTGGCCGTCGGCGGCCAGTACATGCCGGCCAAGACCGCCAAGGGCTCGGCGGCGATGGCGCACACGATGGGCTTCCGCCAGTACCTGTTCTCCGGGGAGCTGGGCGACGTGCCCGAGCAGCACCGGGTGGAGCTGTTCTCCCGCTACCTGCCCTACGCCGTGATCTTCGACGGGGTCGAGCACTGGTCGCGGGTGGTGGCCTCGGTCACGGGCAACGGCCACCAGTCCGACAACCTGTACTGGTATCACGGGCCGGCGGAGTGGGACCTGTCCAAGTTCGCCGGGTCGATGCGTACGTTCACCACGACGACCTCCGGCGCCATCTCCGCCACCCGCCAGTTCCGTACCCTCTAGCGGATCCTCAGCTCGCCGACGGGCCGCCCGCCGCCCAGCACCGCGGGGGCGCCCAGCTCGGCCAGCTCGGGCGCGTCCAGGCCCAGCGAGCGCAGCCCGGCCACGGTGACGGGCACGCGGGCGCGCGCGGAGCCGTCCTCGACCTTGACGGTGCCCGCGCGGCCGTCCTCGAACACGAAAGCGTCGAACCCGTCCGCTCCGGCCTTCAGCATCAGGCCCGGCAGCGCCCGCATGAGCTTGGCCTCGGGCCGGTCGGTGCCGGAGGTCCACTCGGGATGGGCGCGCATGGCGTCGAAGATCTTGCGCTCGTACGAGTCCTCCGACGACATCGGGAACGCCCGGAACGCCTTGGTCACCCCCAGCATGGACACGAAGAACAGCGGAGCCCCGCACCCGTCCACGCCGGAGGCGGCGACCCGCTCCCCGGTCAGCTCCTCCACCGTTTCGCGGATCGCGCGCTGGAGCGGGTGCGCGGGCTCCAGGTACGTGGTCAGCGGCCAGTCGTTCAGCACGCAGGTGGCCAGCATGGCGGCGTGCTTGCCGGAGCAGTTCATGTACACGCGCCCGCGCTCGGTCACCGAACGGTCGAACGGGTAGTCCTCGGGGCACAGCAGCGCCGACTCCTCCAGCCCCGCGCCCGCCAGGATCTTCCGCACACCGTCCACGTGGAAGGGCTCGCCGGAGTGCGAGGCGCATGCCAGCGCGAGCAGCTCGTCCTCCAGCCGCAAACCGGCCCGCAGCATGCCGAGCGCCTGCAGCGGCTTCATCGACGACCGTGGGGAGGCCGGGACGTGCACCGCCCCCCTGGCCTCCACCGGGCGTCCCTCCGCGTCCACGGTCAGCAGGCGAGCCTGATGCGTGGACTCCACGAACCCGGATCGGACAACTTCCACAATCATCGACATTTCACATCCCCTTTCGACACGAGTGTATGGACGGTTTCACCTGGTCCAGAATGGGATCCCATGCGAGCAGTCGTACAGAGAGTCAGTTCCGCGTCGGTCGAGGTCGAGGGGCGTACGGTCGGGGCCGTCACCGAGCCCGGCCTGCTGGTCCTGGTGGGGGTCACGCACACGGACACGCGCGCCGAGGCCGCCAAGCTGGCCGCGAAGCTGTGGGGGCTGCGGATCCTGCACGGCGAGAAGTCCTGCTCCGACGTGTCGGCGCCGCTCCTGGTGATCAGCCAGTTCACCCTGTACGGCGACGCGCGCAAGGGCCGCCGGCCCACCTGGCAGGCGGCGGCCCCCGGCCCGGTCGCCGAGCCGCTGGTGGAGGCCGTGGTGGCGGAGCTGCGGGCCCTGGGGGCGCACGTCGAGACGGGCGTCTTCGGCGCCGACATGAAGGTGTCGCTGGTCAACGACGGCCCGATCACGCTCGTCCTGGACGTGTGACGGCGTGACCGGTCGCCGCGGTGTCACCTGACGGACGCGGGCGGCTTCGCCGACGGACGCGGCGGCTTCGCTAGCGGATGCGGCGGCGCAGCGACGGGTCGATGCTGACGTTGCGGCCGGCGTCCGGGGGCACGACGACCTCCTGCGCGGCGGCCACCCCGCCGGCCAGCAGCGGCGCGTCCACCGGCACCGTACGCTTGATCACGGCCAGCGCGATCGGCCCGAGCTCGTGGTGCCGGGCCGCCGAGCCGACCACCCCGACCTCCTGGCTCTCGAAGATCACCGGATCGCCGTGCACGGGAAGCGTGTCCACGCTGCCGTCGAGGTGCAGGAACACCAGGCGGCGCGGCGGATGCCCCAGGTTGTGCACCCGGGCCACCGTCTCCTGCCCGCGGTAGCACCCCTTGCTGAGGTGCACGGCCGCGCCGATCCAGCCCACCTCGTGGGGGATCGTCTTGTGGTCGGTCTCGAAGCCGAGCCGGGGGTGGTGCGCCTCGATCCGCAGCGCTTCGTACGCCCACAGCCCCGCCAGGGGCCTGCCCAGGTGCTCGGCCAGCTCGGCGCGCGGCACCAGGAAGTCCTCCGTGGCCGTGGAGAGCACGGCCAGCTCGTCGACGCGAGACACCTCCACGCGCATCATGAACCGCATGCGGTCGAGATAGTCGATCAGGCTCTGCGCGGTGCCCGGCTCGACGTGGGCCAGCACGCTCTCGCCGTCGTCGACCAGCGTCAGGTGGTGCTGCACGCGGCCCTGGAGGTCGAGGTCGAGCGTCTGGGTCCACCCGCCCGGTTGCAGCGTGTCGAGCTTCTGCGAGGTGAGGTCGTTGAGCCATTTCAGCCGGTCCGCGCCGGAGATGCGGACCACCTCGCGGTTGCTTCGATCGACGACCGCCTCTCCCTTGGCCAGCGCGCGCTGCTCGGCGAACAGGTCGCCATAGTGCGCGGCTACGTCGGAGTCCGGGGCGTCCGCCTGGACCGCGCCGGGGAGGTCGAGCAGAGGGCTACGCATGCCATCCAGGCTATCCGCACCCGCCCGGCTCTCCGCACCCGCTCCCACCCCGCGAAGGACGCGGTCACCGGCCCTGCGGTCCGCAGGGTGAGCCCGCGCTCAAGTCGTACGTGCGGGGGACGGGACTAGCGGCAGTCGCGACACCGGCCGAAGACGGTGAGGTGGTGGACGTCGGCGACGAACCCCAGCTCCTCGTCGAGCCCTCGCACCAGCCCTTCGGCCAGCTCCGGCCGCACCTCGAACACCTCGTCGCAGCCCCGGCACACCAGGTGCACGTGGTCGGCCTCGGCGGCCAGGTGGTAGGTCGGCGCCCCGTGCCCGAGGTGGGTGTGGGTGACCATGCCGAGCTCTTCGAGCAGCTCCAGCGTCCGGTAGACGGTCGAGATGTTCACCCCTCGGGCCGTCTCGCGGACCTTGACGCAGATCTCCTCGGGGGTGGCGTGCTCCAGCGCCTTGACCGCCTCCAGGACGAGCTGGCGCTGCGGGGTGACCCGGTAGCCCTTGGCGCGGAGTTCCTCATGCCACTGCGTCTCCGTCATGCCCTGAGTCTAGGCGAGGTGTCCCCGGGGCCGGGGCGGACCGCGGAACGCGGCCGGCGGACCGCTCGCTGATATTCACTTGCCCGTTTCGCGGAGAAGCGCATAGCTTCTTGGGTACGCGGAAAGGAGGTGGTCCGAATAATGGTTAGTCATAGTCGGGCTAGCGAGGTGGTTGTCCGCTGACGTCGCGGACTGTTGTCTCGTGCCGTTGAGCGAGAACGAGGCAACCACCGGGGCCCCTGGCAGCCGGAGGGCGGGATGTGCATCCCGACCATGGTCCATCCGGCCCGCCCGCGCCGCGGGCGGAGTGATGCCCGGGGCCCTCTTCAATTTCCCGGTGTTCGCCGTCTCTCAGTGTTCGCCGCGGATCGGCAGGCCGAGTTTCCCGCACGCCTCGCGATAGAGCATCACCACGGCCTTGCGCACCTGCGCCCGCTCGGTGATCGTCTCGCCCCAGGGCACTCGCACCCGCTCCCCGCCGTCGATCGTGAACGTGATCGCCTCGGCGTCGACGTCGGTCGTCACGGCGGTCTTCGCCTCCGGCCGCCCGCCGAGCCCGCGCACGATGATCAGCGCGTCCTCGGAGTGGTCGTCGTTCATGTGGCGCTTGATCGCCTCGATGGCGTCAGCGGTGAAAGGCGTGCTCATAACGGCTCAAGCTACCTTCTTCAGCTCCGCCGACATATGGTCGGTCAGCGGGTGCCCGACGGCCGCCATCTCGTAGGCCCACATGAGGTTGCCGTTGACCAGGCCGTAGAGGCGGTGGCCCGCGGTGTACTCCTTGGCCGAGGCGGTGCGCGCCACCACGTCCGTACGCAGCTCGATCTTGTGGAAGACGACCTCGCCGATGTAGATCTCGACGATCCCCGTGGGGTGGGAGAGCACGACCTCGACCTGCCGGTCCGGCTGGGGACGCCAGTAGCCCGACTCCGTCGCCAGCGGCCTGACCCGGTTGCCGGCCTCGTCGAGCAGCCACGTGCGGCTCACGTAGGTCAGGAACGGCTTGCCGTTGTGCCCGAACTCGATCTCCTGGCCGAAGTTGAAGCTCTCGATCGTCGGGTAGCCGCCCACGCCGGCGCCTTCCCACCGCCCCAGCAGGAACGCGATCGGCTCCAGGTCGGGGTGCACCTCAGGTTCTTCCATGGTCCTCAAGAGTAGTGGCGCCGGGAGCGTTAGGGTGGCGAGCATGGCACGATCACTGGTGATCAAGGTTACGGCGGGGGCCGACGCCCCCGAGCGCTGCAACCAGGCGTTCACGGTCGCGGCCGCCGCACTCGCGAGCGGCGTATCCGTCTCCCTCTGGCTGACCGGCGAGTCCTCGTGGTTCGCGCTCCCGGGGCGGGCAAAGGAGTTCAGCCTGCCGCACGCCGCGCCGCTCACCGACCTGCTCGACGCCGTGCTGGCCGCGGGCCGGGTGACGCTCTGCACCCAGTGCGCGGCCCGCAGGAACATCACCGTGGACGATCTCATCGACGGGATCCGCATCGCGGGCGCGCCGGCGTTCGTCGAGGAAGCGGTCGCCGAAGGCGCCCAGGCCCTGGTCTACTGACCTCGGCCCGGCGGGTCACGCGCCTTTCTCGTCCTACGCCGCCGTGACCGGCGCCTCGCCGGTCTCCAGCAGCGTCTTCAGGCTGGACAGGAGCTCGGGCCAGCCCTCGCTGACCGCCTTGCGCACGGCGCTGTCCGGCTCGAACCCGCTGTGCACGACGGTCAGTTTGACCATCTGCCCGGCCTGCTCGATCTCGAAGGTCACGGTGGACCTGGGCTCCGCCGCCGCCTCGGCGAGCTGCTCCGCGCCCCAGCCGACGGACTCGCCGAACTCCGGCGTGAAGGTGTGCCACGAGTAGGCCAGGCGGCGGTGCGGCTCGGACACGAGCACCACCTGCTCGGGGTCCGCCATCGTGACGCCCAGCTGCTTCCAGGTCACCGCGGAGCCCACCTTCCAGTCGGACTCCAGCTCGACCCCCCAGTAGCGCTTGGTCCAGGCGGGGTCGGTCAGCGCCTGCCAGAGGCGCTCGGGGGTGGTGCGGATGTAGGTGGTGTAGACGAAGTCGTTGTTCGGCTGGTCCATGAGGTGCTCCTCCAATGCCGTCTTCAGGTCGGCCAGGGCGCCGGTGCGGTGGCGGTCGTACTGGTTGATCCAGCGCTCGGCGATGGCGTTGATCGGGACGGCGTTGAGGTAGTGCAGCTTCTCGCGCCCGCTCCGCACGGTGGTCACCAGGTTGGCCTCCTCCAGCACGGCCAGGTGCTTGCTGACCGACTGCCGGGCCATGTCCAGCCCGGCGCACAGCTCGCGCAGGGTCTGCCCGTTGCGGGCGTTGAGGCTGTCGAGCAGCCTGCGGCGACTGGGGTCCGCCAGCGCCTTGAACACCTCGTCCATGTACCGCCATCCCAATATGCAGCCGGTTGGCTGCCTGTTTGTACAGTAGGCAGCCAGACGGCTGCATGTCAAACCCGCCGCGACGGCGGAGTGTCTCGTCGCGGCCGACCGGAGGTGACGGTCAGTGTTGCAGCACGGTCGCCAGGCGTTCCTGGCGCAGGGCCTCGTAGCGGGAGTCGTCGAGCGGCGCCAGCTCCCCGGCGCGCCAGGACAGCAGCAGGTCGGCCAGCGCCGGGTTGCGCGCCAGGGCGGGCCCGTGGAGGTAGGTGCCCACCACGTGGCCGGCGTAGCAGCCCTCGAAGCCGTCGCCGTTGCCCACGCCCGTGATCGTCTTCGACAGCGGCCTGACGCCGGGCCCGAGGTGGGTGACGCCCATGTGGTTCTCGAAGCCGGTCAGCGTGGGCAGGTTGAGCGCGGCGTCCACCTCGGCCACCAGCTCGCCGACCGCTCGCGCGGGGCCGCGCGAGCTGGCGATGTCGAGCAGGCCGATGCCGTCGACCGGCTGGCCCTCCTCGCCGCCGAACGTGCTGCCCATGATCTGGTATCCGGCGCACACCGCGAGCATGGCCGCCCCGCGGGCGATGGCGCGGTGCAGTCCGCCGTCCCTGCGCAGGCGCTCGGCGGCCAGGATCTGCGGCCGGTCCTCGCCGCCGCCGATCAGGTAGATGTCGCCGGTCTCGGGGACCGGGTCGGCCGAGCGTACGTAGATGGTCTCCGTCTCGATCCCCCGGCGCTGCGCGCGCTGCTCCAGGACGAGGACGTTGCCCTGGTCACCGTAGGTGCTCAGCAGGTCAGGGTAGATCCAGACGATGCGCAGGGCGCTGTCAGACGGCACGACCGAACTCCGATCGGATCTGCTGGAAGGCGGTGTAGTTGGCGATCACGTCGACCCGGCCGGGCGGCTGCATGGCCAGCGCCTCCGTGAACGTGCCGCACAGGGTGAACGGCACGTCCGCCACGTCGAGCCGGAGCGCCAGGTCGAGGCGGCGCTCACCGGTGACGAAGACGGGGCGCCCGCGCAGGATGCGGTAGTCGACGTCCCACAGCCACGAGGTGTCGCGGCCGTCGGGGCCCTGCGCGTTGACCGAGAGGATGATCGGGAACTGCGGGTCGGCGACGTCGAACGCCTCCAGCCAGCCCGCCGGGTTCTTCGCCAGCAGCAGCCGGGCGTGCCGGCCGTCACGCTCGACGGTGGTGTAACGGCCCGCCACCGAGGTGACCTCGCGCAGCCGGGGCAGCGCCCGCTCCACCGGCACCCCGAACGCCTCCGCCACCGCCAGCGCCATCACCGCGTTGGAGCGGTTGGCCTGGCCGGGAAGCTGGATGTCGAGCAGCCACCGCTGCCCACGCGGGTCGACGGCCGCGTCGTCGTCGACCGCCCACTGCGGCTCGGGCCGGTGGAACGTGCACTCCCGGCACGCCCAGTCGGCGTCCTTGCGGTCGAGCGGGCCGCCGCACTCGGGGCAGCACCAGGAGTCTTCCTTCCACCGCTGCCCGCCGGCGACCCAGGTGACCTTGGCGGCCGTGGAGGCGCCCCAGGTGACGAGGGGGTCGTCGCAGTTGGCGATGACATGCGTGGGCTTGCCGGACAGGGCCCTGCGCCACTTCTGGGCCAGCAGCCAGATCTCGGCCGCGCGGTCCATCTGGTCGCGGCTGAGGTTCATCAGGCAGACGACGCCCGCGCCGGTCGTGTCGAGCACCTCCGGCAGGTATTTCTCGTCCACCTCCAGCACGCCGTAGGGGGCGGCCTTGTGCTGGGAGAGCGCCGAGACGTGGCCGGCGGGCATGTTGGCGCCGAAGGCGTTGGTGGCCACCTCGCCGAGCTCCAGCAGCGCCGAGGTGATCAGCCTGGTCGTGGTGGTCTTGCCGTTGGTCGCACTGACGAGGGCCAGCTTGCGATCGCGGGCCAGCTTGCGCAGGAGGTCCGGCTCTAGCAGCAGGCCGACCCGCCCGCCGATCACCGAGCCGTCACCCCGCCCGGTCATCCTGGACAGCGTTGCGGCACTGCGTCCCAGAGCGCTGGCGAGTTGGGCCCGCAGAGGAAGCTGGGTCATGTGCATGGATCCTAGTCGGCATTGGCCCATACTCAGGTGACGCTCGCGAAAACGCGGCCCGTCACGGAGCGGCCGCCGGCTCGGCGAAGGCGATCTCCGGGGCGCCGCCGTGCTCGAAGGGGAGCACGAAGCGGCGCGGCCACGACAGCACGCCCTCCAGCCACCCGGCCCCCATCGTCTGGCCCACGTGCCTGATCCGGGCCGACGACTCGACGCCGATCGCCACCGTCACGATGTCCCGCTGCACGCTCTCGTTCTCGTCGTCCCCGAGGATCACCCGCCAGGCCAGCGCCCGGTTGTGGTCGACCTCCATCGACAGCGGGTGGTGGCGCAGCGCCTTGGCCCGGTGGCCGAGCAGCTCGGTGTGTACGAGGTCGCCCGCGCCGTTGCCGTTCGGCTGGCGGAACAGGGCGTACTCCATGGGCGGCGCGGGGCTGCGCAGGTTCGGGGCCGGCTGCCCGTACGGGAAGAGCCGGTCCACCTCGTGCAGCCAGCGCACCTGCGGGATGACCCACGACGCCCCCGGCCGCTCGCCGCCGCTGTCGACCGCCGAGAGCAGCCGCGTGGCGGTCTCGGCCGCCTTCTCCGTGAGCAGCGCCGGGTCGAACCAGCTGCGCAGCGACCAGGCGCGCCGCTGCACCGAGCGCTCGATGAGCGTGGCGAGCAGGCACTCCCTGCGCCGCGCCGGCAGGTCGGACCAGGCGGCCGACAGTGCGCGCGGCACGCCGGGCAGCGGCCGGTTGCTGACGAAGGCCAGCACCACCGTGTCGCACCAGATACGCAGCCACGCCCAGTCCGGCGCACCGGCCAGCACGTCCGCCTCGCGCAGCTCCACCAGGGTGCACGCCTGCCCGGTGCGGCACTGCTTGCCGCACGCCGCCGACCGGCGGCCACGGATGGGCGGCGGCGGGCCGGGCAGCACCTTCTCCCTGGACTCCCCCAGCGGTACGCGGACCCGCAGCGGCCGGTCCATGCCGTCGGCGAACACGGCGGCCGAGCCCGGCTGGAGCGAGACCACGTGGCGGGACTGCTCGTCGCTCAGGTTCATGGCGGCGCCGACGAGCTTCCTGTCGTCCTCGGCGGGCAGCCGGTGCACGACCTTCAGCGCCGTGTTCTTCACCACGTCGGAGACGAGCTTGGTGGGGATCTGCTCGGCCACCACGATGCCCTCGCCGTACGCCCTGATCTCGGCGAGCAGCCCGGCCAGCAGCTCCACCGCGTGGGTGGAGGCCCGGCCGTGCCCCCGGTCGCGCAGGAGGCGGTGCGCCTCCTCGATCACGATGACGTGGCGCAGCCCGGCGGAGCGCTCCTTCCTGGCCCGCATGCGCAGGTGCTCGACGATCCGGATGATCAGCGTGCCCATGAGGAACGCCTTGTCCTCGTCGTTGGCCACGTCCTCGATGGCCAGGACGACGTCGCGCTCCAGCAGGCCGCCGATGTCGGCGGGGTGGCCGCCCTCGAAGAAGCGGCCCGCCGAGCCGACGCGCAGCGAGCGCAGCCGCAGCGAGATGAAGCCCTCGACGTCCGCCTGGACCTCGCGGCCGTAGCCGATCTCCTGGATGACGTCCATGGCGTGCTGCTGGAGCTGTTCGAGGGTGGGGATGCTGGGCGGGACGTTCGAGCCGGGCACGGCGCCGCCGGTGACCACGTCCCAGCCGGTGGCCTCGTAGACGCGCTGCAGGGCCAGCGACATGATCTGCGGGAACGGCTCCTCGGCGTCGAACGCGGCCATGAACAGCGCCCGCACCATGTCGATGTGGGCCTGGACGGGGTAGCCGGGCTCGGGTTCGAGGGGGTTGACGCTGAACGGCACGCCGTCGGGCGCCGACGGGTTGATCACGGTGACGGGGTCCTCGATGCGGCCGGCCATGGCGGCGTACTCGGACTTGGCCGGCTCGATGGCCAGCCACGGGATGCGCGCCCGGCTGAGCTGCTCCAGCAGGTGGCGTACCGTCTGGGACTTGCCCGAGCCGGTCGCCCCCGTGACGAACGCGTGCCGGTTGAGCGTGGCCAGCGGCACCCGGAAGGTGCCGACGCCCCGGTCCTGCCCGTCGAGGATCTCGCCGAGCTCCAGCTCGCCCCCGTCGGCCACCTCGTCGGACTCCGCGGTCACGTCGAAGAAGCCCGAGTCGAGCACGCGCACGCCGGGCACCTCCCGCCGGGGCAGCCCGGCCAGCGCGGCCAGCGCCCCCGCGGTGGCGGCGAACGGCGCGGCGGCGCCGTCGGCCGGGTCCTGCATGGTGATGGCCAGGGCCTCCGACAGGGCGTAGACGGCGCCGTGCGAGCTGCGCAGCCGGTACGGGTGGTGGCTCATCTCGACGGACCCGACGAGCACGGGTGCGATCTGCCGCAGCTCCTCGGCCGTGGCGCCACCGGCCAGCACGCGTACGTTCCAGAGCCCCGCCTCGCGGAAGGCGTCCAGCTCCTGCATGCGGCGCTCGGCGCGCTCTGCGTCGAAGCGGGAGCGCTCGGAGGCGTCGCCGTACTGCCGCAGCACGTTGAGCTGCGTACGCAGGTGCGCCACCTCGGCGTCCAGCAGGTCGGTCGGCTCGGCGACGACGAGCCACGCGAACGGCCGCGACATGAGCGTCATCAGCGTCGACTCGAACAACGTTGGCCGCCGCAGCTCGTCCGGGTCGAACTCGCGCCCCTTGCTCCCCAGCGGCGGCGCCTGCCGGCCCGGGCACGGCGTCCACACCAGGTCCGCCAGGTCGGCCAGATACTCCTCGTCGAGCTGCACCCCCCGCGCGCCACCGGGGAACAGCAACGGCTGCGGCCCGCTCGGATGGTCGGGCATGTCGGTCGACCGGCGCGGCTGGCGCGGCGGCGAGAGCGGCCCGGCGTTGGTGATGAGCTCCAGCGGCGCCCCGGAGCCGCGCGACAGCCAGCCGATGACGAACGGACGATCGCGCTGCGCCGCCGACAGCACCGCGGGAAGCACAGTGACGAAATCCCATTCCGCCGACGAGCTTCGCGAGGGTGCTGCGATCGACTGAATTCGATACCAGGGCCCGCTCAGCGAGACACTCGGCTGCATTTCAATCCCCCACAGACGGTTCTTTGTTAAATTCCGCCAACCGTCAGCTCGTCACCTTGACATTGACCATGTCATTGCCTGCCCTTGCGCCAGTCCAGGCGTGGCGGTGGTGGCCCGAGGTTCGGTGGCGGCTCCGCGTCGCCGTCGCCGTCCCTGGGATCGAGGGCCAGCACGGCCTCGCGCACGTCCTCCAGTTCGCCGAGGGTGGTCTTGGGGAAGGTGAGGATGGCCGGGTTCGCGTCGGCGAGGCGTACGCGCCGGCCCTGGGCGGTGGCGTCCGTGACGATCACGGACGTCGTGGGGAGCTGCTGGAGCTGGTGCGGCTCGACGAGGAACTCGCGCGAGCGCTGCAGCACCCGCTCCTTCTCCGAGATCTTGTCGGCGGTCCTGCCCCACTCGGTGGACTCGGTGATGTCCCCCGCCAGGTCCGCGTGGTTCTCGTCGCGATCCTCCCGCTCGTCGTCGAACTGGGCGATCGTGGAGGTGTAGCCGCCGTCGAGGCCCGGCAGCGAGTCGCTGATCGTCTCGGTGAGCTGGGCCAGCTCCAGGCGGTGCTCGGTGCCGACGTGCTCGCTGGCGACGCGGGCGTCCTCGGCGTTGCCGAGGCGCATGAACGCGACCGCGGCGTGCCCTCTGCCGAGCCGCTCGCGCACGGTCGGCGTCAAAGACCGATAAGTCAGCACAAGGCCGGTACGGGAGGTCTCGCAGGCGTCCATCAGCCGGTCGAGCACGTCGCCCCTGAGCTTGTCCGCCCCGGCCACGATGATGGTGTGGTACCAGGGCCGGTCGGAGGCGGCGGACTGGCGCAGGATGTGGGTCAGGGCGGTGGCCACGTACGTGCCGAGCACCCGGTTGCCGAACACGCCCGCCTGCCGGTCCATGCTCACCACCCGGAGCCGGGCCGGCGGCAGGCGTACGGCCTCGGTGCCGAGCGTCTCCAGCTTGCGCAGCTGCGACTCCAGCGCCCAGGCCCGCTCGATCACCACGCGGTCGCTGACCCCCCGCCCGAACAGCGTGCCGATGCGCTCCAGCTGGGTCGCGGTGATCAGCCCGAACCTCAGGTCGTCGCGCGGGTCGCCCACCTGCGCCAGCGCCCGCAGCGCCGCGGTGACCTGGCTGATCGTGGCGTTCTCCCCGAGCACCTCCAGCACCCGCTCCAGGATCGCGTTGTCGAAGCTGAGGTCGCGGGTGGTGCGGTGCTCCTCGCTCACGCTCACCACGTGCGCCAGCACGTCCGCGAACGCCTCGGGCTTCAGCGTGGCGCCCAGGTCGAGCTTGGGCAGGTCGACCGGCAGCACCCAGACCAGCGGGTCGTCGCCGCCCTTGCGGGCCAGCTCGATGAGGTCCTTGGCGATCGCGCCCTCGGACAGGTCCAGCACGGTCAGGTGGCCACCGCTGTAGAGGCGCGTCGCCCCGAGCAGCGTGACCAGCGCGGACCATCCGGGTAAGGTGCCGCCCGCCACGTCGATGCGGTCGATCTCGTCGGGCACCGCGACGGCGTACCAGGTGAGCTGCCGGTCGTGCCGCTCCTTCGACTCCTGCCACTCCCGGTAGCGCTGGGCGTGCTCCTCCTGGGCCCGGAACAGCTCCTTGTCACGTTCCTGGCGCTGCCGCTCATTCCTGGCCTGCTGCTCCAGCACCCGGTATTTGACCGCCCGGTCCCCCTGCAGCAGCGCGTAGCTGCAGATGCCCGCCACGCCGCCGGCGGCCACGAGCCCGACCAGCGCGAAGGACCAGGCGAGGTAGCCGGACAGGGCGGCCGCGAGGATCAGGACGGTCAGGACCAGCATGAACAGGCGGACGAGCCGCACCGGCCGGTTGAGCATGTCCTCCTGGAGCCGCTCGCGGCGCAACATCTCCAGCTGCGCGGGGTCCTGCTCGGCCGCCGTGGACGGCTCCTCGGCGGGAGAGGGGCGTCTGGGCGGGGGACCGGGGTCGGGATGCAGCAGGATGTACTGCCAGCCCAGGTAGATGCGGTCCGCCTGGAGCTGGGCATGCTCGGGATGCACGTCCGTCACGTGACCCTCCGGCCGCCGATATGTCATTAGGAGTAGGGGTCAGCCCTTTCCGCTCCGTGACAGCGTATGAGCTACAAGCCCGGTAGCGGCAGGGTTTCTCGGCAATTCGACCAGTCCGATGGGAGCATTGCGGCAGATGGGACAAGCGAGACCTATTACCATCCTTACCCATGACGGAACCCTCCGGCGGGAGCACTGACAAGCCCAGACGCCCGGTAGTGGTGCCCGCCGTGGCGCTGGTGGCGGTCACCGCCATCGGTATCACCGCCCTGCTGGGCGGTCTGGAGGAGCGGCCCGACCCGGCGCCGCCGCAACTGAAGCCCGGGCAGGTCCTGGACCAGGGGCAGTTCGACACGCAGGTCATCGAGTCGAAGATCACGTTACAGCCGGCCGAGAACGAGTTCGCCGAGGACAAGCGCTACCTCGACGTGGTGTTCAAAGTGACGAACAAGACCGACGAAACCATCCACGTGGGCGGCCTGCCCAGGGACAAGAGCGGCGGCTTCAGCTTCGGCAGCACGCTGCTGAGGATGAACCCGGAGATCAAGTCGAAGTGGGGGGGCCAGCTCTTCGTGCTCTCCAAGGGCGTCGAGTCCTCCCAGCTGCACCCGGGGATCCCGGCCACCGTGGTGGCGCGCTACGAGCTGCCGGGCACGACACCGCCGCCCAAGCAGGTCAGCTATGACATCGGCAAGTTCGAGCTGCTGCACAACGGCCTCACCGACACGTCCGAGTGGTTCCTGGAGAGCGAGCCCACCGACGTGCTCGAGGACAAGCAAGAGGACAAGGTGGTCGCCAAGATCACCCTGCCGGTCCGGACACAGGGGGCGTGATGACCGCTACCGAGCAACGCTCCGTCGCGCCACGCGGCGCTCGGTCCCGCAGGCAGGCGACCCGCGGCGGGGGCGGGGCGAGGGCGCTGCACGTCATCGCGGGACTGGTGCTGGCCGCCGGAGCCGTCGCCGTCCAGTCGATCTATCTGTCCGGTGACGATCGGGGCATGCCGCTCACGTACACGGGGGCCAAGGGGGAGAACGTCGACGCGGGCCGCTTCTCCGTACGGGTCCAGAACGTCTCCACGGCGAAGACGATCAAGGCGGGCGACGACACCATACCGACGGAGCAGCTCTTCCTGGTGGTCGAGGCCGCGGCCACGGTGCCGAAGAAGCCGCTGCACCTGGGCAAGCCGACCCTGCTGACCGCCGACGGCAAGAAGTTCACCGCGACCGACAAGGTCGACAACGAGAAGACACTCGCGTATCCGTGGATCCAGCCGGGGTGGTGGACCACCGGCAGGTTCGTGTTCGAGGTGCCGGCCTCGGCGCTGCCGGGCGCGCAGGCCGTCTTCGAGTTGCCGGTCTCCGCCCTCTACGGCGAGCCGTTGCCGCCGGAGGCGCAGATCGACCTCGGCATCGACGAGGCCGCCGCCAAGCAACTCACCTCCTCGCCCGCGGAGGTCTTCGACATGGACGAGAAGAAGAAGTAAGGCCATGAGCCAGAACGAACCCGACCGCGACTGGTTCGCGCCCCCTTCCGGCCAGCCGTCCCAACCTCCCCAGCCCGCCCACCCCGAAGACGTCGGCGAGCCGCCTCCGGCCCGCGCACCGCGGCACGCGCAGCCCGGACGGCCGCAGCCTCCTCAGTACGGCCAGCCGCCGCAGCCCCGGGCACGGGGGCAGCGGCCGCAGCCCGTCCCCATGATGCCGCCCCGGCGTAGCGACGATCCGCACCCGGACCAGCAGGTCTGGCCGCCCGCCCCGCACCCGGACCCGCCGGGCGGCGAGACGCAGCCCCTCCCGGCCGTCCCCAGCGCGGGCCCCGTGCCGCGCCGGAGCATGGGCGCGCACACCCTGGGCAACTCGTTCGGCGCGCAGGGCGACAGCCCCCGGAGCCCGCGCGAGTCTCCTCCTGTCCAGCCGCCCGTCCCGCCCCACGTCCCGCCACCCGTCCCGCTGCCCGCCGAGCCACCCACCGAGCCGCCCGTCCCGCTGCCCGCCGAGCCACCCGCCGAGCCGCCGGCCGCCGACCCCCCGGCGGCCGCACAGACGCCGCCGCGCCGGCCGCGTACGCTCCTGCTCGGCGTGGGCGCGCTCGTCGCCTTGCTCGTGGGTGTGGGCGCCCCGACCGTGGACGCGTTCATCTTCTACCGCAGCGGCCAGCCGTCCGACATCGAGCACGTGGTCCCGAAGGGCGGGGAGCTGGCGTTCGAGCACGTGTCGTGGAAGGCCGCGATCGAGCCGATGGAGGCGCCCAGGACCACCGCGCCCGACAGGCAATGGCTGAAGATCATCATCACCAGGAAGGGCGTCGACGCCACGGGCATCAAGCTCACCGGCAAGCCCGAGTTGGAGCTGCGGGACCGCGAGGACCGCTCCTGGCAGGTGGAGGTCTCGGAGGACAACGTCGCGATCGACGACGCCGTGGTCGGCAAGCCCTACACGTACGAGGCCGTCGCCGTCGTGCCGAAGACGGTGGCCGGCCAGGTGGAGCTGCACCTCAGGCCGAACACCACCTACCGGTCCGACACGCCGACCGACCAGCTCCTCGCGGTCCCGACGGACCCGGCGGAGCAGGAGAAGCGGAAGCACAAGGACGTGCTGGTGTTCAGGCGGTGATGTCCTCGCCCCGGAGCCGGGCCCTGGTCGCCGCGATGTCGAACGCGGCGGCCAGCACGCTGTAGCTCAGGCAGGTCACCAGCAGGTCCCCGATGAAGACGACGGGCTTGCTGACCACCAGCCACATGTACTCGACGTCGGAGCCGATCAGCGTGCGCACGGCCCGGTCCAGGTACTGGCTGCCCACGTGCAGCCCCGAGTACAGCAGGCACGTGAAGCCGAACAGCGCCATCCCGCCCCTGATCGTGATCCGGAAGGCGTTGACCACGGGCACCCAGCGCTCCATGAAGCCGCCGATGGCCCGGTCCACGGCGCGCTGGGTGACGTCGTGGGTGCCCTCCAGCTTGTCCATGCCCGTCTCCAGCCGGGTGCCGCGCAGGGCCCGCCGGGCGTCGTCGATGGAGGTGCCGAAGATCAGCACGGCGATCGCCAGCCAGGTCAGCGGTACGGCCAGGGCCTCGAGGACGTGCGGCCACATCTCCGCCACCCAGCCCCAGAAGGCCTCCCACCCGGGCACGGTCTCCTTCGCGTGCTCCCACGCCTCGGTCGCGCCGCTCACGACGGCCCGGTGCGAGGCCCAGTCCCCGCGCAGCTGGGTGAAGGTGAAGATGGCGTTCAGGCCGCAGAAGACGAACGCGAACTCGGCGAAGGCGGAGGCGACCCCCGCGAACTTCCCCGAGCCCTTCTCGACCATCCGGGAGAACAGCGCCCGGAGCCCGAAGGTCACCACCATGGCGCCCAGCGAGACCTTCCAGTCCAGGCCGGCCAGGCCCATCCCGTACGTGACCTCTTCGTCGGTGCCCTTGGCGACGTTGTTGAGCACCGTCGTGTAGAAGTCGTCGTCCAGGTTGTGGAAGCGGTCCATCGCGTAGAAGTCGGCGGCGTCCCGGTAGTACAGCTCCCAGGCCAGGTAGATGACCGCGAAGGCGGGCGCCACCCGGTTGAGCGAGACCCAGAACCGCTCGTCCTCCTGCCCGTCCTGCCTGCGGGCCCGGGTCTCCCACAGGGCGTTGCGCAGCGCCAGGAACATGCCGGTGGTGACGGTCATGGAGATCAGGATCACCACGGTCACCAGCGCCAGCGTCGCCACCAGGCGGGCCTGCCACCACGAGCCGTGCGAGATCTCGGTGGCGACGTAGATCACCACCCAGCGCACCAGCTCGCCGACGGAGAACCAGAGGATCAAGGGCAGGGCGCACTTCCCTGCCAGGCGTAGTGCGTGCAGGGGCAGCGAGTACGGCGACGGCATCCGCTGAGCCGGCGTAGGCCCAGGTCGCGGGGGCGCCATCACACCTGACGAACCGGACATCTGTGGAATCGTATCGGTCTGTCCCTCGTACCGCAGCCGCAACTCCCGAAAGCGCTCTACCAGCACCTTGATCCCGGACGGACACGTGTCACCGCCTGCGCAGTGACAAATGGATTATCCGCCGCGAAAGGCGGCCCCGAAGCCCGGCACGTGCGGCAACATGACGGTATGGATCCGCAACCCGCGATCGACACCGATCCTCGCCTGGTGGGAGATCGATTGCGGCGGCTGCGACAGGCGCGCGGCGTCTCGCTCTCCGAGCTCGCCAAGCGCGCCGGCATCGGCAAGGCGCTCCTGTCGAGCGTGGAGACCGGCAGCCGCAGCCCCACGCTGGAGACGCTCTGGGCGATCACCGCGCAGCTCGGGGTGCCGATCGGGGCGATACTCGACGCGCCGCCAGAGCCGCAGATCATGCGCGGCACGGCGATGGAGGCCGAGCTGCTCGAGGTGTTCGAGGACGACCACGTCACGTACGAGCTCTACCGCGTACGCGTCCCGCCGGGCCTCACCCAGACCTCCCCCGCCCACCACGAGGGCGTCAGCGAGCACGTCACGGTCTTCACGGGCATCCTCAGCGCGGGCCCCATCCACGAGCCGCTCACCGCCCGGCCGGGCGACCACATCTCGTGGATGTCCGACGTGCCCCACGGCTACCGGGCCCACGGCCCCGACATCGTCCGGGCCACCCTCCTCATGCGCTACCCGGTCAAGCCGATCTGAGCCGGGCGGCAGGTGCGGCACGGGCGGTAACCCGCGGCCCTGGCCTGGGCGATGCTGCGGAAGCCGTGCCGGTGGGCGGGCGTGATGCGCCGGGCGTTGTGGCAGGTGGGGAAGCAGACCACGCCGGTCGTGTCGCTGGCCAGGTAGAACACCCGCTCCCCCGCCAGCGCCCGGACCCGGTCCAGGTCGACGCCCTCGGCCAGCAGCAGCCGCTCCTTGGCCGCCGAGCCGAACACGTAGTCGCCCGCCACGCCGTCCGACCTGGTCACCCGGTGGCACGGGATGAGCAGCGGCACCGGGTTGCGGCCGAGCGCCGTGCCCACCGCGCGCACGGCCTTGGGCCGCCCGACGCGCGCCGCGATCCACGAGTAGGGCCGTACCTCGCCGCGCGGGATGGTCCGCGCCGCCTCCAGCACGTCGCGCTGGAAGTCGCTCATGCCGCGCAGGTCCAGCCGCAGCCCGGACGTCCGGCCCGTGCGCAGCGCGGGCAGCAGGCCGGCGGGCGGGCGCGCGGCGGGCAGCAGCGGGCGGCCGAACCGCTTCCTGAACGTCTCGGCGAACCCCTCCCCGGCGTGCACGTAGGCCACGCCCTGGTCGGTGAACGCGACCGCGAGCTCCCCGATCGGCCCCGGCACGCGTACCCATCGGGCCGCGATCCGGTCGAGCAGTCCTTCCGGCGGTTCGGCGGCCAGTGCCGCGAGTCCGGCGAGCAGTGGATCCTGGGTCATCGGGCACCTCCCAGTGCGCGCAACCGCCTCAGCCCTCGCGAGACGTGCGATTTGACCGTCCCCTGCGGGATCTTCAGCACCGTGGCGATCTCGGCGACCGGCAGGTCCACGACGTGCCTGAGCACCACCGCGGCCCGCTGCTCCGCGGGCAGCAGCCCCAGCAGCTCGGCCAGCTCGTCGCCGGTCTCCCGGCGCACCGCCGCCGCCTCGACGTCCTCGTTCGGGTCGACGGCCTCGATGGGTTCGTCCCGCAGGTCGGGTGGCGGCTTGCGGGACTTCGTACGGGCGCAGTTGCGCCAGACGTTCATGAGGATCGTCATCAGCCAGGCGCGCGGCTGGAGCTCGGCGACCCGGTCGCGCTCGTAGCCGGCCAGCGCCCGGTACGCCCGCAGGAACGCCTCCGCGGTGAGGTCCTCGGCGTCCGCCCAGCGCCCGCTCAGCCGCAGCGCGGTCGAGAAGACCAGGCCGCGGTAGGTGCCGTAGAGCTCGGCGAACCCTTCGTCGAGGTCGTCGAGCAGCGCCTTGCGCACCGGGTCGAGACAGTCGATTTCACTCACGTCCACTACAACACCGGCGGGCCCGGACCCGTTGCACGGAAGAGGCCCGCGTCCGGCGGACGCGGGCCTCTTTCACGTTGTCTCCGGTCAGACGGCCACCGCGAGCTGGGCGACCTCGCCCAGCTTGGCCTCGACCTGGACGTCCCGGGTGACGCCGCCGCCCGCGATGATGCGGACGGTCCAGTCACCGGGGGCGGCGAAGAAGCGGAAGACGCCCTCGTCGGACACGACGACCTCACCGGTGAACTCGCCGGAGTGGTCGAGCAGCCGCGCGTAGGCGGTGCCGGCGCCGGTCACCACACCCTGGATCACGGCCTGGTTGGACAGATCGATCCCGGCCGGCAGCGCGATGGTCTGCTCCGGCGCTCCGCAACCCTGTGCTGCAGTCGACATCAGCGGGCCTCCCCCAGCTCGATCGGCACGCCCACGAGCGAGCCGTATTCGGTCCACGAACCGTCGTAGTTCTTCACGTTGGACTGCTCGAGCAGCTCGTGCAGCACGAACCAGGTGTGCGCAGAACGCTCGCCGATGCGGCAGTAGGCGATGGTGTCCTTGCCGAAGTTGACGCCGGCCTCCTGGTAGAGGGTGCGCAGGTCGTCGTCGGACTTGAAGGTGCCGTCGTCGTTGGCCGCCTTGGACCACGGGATGTTGCGGGCCGTGGGCACGTGGCCGCCGCGCTGGGCCTGCTCCTGCGGAAGGTGGGCCGGGGCGAGCAGCTTGCCGGTGAACTCGTCGGGCGAGCGCACGTCGACCAGGTTGAGCTTGCCGATCGCGGCCACCACGTCGTCGCGGAAGGCGCGGATCGCGGAGTCCTGCTCCTGCGCGACGTACTGCGTCTTGGGCCGCTCGGGCACGTCACGCACCAGCTCGCGCGAGTCGAGCTCCCACTTCTTGCGCCCGCCGTCGAGCAGCTTCACGTTCTGGTGGCCGTAAAGCTTGAAGTACCAGTAGGCATAGGCCGCGAACCAGTTGTTGTTGCCGCCGTAGAGCACGACGGTGTCATCGTTGGAAATGCCGCGGTCGGACAGCAGGGCCTCGAAACCGGTCTTGTCCACGAAGTCGCGGCGCACCGGGTCCTGCAGGTCCTGGCGCCAGTCGACCTTCACGGCACCACGGATGTGGCCCTTGTCGTAGGCGCTGACATCCTCGTCGACCTCGACGAGGACGACTCCGGGCGTGTCGAGGTTGGCCTCGACCCAGTCGGCGTCCACCAGGGCGGCGGAGCGGCTCATTGGGATACCTCCATTTTGGCGGCGGGCAGTAGACGGCGAATGAGCAGGTACATCTCGCAGCCAAGGCAGAATCCGAAGGCTGCGTTGAGGAAGGCGGCGAGAAGAGCCGCCGCCGTGGCCACCAGGGCCAGCGGCGTGATCCCGGCGAGGTATCCGGCCAGCCCCGCGACCGCGAAGACCAGCCCGACCCCCTGGGCGAAGCGGGGCGGGCGGGCATCCTCGGTCACCTTGGGAGTGCCCCGGACGAGCGCCTTGAAGAGCATCGCGTACGGTGAGCGCCATGCCGCGCCGATCGCGAAGACCACCGCCTGGACGGCGAGCAGCCAGGAACTCTCCGTCACCAGGACGGAGGCGAGGACCAGGGTGGTTACGGCCGCGCCGAAGCGCAGCGCTCTAGGATCGGCACGCATCGCGGGATGCTCCTGAAGGGGTCGATTTGGGGCGGATCGGATGTCCGCGCGAGATCGTCCTCAGGCAGCGCGACAGAGCGCGGTGGCCACGCGGCAGAAATCAACCGCGCGCCGCTTCGTGAGCAGCTCTGTCGACGGGTTCATGGCCACGACACTACTCGGCGTCTCGTCATCTGTCACATCTCGTCCGGTTGGTGAGACGACTTGTGAGACGGCTCACAGTCGGGAATCCGGTACGGCGGCCGCCAGCGCCGCCAGGACGTCGGCCTTCCGCGGCTGGCCGGCGGCCTGCTTGACGATGGTGCCCGCGGCGTCGAGCACGAGCACGGTCGGCGTGCGCATGATGTCCAGCCGGCGTACGAGGTCGAGCCGGGACTCGGCGTCGATCTCCACGTGGGCCACCCCCGGCACGAGCGCGCTCACGTCGGCCAGCACCCGGCGGGTCGCCCGGCACGGCTGGCAGAACGCGGTCGAGAACTGCACGAGCGTGGCCCGTTCCCCCAGCCCGGAGCCGAGGTCGGCGGCGGACAGCCGGCCGCCGCCCGCCTCGCGGACCCGTCCGTCGCGGCGCAGGCGGACCACCCCGATCACCGTCCCGAGCGCCAGCGTCGCCAGCGCCACCCACAATCCCGTCATCGTCAGGTGCAACCGCGCGGGACCGCGTTTGCTTCCGCGCCCTCTTTCAGGATCACTGCCGTGTCCATCTGTGGGATCACTTCCGTGGCTGCTTCCGCAGCGGCACCTCGACCAGCACCTTGCCGGCCCCGTCGACGATCTCGAACCTCGCGATCTCCCGCATCGTCTTCGTCGTCTCGCGCCGGAAGACCGCCCGGTCCTGGTAGCCCTCGCGGCTGACGACCCAGCTCTCCGTGGGCTCGCGCGAGCCGTCCACGCCGACGACGACCAGGCTGCAGGTCGTGTCGACCGGCACCCCGCTGACCCGCACGCCCAGCTCCGTGCCCGCGTCCGTGGGCCAGGCCAGGACGGTGGCGCGGTAGTCGGCGGCCTTGTTCGCGCCGGTGAACTCGCGGCCCTCGGCCGCCTTCAGCGGCTGCTCCGAGGACGGGAGATCGGCCTGCGTCTCCGGCGCGGGACTCCGGGCCGGGCTCTGGGAGGGGCTCTGGGATGGGGCCACCTTCCGGGACGGCGCGGTGCTCCTCAACGGCTGGGCCAGCTGCGCGGAGCTCTGGTCCTGCTGCGCGCGGGTGTCGGACTCCGCCGACCCCGCCGACCGCGCCGCCGCGGGGGCCGCAGCCGAGCTCTCATTGGCCGACCTGGTCTGGATCGCCGTCCACACCGTGCCGCCCACCACCAGCACCGCCGCCGAGGCGGCCACGGCCATGAGGATCCGGCCGCGCCTGTTCCGCCTGACGCGGTCGTTCAGCAGCCGGTCGAGCACCTGGCGCGGGGGGCTGGCCACCAGCTCGACGTCGCGTTCCGACACCTTGCCCAGGAACGAGGTCACGCCTTCGAGCTCCAGCAGCTCGGCGCCGCACGCCTCGCAGGTCGCCAGGTGGTGGTCGATCTCCAGCGCCTCTTGCGGATCGAGCGCGCCCAGCGCGTGGGCGCCCAGCGCGATCCGCACCTCCTCGCACGTCATCACGGTGCCAGCCCCCGTTCCTCGAGCGCCAGCTTGAGCGCGCGCAACGCGTAGTACGTACGGGACTTCACCGTGCCCGGCGGTATCCCCAGCGTCGCCGACGCCTCCTTCACCGATCGCCCCCGGTAGTAGACCTCCAGCAGCACCTCACGGTGCTCCTGCCGCAGCGCGGCCAGTGCCTCGGCCACCGCCCACGACTCGACCGCCCGCTCCAGCTCGTCGTCGGCCGGCAGGACCGCCAGTGCCTCGTCGCCGATCTCCGGCGGCCTGGCCTTCCTGGCACGATGCTGGTCGACGACGAGGTTGCGGGCCACCGTGAACAACCACGCCCGGATCGGCCGGTCCGACAGGGCGTCGGGATGCCGCCAGGCCCGCAACAGGGTCTCCTGGACGACGTCCTCGGCCTTGCCGGAGTCACCGGTCAGTCGCAGAACGTAGCCGTAGAGCGGCCCGGCGTGCTCGTCGAAGAGGGTCTTCACAAGTTCCTCATCGGCGGTGCCCGCTGCTCTCACGCTCTCATCACGTACGGAGGGACGGAGCGGTTCAACCTCATCCACGAATCGGCACGTCAGTCGCTTCGGCCGAGAACTCCAACCCCTCGGCCACGCTCCTGACCCTGGTCACCTTCACGTCGAAGGGCAGGTCCCCCTTGAACGGGATGGTGTAGGAGACGAGACGCGCGAACTGGTCTGGCACGCCCTGGATCTTCTCCGCCTGGATCCTGATGCCCCCGTCGGCGATCTCGACCCGCATCTCGGCGTTGAACTTCACCTTGTTCACCCCCATCATCACCTCGCCCGACGCCGTGAGCCGCTGCCCGTTGCCGCCGATCTTCACCCCGCGCGGGGCGTATTTGTCGATGGTCGCCCTGGTGAGGGTGCCGCTGATGGCCACGCGACCGGCCCGGATGTTCGCTCTGTTCTGGATGATGTCGGCCAGGGGGGCCGTGACGTCGTAGGCGGCGCCCCGCAGGTTCCGCACCGGCACGTCGCCGTAGGTGAACGTGCCGAGATTGAACCGTACCTCCGGATAGCGGCCCGAGAGGGCCTGCGTGAGAAATGGGATGCCCTCAATTGTCACGGTCGGTGTGCCGGAGAGATCGGAGGCCGCCGCGATCCTGTTCGCCAGATCCCGTTCGACCCCGGCCGCCGCGACCCGATCGACGGCGACAAGGAGAACGATGAGCACGATCAGGAAAATGATCAGCTTGCGCATGGGGCTCCCTGTCTTGAGCGGGGGTCAAGAGCCTACCGACTGGCCTGTCCCATTCCCCCGCAATCCGCCCGCTCACCCGGCGGCGCCGTCGGCCGCTCAGCCGCCCGCGAACGGCGGCAGCACCTCCACGGTCGCGCCGTCGCCGAGGATCACCTCGTCATGAGCGCGCTTCCCGACCGGGGAACCGTCCACGAGGAACGAACAGCGGAGCACCACTCGCGCCAGATCTGCACGATTTTGTGTGATTTTCGTCATTAGTTCACCAAGAGTGACTGCTTCGAACGGTTCCTCCGCGACACCCGCCGCCTCCTTGGCCGCCGCCCAATAACGTATCTTTCCTGTGGCCATGCCTGCCTCACAATCGGTTTCCGCTCTATTGTGCGGCGCCCTTAACAAGCTTGTTCCAGGAGACGCGCTGTTCACCTGGTGGACGCGCAATGGACGCGACTAACTCGTGGGATATCCTCCCTACAGGACCTGGGCGACGTAGCCCCCGGGTCCTTGCGTGTTTGAGGAGGCCGTAATGAGCAACCTGCTCCTGCTGACCAACGCCCTCGAGCCATCCGCCGAGGTGCTACCGGCGCTGGGGTTGCTGCTCCACTCGGTCCGCGTCGCTCCCGCTGAGGCGTCCGCTCTCATCGACACCCCGCCCGCCGACGCGGTCATCGTCGACGCGCGCAAGGAGCTCGTGCAGGCCAAGAGCCTCTGCCGGCTGATCCGCACGACCGGCATCGACTGCCCTCTCCTGGTCATCGTGACCGAGGGCGGGCTGGCCGCCATGACCGCTGAGTGGGGCGTGGACGACGTGCTGCTCGACAGCGCCGGACCGGCCGAGGTGGAGGCGCGGCTGCGCATGGCCACCGGCCGCATCTCGCAGGCCGCGACCGAGGACGTGCCCGACGAGATCCGCAGCGGCGACCTCTCGATCGACGAGGCCACCTACACCGCGCGGCTGCGCGGCCGCGTGCTCGACCTGACGTTCAAGGAGTTCGAGCTGCTCAAATACCTCGCCCAGCACCCCGGCCGGGTGTTCACCCGCGCCCAACTGCTGCAGGAGGTCTGGGGCTACGACTACTTCGGCGGCACCAGGACGGTCGACGTGCACGTGCGACGGCTGCGCGCCAAGCTCGGCACCGAGTACGAGTCCCTGATCGGGACCGTCCGCAACGTCGGCTACCGCTTCGTCCCCGACCGCAGCGACACCGCCAACGTCTGATTGACAGCCGGTTCCCGCTGCGCTCCACTGATGTGACAGGTCGTCGTACGGGCTGAAGCACGCCTGTCATGTCGAGGACACCGCCGTCCCAGATTGGTGGTGTTCGGGGTGGGTCTGTTCAGGTCGCTGGTGGACGAGGGCGCCCGTCCGCGTGTCTACCGCCGTAACGAGGTGATTTGCTCGCCATTGCGGCCGGCCAACCGCGTTTACGTCATCGACTACGGTTACGCCCGCGAATACGGCCCCAGCGGCGAGCGCGAGACCGTGCACGACCTTCGGGGCGACGGCGACCTCGTCGGCGAGCTGGCCTTCTGGAGCCCCGCCGACCGCGTCAAGGTGGACGCGCTGACCGAGGTACGCCTCTGGCCCATCGACCTGCGGCGGCTGCGCGAGCACGCCGCCGGCAGCCCCGCCGTGGGGAACGCCCTGATCCAGGAGATGTTCGCCAGGAACATGGCGGCCCGCAGGCACGAGGCCCTGGCCCGCGCCCCCGTCGCCGCCCGGCTGGCCGTGTGGCTGCTGCACCTGGACGAGCGGTACGGGCTGGCCTCCGAGTCGGCGCCGCCGCTGTCCATGGAGACGCTGGCCGATCTCGTGGGCAGCTCCCCCGACGTGGTGCAGCGCCAGCTCGGGCAGTGGGTGCGGCGGAGGTGGCTGGTCCGGCCCGGCTACCGGCGGCTGCGGATCGCCGACCCGTCCGCGCTGCGCGCCGCCGCCGGGAGCTGGGAGCACCTGTCGGCGCCCTGGGAGGGGCGGGTGACGCCGTTCCTGGCCCGGCCCGGCGGTCCCGCCGAGCCGCTGCCGGCGATCGAGGTGCCCAAGCCGCGCCAGCTGCCCGCCGCGGTGCCCGACTTCACCGGGCGGCAGCAGAGCCTGGACCTGCTCACCGCCTGGCTGGATCGGCCCCGGCGGACGAACACCATGGTCGTGCAGGGCCTTCCCGGCGTGGGCAAGACCGCGCTCGTCACGCACTGGGCGCACGTGCACGCCGACCGGTTCCCCGACGGGCAGATCGTCATCGACCTGCGGGGGCAGTCTCCGAGCCTGCCGCCGATGAACCCCGCCGAGGCGCTCGGGCAGATCCTGCGCTCGCTCGGCGTCGGCGAGCACATGCCGGCCGCCGACGAGGCCGAGCTGATGCTGCTCTACCGCAGCCGGATCGCCGGACGCCGGCTGCTGCTCATCCTCGACAACGCGGCCGACCCCGCGCAGGTCCGGGCGCTGCTGCCGGGCAGCAAGGACTGCGTGGTGCTGGTGACCAGCAGGACGCGGATGGCGCCGCTGCGCGCCACCGGGCACGCCGACCTGATGGACCTGCCGGTGCTCGATCCGGGCAACGCGGTGGCGCTGCTGGTGGGGGTGCTCGGGGAGGACTCGCCGCGGGCCGCCGACCGGGACGCGCTGGCCGAGCTGGCGCGGGTGTGCTCGTACCATCCGTTCGCGCTGCGGATCTCGGCGGCCAAGCTGGCCGAGAATCCCGGGCTCAGCGTGCAGACGCGGGTGCAGGAGCTGCGCCGGTCCGACCGGCTGCTGGTGGGCGACCCCGAGGAGGCGTTCCGGTCGGCGCTGGACCTGGCGTACGAGTCGCTGAACCCGGCGCAGCGGCGGGCGTTCCGGCACGTCGGGCTGCTGCCAGGGCGGGACTTCACGCCGCAGGTGCTGGCCGCGGCGCTCGGCGTGCCGGTGAGCGAGGCGGTGATCGCGGTGGAGGGGCTGCACCGGGCGTACCTGGTGGAGCCGCTGCCCGGGCCGCGCTACCGGGTGCACGACCTGGTCAAGCGGCTGGCCAGGGAGCTGGGCCGGCACGCCGAGGCGGGCGTACGGGAGGCCAGGGCGCGCCTGCTCGACCACTACCTGGCGATGGCGACCGACCCCGGCACGCCGCGCGAGTGGTTCGAGGCCGAGCGGCGCTCGCTGGTCTCGGCCGTGCGCCTGGCGGAGGAGAGCGGCGCGCAGGGAATGGCCTGGCGGCTGGCGGAGGCCGTGTTCGAGCCGTTCCGGCGGCTGCGGTACTACGAGAACAACCTGGAGGTCCAGCAGGGCGGCCTGACCTCGGCGATGCAGGTGAGCAACCGGCGGGCCATCGCGCAGATGCGCAGCAACCTGGGCTCGATCCACCGGGACATCGGGCCGTCGACGCTGGCGGCCCGGTTCATCGGGGAGGCGCTGGCCGACTTCGCCTCGCTCGGCGACGGCGTGGGGCAGGCACGCGCGCTCAACGACCTGGCCGAGGTGCACGGGATCGCGGGCAACAGCGAGGACGCGCTGCGGTACGCCGGTGAGGCGCTCGACCTCTACAAGGGGATCGGCGACCTGGCCGGGGTGGCGAGCTGCCTGCACACGCTCGCGCGGCTGCACCTGTCCCAGGAGCGGTACGAGCTGGCCCTGCAGCACGCCGGGCAGGCCCTCGACGTGCGCGAGGAGCTCGGCGACCGGCGCGGCACCGCCCAGAGCCTGATCATCCTCGCCCGCGTCCAGCAGAACCTGGGCGAGCCGAACGCGGCGCTGTCGGAGGGGCTGGAGGCGCTGTCGATCTGCCACGAGCTGGGCGACGAGCATGCCGAGGCCGAGACGCTGCTGTGCCTGGCCGAGATCTACGACCTGCTGCGGCTGCAGCACGACGCGCAGCGCGACGCGGAACGGGCGCTGGCCGGGTACACGGCGACCGGCGACCAGTACGGCTGCGGCCGGGCCCTGTGCGCGCTCGGCCGCATCGCGCGCAACGGCTCCCGGTACGACGAGGCGCTGGCCTACTACGAGCAGGCCCTGGCCGTACAGGTCGAGCTCCACCACGAGCAGGGCAAGGCCGAGACCCTCGGCGACATCGGGCTGGTGCACTGGCGGCTGTCGGACTACCTGCGGGCCGACGACTACCTGAACCAGGCGCTGACCATCAGCCGGGTGATCCGCGACGAGCCCGTCGAGGCCCGCATGCTCAACCGGCTCGCGCGGGTGCGGCGGCGGCAGGGGCTGCCGCAGGTCGCCTTCGTGTACGCGCTCGAAGCCCTGGACATCGTGCAGGGCATGGGGAACCGGCGGGCCGAGGCCGACGTGCAGGAGACGCTGGCCTACACGTACCTGTCGCTCGGCCGGCACAAGTCCGCGCTGCGGGCGGCCAAGGCGGCGCTGGCGATCAGGGAGGAGCTGCGCGACAACCGGGCCAGCGCGCTGCTGTCGATGGCGCAGGCGCTGCACCCGGCAGGGCGGGCGGCCGAGGCCCTGGAGCTGGCCAGGCAGGCGGTCGAGCTGCAGAACGAGAGCGACACCAGGGACCGCTGGGCGGCGGCGCTCACCACCCTGGCCATGGTGCTGCTGGACCTGGACCGGGCGGACGAGGCGCTGGTGTACGCGCGGCAGGCCAGGGACGTACACCTGGAGTGCGGGACGCGGCGGGACCTCGGGTGCGCGCTGCGGGCACTCGGGCTGATCTCGGCCAGGCTCGGGCGGCGGGGGGCGGCGGTGGCGTATCTCCGGGACGCGGTACGGACGCTCGAAGAAGTGGGCGATGTTTTCGAGGCCCAGCAAGTTTCGGAGGAACTCCGGGATTTCACGTGAATCGCCGATAAAAGTCGTGAAATCTCGGCATTGAGGTCGCAGATCTTTTCTGGATTGCCCCGTTAGCTGGTGACACCAGCTACTCCAATCGGAGGTGATCCGGATGCTCAAGAATCATCTGCGTCGAGACCTGCAGTGGTTGAAGCGACAGGCGCGCAAGGACAGGCGGATCACCGTCGCGCTGCTCGCCGGCCTGATGGCGGCCTGGGTCCGCCAGCTCTCCCCGGGCGAGGGGCCGGCCGGGTCCCCGGTGCTGCTGGGGCTGTCGTTCGCGCTGCTCATGGGGTCGGGGACGGCCTGGCTGCTGTCGGCGTACTTCGTCAGCAGGAGCCTGCGGGTGCGGCGGGAGCCGGCGGAGGAGCTGCGCTGGATCTCCCGGATCAGCAGGGGCAAGGAGTGGGCGGTCTGCTCGCTCAGCGCCTACGTGGCCTGGCACCTGCTGCAGTTCGTCACGGCGCTCATGCTGGGCTGACCGGGAGCGACCGCGTGGGGGCCGCTCCCGGTCCGTGTGGCCGGCGGCGGGGCGTCGCCTCAGGACTGGGGCCGGGGTGGCGCCCCGCCGTCTCTTACCCGGTCAGGCGGGTTCGTTCGAGGGACTCGACGCGGATGCCGGTGCCGGTGTGCACGAACTGGACGATCTCCGCCGTGGGGAGCTCGGCCACGCCGAAGTCGGCGTCCGCGTGGGTGTCGCACCACTCGACGATCTCCCGCGGGTTCGCGAGCGGGCGGGCGAAGTGGACCAGGCTGACGTACCAGCGGTCGCGTACGCGGCCGTGCTCCAGGTCCCGGATGCCGCACGACTCCATCGCGTGGGCGAAGCGCTTGCGCATCGTGACCAGGGCGTCGTCCTCCGTCCGGGCGGCCACCAGGACGCCGCCCCGATGGGGGCTCACGCCGGACAGGCGCAACCTGACCGGGGGCAGTCCCTCGACCGCCTCGGCCAGGGCGGCGGCGTACGCGCGGCGGAGCGGGTCGTCCTCCGGGATGCGGGCGCGGTAGGGCTCCAGGGACCGGAGGGTGACGTGCAGGGTCCGGCCGCCGTGCACCCAGTGGCCGAGGGCCGGGACGGTCGCGGCCAGTTCCGTCATGCGGTCGACGACCTCGCCCTCGGGGCGGAGCACGGCCGCGGCCCCCCAGCGCCTGGCGCCCTCCACCATGGGGTCGTCATGGGTGGCCGCACCCTCCAGAAGGGCTGCCCGGCCTCTCGCTCGGAACTCGGCAAAATCGGACATTCGAGCAGTATGCCAGGATCATGCCCGCGCGACGGCCCCTCGATCCGCAGGTGGGCCGGGGTCAGGGGTGGAGGCCGTGGCGGACGATGGTGAGCATGCGGGCTCTGGCCGACGGGTCGGGGGCGTGGCGTTCGCGGTCGATGCAGCCCGTCAGCAGGGCCTTCACGTCGGCGATGTCGGCGTCCTCGCGGATCGTGCCCGCCCGCTGCGCTCCCTCCAGGAGGGCCTGCCACGCCCCCATGACGTCGTAGCGGCTCTCCTCCGCCACCGCCTGGAAGTCGAACCCGGCCCCGGCCAGCGCGTCCACCAGGCCCTTGTTGGCGGCGCCGGCCCCGACCATGGCGGCGAAGAAGGCGAAGAACGCCTCCTCGGGGCCCTCACGCTCGGCCAGGTCCGTCGCCTGCCGCACGAGCTCCTCCATCCGGCCGAGCAGGATCGCCTGGAACAGCGACTCCTTGGTCGGGAAGTGGCGGCTGACGGTCCCCGTGCCGACGCCGGCGCGGCGGGCGATCTCGTGGACGGGCACCGACAGACCCTCCGCGGCGAACGTCTCGGCCGCCACCTCCAGGACGCGCGCCCTGTTGCGCTGGGCGTCGGCGCGCAATGGCCTGCTCATCCGGGTCTCGCTCCAAGCTCCGTAGACAAACGGGATGGGCGTCCCGTATATTTCCAGCTAACCGGGACGTCCATCCCGATTCTATCCCTCCTGACTTGGGACACGCCATGCGTATGGTCAAACTCGGCGGGGGCCTGGAGGTCTCCGCGCTCGGCCTGGGGTGCATGGGGCTGAGCGAGTTCCTCGGCCCGACCGACAGGGACGAGTCGCTCGGCACGCTCAGGAAGGCCGCCGAGATCGGCATGACCTTCCTCGACACCTCCGACTACTACGGGATCGACTTCGCCAACGAGCGGCTGATCGGCGACTTCCTGGCCGGGTGGAAGCGGGACGAGGTCGTGGTCGCCACCAAGTTCGCGGCCGTCCGGGCTCCGGGGACCGGGGAGCTCGTCGGCGTACGGACCGACCCCGCGTACGTACGCACCGCCTGCGAGGCGAGCCTGCGCCGCCTCGGCGTCGACCGCATCGACCTCTACTACCTGCACCACCCCGACCACGTCACCCCCGTCGAGGACACGGTCGGCGCGATGGCCGAGCTGGTCCGCGACGGGCTGGTCGGGCACCTGGGCCTGTCCAACGTCACCGCGGAGCAGCTGCGCGCCGGGCACCGGGTGCATCCGATCGCCGCCGTGCAGAACGAGTGGTCGCTGTTCAGCCGGGACGAGGAGGAGTCGGTCGTGCCGGTCTGCGCGGAGCTGGGCATCGGCTTCGTGGCGTACGCGCCGCTCAGCCGCGGCTTCCTGACCGGCCGCCACACCTCCACGGAGGGGCTGGCCGAGGACGACATGCGGCGCGGTCTGCCCAGGTTCGACGCCGCCAACGCGCCGCACAACGCCGCCCTGCTGGCCCCGGTACGGGAGATCGCCGGGGCCCGCGGGGTGACGATGGCGCAGGTCGCGCTGGCCTGGCTGATCCACCGGCAGCGGGTGCACGGCATCCCGGTCGTGCCGATCCCGGGCACGCGCAGCCAGGCGCGGCTGCTGGAGAACGCCGGCTCGCTGGAGATCGAGCTCTCGGAGGAGGAGCTGGCCGCGCTCGGCCCCATCGCGGCGCGGGTCGCGGGCGACCGGATGTCCCCGCCTCCCGACCTCGGTCAGGGTGCGTGAACCGCCCAGCCTCCCGACCTCGGTCAGGGTGCGTGAATCAGGTCTAGCAGGGCCGGGATCCAGTGCTCGCCGTAGCGGTCGCGCAGCTCGGGGCGGCGCCAGTCCTCGCCCGTGACCCGGCCCCGGCAGAGCGCGGTGCCGCAGCGGCAGTCCAGGGTGAAGCCGGGCTGGGCGGTGCTCGTGGCGTAGTCGTTCGTCACCTCCTCATCCGGGTGCAGGTCGCGGCGGGCGGCCAGGGTGTAGGGGCCGGTCCACCACAGGTTCGGGTCGCAGCTGTGGTTGCTCTTGCCGATCGGCCGGCCCGGGGGAAGGACCAGGTGGAGGCCGGCGGCCACGGTGATGGTGTCGACGTAGGGCCGGCCGGGGGCGGCGAACAGCTCCGCCAGGCGCTCCCCGGTCACCAGGCGGCCGCCCAGCCGGGCGACGACGGTGCCGGCGGGGATGGGCGCGGTCGCGAACAGGCCCGCACCCTCGATGGGCGAGGGGCGTACCTCCAGGTGCGGGTGCAGCCGGCAGTCCGGCTCGGGTTCCTCCAGCATGGGGCCAGCATCTCCCGGTCAGTCGCGCCGGGGGAAGGCCGCTCGGTGCGGGCCGGTGTCCGGGTCGAACTCGTGGCGGATCCGCGCGCAGTCGTCGAGCAGCGACCCCTGCAACAAGCTCAGCTCGGCCTGCCGGGTCTGCCGGAACTCCATGACCAGCCGGCGCTGCTGGTTCTCCCCGTCGTCCAGCGCCGCGCACAGGTCCTCCAGGTCCTCCCGCCGGCCCTCGCCGATCTGGAGCATCCCGAAGTCGCGGAACGCGCGCCCCAGCGCCGCCAGCTCGTCCGCGAGGGGTCGCGGCAGGTCGGCGCCGCGCTCGCCGGGCAGGCCGCGTACACCGGCGACGAGGTCGAGCAACCCCCTGGCCAGGCTCCTGAGCTGGTGGCAGGCGTGGTCGAGGCAGGTGGCGGCCTCGGCCACCTGGCGCAGGCGGCGGTCGTAGCGGCGGCGGCGCGGCGACAGCCGTACCGACTCCGCCGCCTGGTCGGCCGCCGACTCCGTGTCCTCAAGACGCTGCGACAGGCTCCTGGCGCGCTCCAGCCAGTCGCGGGCCATGTCCTGGGTCCAGCGGCCCTTCAGCCCGCGGGACATCTCCTCGGCGAGGTCGGCCAGCTCGGCGGACAGGCCGCACAGCTCCTTGCCGGCCTTGTCCACGAAGCGGGGCGGCAGGACCAGGAGGTTCGCCGCGATCCCGATGCCGGCGCCCAGCAGCACGTCCGAGAGGCGCTCGAAGCCGTACGTGCTGCCCAGCGCGAACACCAGCAGCGCCGTGATCGGGATCTGCACGTTCTGGGCGGGCAGGTTCAGCAGCCGGGTCAGGACCAGCCCGGCCACCACGAGCACGGCCAGCGTCACCGCGTTGGCGCCGATCAGCCAGATCAGCACCGTGGCCGCCCCCACGCCCACGACCACGGCCAGAACCTGCTGGGCCCCCCGCACCAGCGTGCTGTACGCGGTCGCCGACACCGTCAGCAGCACGCCGACCGGCACGAGCACCGGAAGGTCCACCTTGAGCACGTACGCCGCCAGCCACCACCCCAGCGCGCACGCCCCCGTCACCTTGACCGTCTGGGCCAGCGCCTCCCGCTCCATGCGCAGCCAGCGCCCGACCCCCATGCTCCGCACCATGGCGAGCGCCGACGCCCCGCCCGCCACGATGCGTTCGAGCGGGGAGCCGGCCGCCGCGTGCCTGCGTCCCGTTTCGGTCTCCATGCCGGATGAACTGCCCTTTCACCCGGCTGATAGAGCTGTCCGTAACCGGGTAGCGGCAGGCTGCAGCGAGGGGAGTATGTCTGATGTCCGGCGATCTGATCGTTCCTGACGCCGCTCTTGGCGTGGTGGTGTTCGTGCACGGCAGCGGCAGCAGCCGGCACAGCCCGCGTAACCGTTACGTGGCCGGCGCGCTCAACGAGGCGGGGCTGGGGACGCTGCTGTTCGACCTGCTCACGCCCGAGGAGGAGGCCGACAGAGCGAACGTCTTCGACATCGGGCTGCTGGCCGAGCGGCTGCTGGAGCGTACCTCCTGGGTGCGGGAGCAGCCGGAGGCGGCGGGCCTGCCGATCGGCTACTTCGGCGCCAGCACCGGCGCGGCGGCGGCCCTGTGGGCGGCGGCCGAGCCGGACAACGAGATCGCCGCGATCGTCTCGCGCGGCGGCCGGCCCGACCTGGCCGGGCCCCGGCTGGCGGCGGTGCGCGCGCCGACCCTGCTCATCGTGGGCGGGCGGGACCCGGTGGTGGTGGAGCTGAACGAGGAGGCGCAGCGGCACCTGCGCGCCGACGGCAGGCTGACCGTGGTGCCCGGCGCCACCCACCTGTTCGAGGAGCCGGGCGCTCTTGAGGCGGTGGCCGGCCATGCCAGAGACTGGTTCGCGACGCACTTCGCCGGCCCCAGGGGGCACCTGTGAGATGGTCCACCGTCTGCCTGGAAGCGGCGGACGGGCCCGCGCTGGCCGCCTTCTACCGCGAGCTGCTCGGCTGGACGGTCAAGGCGGAGGAGCCCGGCTGGGTGCTGCTCGCGCCGCCGGACGGCGGGCCCGGACTGTCGTTCCAGAGCGAACCCGGCTACGTCCGGCCCACCTGGCCGGCCCGGCCCGGCAGGCAGCAGCAGATGATGCACCTCGACATCGAGGTGGACGACCTCGACGGGTGCAGCGCCCGGGCCGTGGAGCTGGGCGCAACCGTGGCGGACTACCAGCCGCAGGATGACGTCCGCGTGCATCTCGACCCCGCCGGGCACCCGTTCTGCCTCTGGGTGAACACCGCGCTCTGAAGCGGTCAGCGGCTCCGTGCGGTGATGGGTTCGGCGCCGGTGGCCTCGGCCGTCAGGCGTTCGTAGACCTCGGCCGCCGTCGTCTCGCAGCCCAGCCGGTGGCCGGTCAGCTCGCCGTGGTCGTCGCTGGATCCCGTCACGGCCAGCCCGAGGTCGCGGGCCAGGGCGCGGACGTGCTCCCGGGCGGCCGCGTCGTGGTCGAGGTGGTCGGCCTCCAGGCCGAAGAGCCCGGCGGCCGCCAGCTCCGCGATCCACTCGTCGGGGACGACCTGGCCGCGCTCGGCCGCCTTCGGGTGGGCCAGCACCGGCACCCCGCCGGCCGCTCGGACCAGGCGTACGGCCCGGTCGGGGGCCAGGGCGTAGCGGGAGACGTACGCGCGCCCGCCCGTCCCGATCCACTCCGGCGTGAACGCCAGCGCGGGCTCGGCGATCGCGCCGGCGGAGACCATGGCCCGGGCGATGTGCGGCCGCCCGACGGGACCGCCCGCGGCCAGCTCGGACACCTGCTCCCAGGAGACCGGCACGCCCAGCTCGGTGAGGCGCTCGACGGTCAGCCGGGCGCGGACCACCCGGGCCTCCCTGATGCGGGCGCACTCGGCCAGCAGCTCCGGCTCAGCCGGGTCGAACAGGTAGGCCAGCAGGTGGATGCTCTGGCCGCCGCGCCGGCAGGACAGCTCCATGCCCGGCACGAAGGTCAGCCCGGCCGGCAGCGCCTCGACGGCCGCGGCGTGCCCGGCGACGGTGTCGTGGTCGGTCAGCGCGAGCACGTCGAGCCCCCGCTCGCGGGCCCGGCGCACCACGTCGGCCGGGGGCTGCGTGCCGTCGGAGGCGCTGCTGTGGCTGTGCAGGTCTATGCGCATCGTGTTCGTCCTACACCGCCACGGTGGCCAGGGTCCTGCCGTCGAAGGTCTGGATCGTGAAGTGGTTCAGCTCGGACTCGGAGAGGCTGGTGCCGCCGTGCAGGACGAGGGGGTCTGGGGCGCCGGGCACGCCGTACCCCTTGTCCGGGACGCCCCAGCTCGCCACGACCTCCGAGCGGCCGTCGTCGCCCACGGCCATGAGGCGGCACTGCAGCGGCCCCTTCACGCCCTTGAGCTCCAGCGCCACGTGGGTGCCCCAGCCCTTGTCCTCCAGGCCGACGACCCCGGACACGCCGGTGGCGGGGTCGGTGGCGGAGTAGGTGCGGCCGGTCATGAGCAGGTCGCGGGCCGGGCCGTGGATGCTGTCGGGATCGGGGCCGCCGGTCATGGAGCTGACGCCGAGATAGACGCCGGCCGCCACCACGAGGCACGCGGCGGCGGTCATGAAGGCGCGGTGGAAGCGCCGCCGCCGGCGCTCGGTGGCGGCGCGGCGGACCAGGAGGGACTCGACCTGCGGGTCCGGCGGTTGGGGCAGGAGGTCGTCGGGGTGCACGCTCTTGATCAGCTCGCCCATCGCGGCGAACGAGCCCACCTCGGCGGCGCAGCTCCCGCAGCCGTCGAGATGGCGCTCGAAAGCGGCCCGCTCGTCCTCCCCGAGCAGGCCGAGCGCGTAAGCGGCCACGTCCTCGTGGTGTACCTCAGTCATGGCGTCACCCCCCTGTCATCGTGACGCACCTCGATCACGGCAACGTCACCCCCCTTTCCTCCAGCGCGACCCGTAACGCGCGCATGGCGTAGTACACGCGGGACTTCACCGTGCCCACCGGCACGCCGATCGTCTCCGCCGCCTGCTGGATCGTGCGATCCAGCAGGAACGTCTCCGTGAGCACCTGGCGGTGCGCGGGTGAGAGCGACAACATCGCGTCGGTGACGACGATCTCCCTGAGCAACTGCTCGTCCTCGGCCGCCACGGCCTGGAGGCGATCGGGGATCTCCTCGACCGTGTCGAGGGGGCGCGAGCCGGAGCGGCGGCGGTTGTCGATCACGACGCGGCGCGCGACGGTGGCCAGCCAGGGCATCAGCGAGCCGGACTCCGTCCGGAGGTCGTGGAGGTTGCGCCAGGCGCGTACGAGGGTCTCCTGGACGACGTCCTCGGCCCAGCGGCGATCGCCGCCCGTCAACCGGATGGCGAAGGCCATCAGGGGGGCGCCGTATTCGCGGTAGAGGGCACGGACCATGGCCTCGTCGGTTACGCGGTGATTCACAAGGGGGCGGGCTCCTCGAGCTGCGGATATCACGAAATATCACGCTCGGTACGCTGATAATGAGAATAGTCACTCTAGCCACGCCTGCGCGCCGGAGTCAGGAAGTTTGCCCGTCTCGCCATATAGCTAGATTTATTGGCTAAATCATGCTTCTCTCCCCTGGAGAGGGGATTATGATCATTCGGTTGACGATCCGCGACCCGGCGGCGTCCACCGCCGTCGACGTCGAGGTGACGGCGGAGCCGGAGACGCCGATCGGGTCGCTGCTGCGGTCGCTGCCCTTCCCCGTCAAGGGGCGGCCGTGTTACGTCGGAAGCGGCAAGCTCGATCCCGAGGCGACCGTGGCGGAAAGCCCGCTGGTGCCGGGGGCCACGATCAGCGTGGGCGAGCCCGAGCGTACGCAGCCCTGGCGGCCCCTGGCCGCGGCCGGCGCGATCCGGGTGTTCGCGGGCCCCGACGCGGGCCGGGTGGTCTGGCTGAGCCCCGGCAGCCACGTGATCGGCCGCGAATGGACCGACATCAGCCTGCTGCGGGACCAGCGGGTCTCCAGGCAGCACGCCCGGCTGGACGTGTCGTGGACCGGCGAGGCCACGGTCGTCGATCTCGGCTCGCGCAACGGCACGCTGGTGGACGAGATGGTCGCGCGGGTGCCGGTGGCGCTGCGGCCGGAGGGCGTGCTCCAGGTGGGCGACGACCGGATGCGCTGGGCACCGCTGCCCCCCGCCAGGCTCAGGACCAGGCGCAGCAGGGACGGGCGCATCGACTTCGACCGGGCCTTCTCCCCGGCCCCCGCCGTTCCGGCCGCCCGGATCACCATGCCGCGCAACGAGGTGCCGCAGCGCAATATCGCGGTTGCCCTGCTTTCGTCACTGCTGCCGCTGCCCATTTCCATCGCGATGGCGATCCTGTTGAAAAGTGCGTATTTTCTCCTGTTCGGAATTCTGACGCCGATCACGTTCTTCGCCACGCAGTGGGTGGAAGGGCGGCAGCGCAGGAAGAAAGAGCGCGAGTTCGACCAGCGCAAGCGGGAGACGGTCGAGCGGATACGGCGGCACGTCGTGCACGAGCAGTGGTTGCGGCACGTCGTCGCCCCCGACGAGGTGGACCTGACGTTCGCGGCCACGCACGAGGGGCCGGGGCTGTGGCCGCGCAACGCCGACTCCCCCGACGGGCTGACACTGCGCGTGGGGGTGGCCGACGAGCCGGCCACGATCACGTTCGACGGCGAGCCGTGGCCGGAGTTCGTCCAGCCGGTGCTGCGCGGCGTGCCGGTCACCGTGGACCTGCGCGAGATCGGCGTGCTGGGGGTGATCGGCCCGCCGGACCCGGTGGACGCGCTGCTGCGCTGGCTGCTGGTCCAGCTCGGAACGCTGCGCGCGCCGGACGAGCTGCGCCTGGTCGTGATCACCGCGTCCGGCGGCGAGCACCTGGCCTGGACGCGCTGGCTGCCGCACCTGAACGTGGACGCCCCCGTCCCCTGCCTGGTCGGCAACACGCCGCAGACCAGGACGGAGCGGATCGAGGAGCTCAAGGACCTGGTCACCGAGCGGCTCAAGCACCGCGACCGCCGCTTCGGCGAGGACGTGGTCGTGGTCCTCGACGGGGCCCGCGCGTTACGCGACATCCCGGGCATGAAGGAAGTGCTCAGGGAGGGTCCCTCGGTCGGCGTGTACGTGATCTGCGCCGACCAGCGCAGCCTGAACGAGTGCCGGGGCGTCTGCGAGCTGGACGGCGCCGGCATGCTGCTCACCCGCGGCCGCCAGGGGCTGCCGGTGCCGGTGCAGCCGGAGAGCCTCGGGGAGCAGGCCGCCGAGCGCATCGCCCGCGCCGTGGCGCCGATGCGCGACCGGCTCACGCTGGCCAGGGCGGAGAGCGTGATCCCGGCCTCCGTACGCCTGCTGGACGCGCTGGGTCTGGAAGCTCCGAGCGCGGAGGCCGTGCTGGCGCTGTGGGCCGCCGACCCGGGGCCGACCACGCGGGTGTGCGTCGGGGCCGACGGCTCCGGCCCGGTCACGGTGGACCTCGCGGCGGACGGGCCGCACACGATGCTGGGCGGGGCCACGGGGGCGGGCAAGAGCATCCTGCTGCAGACCCTGGTCACCTCGCTCCTGCTGGCCAACCGGCCCGACGAGCTGAACCTGGTGCTGGTCGACTTCAAGGGCGGCAGCGCGTTCCTGCCGTTCGAGCACTGCCCGCACGTCGTGGGGCTGATCCGCTCGACCGGCGACACGGCGGCGGACGTGTTCGACGAGAGCGCGGCGCGGCGCGTGCTGGCCTCCGTACGGGCGGAGGTGCGGCGCCGGGAGGCGATCCTGGCCCGGTACGGCGGCGAGATCGACGTCTACTGGAACGCCGGCGGCCGGCTGCCCCGGCTGGTCATGGTGTTCGACGAGTTCGCCCGCGTCCTGGAGGTCTCCCCCGACTTCCTGCGCGAGCTGGTGAACGTGGCGGCCAAGGGGCGCTCGCTGGGCATGCACCTGGTGCTGGCCACGCAGTCGCTGCAGGGCAAGCTGTCGCCCGAGCTGAAGAACAACATCTCCCTGCGCATCACGCTGCGGCAGAACGAGCCCTCCGACAGCACCGAGGTGCTCGGCGTGCCCGACGCGGCCACGATCCCGTCGCGGCTGCGCGGCCGGGGCATGATCATGCGGGTGGGCGGCGAGCAGCGCACCCCCCAGCTCTTCCAGACCGGTTACCTGGGCGACCCGCCGCCCACGGGCACGGCCCCGGCCTCGGCCCGGCCGGCGCCCTGGCCGGCGCTCGGCCTGCCCCGGCCCGAGGTCAGGGGCGCGCGGCGGGCCAGCCGTACCGACCAGGACCTGGCCATCGCGGCGGTGCTGGCGGCGGCGCGCGGGCTGCCCGTCGAGCCGCCGTTCCGTCCTCTGCTGCCGCCGCTGCCCGCGGAGCTGCCGCTGGGCGAGGTGGCGGGGGCGGGCGGGGTGCCATACGGGCTGGCGGACGATCCGGCCGGCCAGGCCCAGCCCGCGATGGCGCTGGACCTGGGCGGGACCGAGCGGCTCATGGTGGCCGGGGGGCCGCAGTCGGGGCGGACCACGTTCTGCCGGACGCTGATCTCCAGCCTGGCGGCGCGCTGCTCGCCGTCCCAGGTGTGGCTGTACGTGGTGGAGAACCAGCCGGGCGGGCTGTCCGCGTACGCGGATCTGCCGCACTGCGGGGCCGTCGCCTCCGGCGCGGAGCCCGACCGGATCAGGCGGATCGTGACGTGGCTGGCGGACGAGGTGGAGCGGCGGCGGCTGGCGCGGCTGTCGCCCGGCGGGCCCGGCGCGCCGGTCGTCGTGTTCGTGATCGACGGGTGGGAGTACTTCGAGGACCGCGGCAATCCCGACTTCTTCGAGACGCCGCTGCTGGTCACCCTGCGCGGGATCGTGGCCGGCGGGCCTCCCGTCGGCATCCACACGGTGGCCGTCGGCGGGCACGACATGTTGCGGGGGAAGACGCCGGACCTGTTCTCGCGGCGGTTGTTCCTGCCGTTCCCCCGGGAGGAGACGCGGCGGTCCTACCTGTCGTCGGGGATGGTGTCGCCGCCCGTCCTGCCCGGCCGGGCGATCGAGGCGGCCGGTGGGCTGCACGTGCAGATCTGCCTGCCGCCCGAGCGGATACCGGCGTCTCCCGTCCCGGCGCGGCACAGCCGCGAGCCGGCGGGGCGGGCGCGCGCCTTCCCGCCGCTGCCGGTGAGCGTCCCGCTGAGCCGGCTGGAAGGCCCGGCCATCGGGGTCGGCGGGCCGGAGGTCGCGCCCGTCGAGCTGGACCTGTTCGAGCTGGGCCCGCACCTGGTGCTGGTGTCGGGGCCCGGCGGGTCGGGGCGCAGCAACGCCGCGCTGGTCATGGCGACCGTGCTGCTGCGCGCGGGGGTGAGCGTGCTGGCCGTCGGGCCGCCCCGCTCGCCGCTGGTGCGCTCGCTGCCCGGGGCGCGGACGCTGGTGGGCACCTCGTTCGCCGACGCCGACCTGCGGGAGGCGGTCGCGGCCTTCGGGGACGGCCGGTACGCGGTGGTGGTGGACGACTTCGACCAGGTGACGATCACGCCCAGGGAGCAGGGCTTCGACACGCTGCCCACGCTGCTGCAGGACATCATCGCGCCCTCGGAGCTGGGGCGGCGCGCCCTGGTGCTGGCCGGGGACGCGACTCCGCTGCTGGAGGGGCACCGGCGGTCGCTGGCCGGGGAGGTCACGGAGGTGCTGCGGACGGGGACCCGGCTCCTGCTGACGCCGGCGAACCGGGTGACCGCGCGGGAGCACGGGATGGGCCTGGAGCCCGACCAGTTCTTCGCCGGCCCGGCCGGGCGGGCGTACCTGGCCACCGCCCGCCGCCTGGAGCTGGTCCAGCTCGCGGCTCTGTGAGATCTTGACCTCCGACCTGCGGATGATGACCATCGGGTGCATGCGTCTCCCCCGGGTCAAGCCCGAGCACGCCCCGCAGCGGCTCAGCGACGGCACCGTCCGTCTCGGCGGAGTCATGTACGGACTGGCCTCGGAGATCAGCGATGCCGACGGCTGGGCCTGGTCCGCGCTGGCGCTCATGGACGGGACCCGCGCGCCCGCCGAGATCGCCGCCCGCCTCCGCGCCGCGCACACCACCCTGACCCTGGAGGACGCCGACGGCATCGTCGCGACGCTGCTCTCCTCCGGCCACGTGGAGGAGGCCGCGCCCGGCCCCTGCGAGGAGCTGAGCGAGCGGGAGAAGGAGCGCTACAGCCGCAGCAGGGAGTATTTCCGCTGGGTCGACCTCACCCCGCGGGACCACGGCTGGGAGCCGCAGCTCCGGCTCAAGGCCGCCCGGGTGCTGGTGGCCGGCCTGGGCGGGACCGGCAGCCACGCGGCCTGGTCACTGGCGGCGGCCGGGGTGGGCCGGCTGCACCTGGTGGATCCGGACGTCGTGGAGCTGTCGAACCTCAACCGGCAGATCCTCTACACCGAGGCCGACCTCGGCCGGCCCAAGGCGGAGGCGGCGCTCGACCGGCTGCGCCCGGTGAACTCCGACATCGAGATCACCGCCGAGGAGGCCACGATCGACGGCCCCGAGCGGCTCGCCCGCCTGCTGCACGGCTTCGACGCGCTGGCGCTGTGCGCCGACCGGCCGCGTGAGCCGGCCGGCATCCGGACCTGGGCCAGCCGCGTCTGCGCGAGGGCCGGGATCCCGTGGGTGAGCGGCGGGTACGACGGGCCGCTCGTCAGCGTCGGCGTCTTCGGCCCCGGTGGCCCGTGCTTCGAGTGCGTACGCGCCGGCATCCCGCCGCAGCCCGGCGCCGGCTACGGCTGGCCCGGCGTGACCGGCGCGTCGGCCGGACTGTCCGGGCAGCTGGTCGCGCACGATGTCCTGGCCCTGCTGACCGGGCTGTCAGCCACGCCGCCCGGCTATTTCCACGGGCTCGCGTTACTCGACCCGGACGCGCATGTATATGCCCGCCATCCCTCCAGGGACGAATGTGAATTCTGTTATTGATGAGGTCCGGAAAGGAACCGTAATATCCGGTTTACCGTTTCCAACTTCGCTCGGTAAGGAGTGCCATGAGCAACACCCCTGCCCCGGAACCTCAGCAGGAACGGAAGTCCCCGAAGAAGATCACCGTCCGGCGCCTGGACAGGATCGAGACCGGCGGCGTGCTCCAGCCCAGCCAGGGCACCTCAAACTGAAGGGCTGAGTTCCGAGCGCAGGGCGGCCAGGACCGCGTCGGGCTGGTCGGCGAAGAAACGGATCGAGGTGATCTCGGCACGGCGGCCGAGCGGGCGGATCGCGGTGATCGGTTCGGCCAGCTCGATCGTCACGTTGGTCTGCGAGGAGACCGCCACGGTGAGCCGGCCGTCCTTGACCGCGACCATGCTCGACTCGTTGTAGGTGCGGCCGGCGCGTACGGCGGTGATGAGCTCGCGGGGCACCCGCAGGTCGAAGTAGGCGGCGTAACGGAGGCGCAGCTCGCCGGGGGTGATCACGTGGGGACGGGTGACGCAGGCGGCGGCGAGCATGACCCCGAACAGCAGGCCGTACACGTCGGCGACGAGCACCGTCCAGCGGATCCACGCGGGGACGTCGAAGGCGACCAGCAGCAGATCCACCACCACCGTCTCGACCGCCATCGCGAACAACATCAGCGACAGCATGAACGTCTGCTCCTTGGCGTACGTCACGACGGTCGCGCCCGGGGGCACCCCGTGCCTGCGGCGGACGATCCACATCCCGATCGCGGCCAGGCCCTTGAACTCGAACCCCACGATCCGTAGCGCGGCTGCGACCATCACGTTCCTCTCTCTCGGCTGCTCACCACCGATTAGAAACGTTGACGTCGCGTCAAGGTCAAGCTCGCGGGCTGCTTCTTGATCGCCTGCCATGCCCGGGAAATGTCCGGTCGCCGCCCTGTTCCGGGTGTGTTTCGGTGGCCGAGAATCTGTAGCCCCTGGGCGCCGCGGCCGATGAGTAATTCCGCTGTGCCCGGTCTACAGCAGGTGACCAGTTCGGACCGAGATTACAGAAGGTCGAAGCAATGACGGAACAAATGGGCAGGGTGATCTGCGACATCACGATCTCGGCCGACGGGTACGTGGCCGGGCTCAACCAGACCGAGGAGCACCCGTTCGGCGAGGACGGCGGCGACGGCTGGGGCGACAAGCTGCACGCCTGGATGTTCGACGATCCCGACGAGAACCGGGCCGAGGTCGAGCAGGTCTCCGCCGCCGACGCGGTCATCATGGGGCGCAACATGTTCGGCCCGGTGCGCGGCGGGTGGGATCGGCAGTGGAACGGCTGGTGGGGCGACAATCCGCCGTTCCACGCCCCGGTCTTCGTGCTCACCCACCACGCGCGCGACCCGCAGCCGATGGACGGTGGCACCACGTACCACTTCGTCACCGACGGGATCGAGTCGGCGCTGGCACAGGCACGCGCGGCGGCCGGCGACGGCGATGTCGTGATCCTCGGCGGCGCGATCACCATCAACCAGTACCTCGCCGCCGGCCTGGTCGACGAGTTGCGGCTGCACGTCGTGCCGCTCACGCTCGGCGCCGGCGCGCGGCTGTTCGAGGGCGTCCCGCCGCTGAAGCTCGAGCAGGTGAAGGCGCGAGCCGCGACCTCGGTCACGCACTTGACCTACCGCGTGCCGGCCTGAGCCGGGGGGGAGGTCACGACTGCCGCGGGGTTCGCCGCCCCGCGGCAGTCGTCCCTGGACTCCCTCAGACCCTCTTTCAGGATTTTCGTGAATGGGATTGAACCCCTCGCGGGGCGGTGGCGTACAACCTGACGGAAAACGGCAGGAGCCGATGGCCGGAGAAATGCCGGCCTCACCTGTGCGAAAGCGAATCATCGGCCTGCCTTCTGCGCTGACCGGCTGCCACGGGGATGGCGATGGAATTTCAGGGATGGAGCGACGGTCTGGCCCTGCGGCCGCGCGATTACCTGGGAAAGGGCGAATCGCTCGCCGCTGTCGTCAGGGCGGCGGGCCCGTACACAGGAGAGGCGCTCTACCTGCTCGCGCTCGGCACGGCCGCGACCATGGCCAGGCTGCACCTGGGCGGGATCGCGGGGCTGCGGCTCAGCCCGGGCAACGTCATGATCGGGCCGCTCGGCCAGGCGTTCTTCGCGCCGGGGCCGCGCGACAGCGAGTTCCCCGCTCACGACGTCAAGGACTGGGCCGACGTGGTCGTCTTCGCGGCGACCGGGCACGAGGCGGGCGCGGGCGGAGAGCCCGACCTCGACCGGCTGCTGCCCGCGCTGCGCGCGGTGATCGACGAGTGCCGCCGGCCGGACCCGGCCGTGCGCCCGTCGGCCGTCGACCTGGTCCGCATCCTGCTCGGCCACTCCGGCGCCGCCCGCGGCGCCACGGTGCACGAGCTGCTGCTGGAGGCCGAGAGGCGGACCAGGCCGTACGAGCCGCCGCCGTACGAGGACGTCCCCGCGGCCACGCCCTTCTGGCGCAAGCCGGCGTACCTGGCCGGCCTCGCCGTCGGGGTGCTGGTCGTCGCGGTGGCGGCCGGGATGGTGACCGTGATCTCCGGCCAGGCCCGGCGGGCTCCGGTGGACACGAGCGACGTGCTGAGCGTCATCGGCCGCCGGACGGCCACGTTCCAGCAGGAGATCCGCCCGGCGCGGGGCGAGCCGGAGCGTTCCGAGGGCCGCTTCAGCTTCGACCGGAACGCCGCCACGTCCTACGACATGAAGCTGACCTGCGGGAACGCTCCACGCCCGGCCGTCGTGTCCCTCGTCGGGAACAGCGGCGTGGCCGACGGCGTGCCGTTCGACGCCGAGCGGCCGCCCGTGGAGCCGTGCGCCCCGCAGCGGGCGGGGACCGTGCGCCACTTCAGCTCCCCGCACGGGATCAAGGCCCTGCTCGACGCGGCCGAGCCGAACGTGACCAGGACCGGCCGCACGATCACCGGGTCGGCCCTGGCCCACCGGATCAGGGGTGACGAGAGCGCCTACGCCGCCGCGGAAGGGCCGATCGAGTTCACCCTGCAGGTGGACGTACAGGGGCTGCCGGCCCGGCTCGAGCTGAGCATGGACAGCCGGATCGGCGGCCCGCGAACCGTCGAGACCGTCTACCGGGACTGGCGCGCGTTCGAGGCCATCGAGGGAGGGGCGCCGAATGGCTGAGGAATTCACCGCCGACCGCCAGGAGGCCGCGAAGGTGTCGGGCGACCTCAAGGCCATCCGCGCCGCGCTTGGCGGCGGCATGGCGGGCGCGCTCGACGCGAACACCGGCTCGGAGAAGGTCGACGACGCCGTACGGAGGTTCTTCGAGGAGTCCTCCGACAACCGCGAGCGGATGGACCAGCTCCTGGAACGCGCGGCCGGCCTGCTCGACGCCCTCGTCGAGGGCACCGGCACGCTCGACGGCGAGCTGGCCGGCTCGCTCTCGACCACCTCGGGAGGCACCTGATGAAGGCACTCGGGCTCGGCGTGCTCACCGGGATCCTGGTCGCGACGATCGTGGCGTCCCTCGTGTTCGCGCTGACGGACCGGACGTCGCCGGCGACCACCACGCGCACCGCCTACATGGAGGAGGTCTCCGATGGCTGAGCTGCCCTTCGGGTTCACCGTACGGGTGCCCGAATCCTGGTACGAGTTCGACGTCTGGCGCGCGGGCCGCACCGGCGACCTGGCCCGCCTGGTGGACGCCCGCGTGGCGGCCGAGCCCGCGCTCGCCCCGCACCGCTCGCTGCTGCTGAAGGTGCTGCGCGAGGTCGCCGACCTGGCGGCGCGGCACGGGGCGGTGTTCGGCGCGGCGATGACCGACCACGTGGACGACGTGGGCACCGTCCTGGCCACGCTCATGGCCCTGCACACCCGGGGCCGGGCGGACCCGGAGGACAACACCGTCGAGGCGATCGCCGCGGGCGTCGGCACCATCCCGCCCCAGCCCGGCACTCCGGCCTGGCGCGACGTCGAGATCGTCGAGCTGGACGCGGGCCGCGCCGTACGCGTGACCGGCGTCGAGTCCGGTGAGCTCGAATCGGTGGTGATGCAGACCCTCATCCCGGTGCCCGGCGGGCACGGCGTGCTGGACCTGGTGCTCGCCAGCCCGCACCTGATCCTGGCCGAGCCGATGCTCGACCTGTTCGACGCGATCAGCGCCACCCTGGCCTGGTCCGACCCCCAAGGAGAGTGAACCCGTCATGGCAGGTGGGACCCATCACCTGAGTTTCCCCCAGGTGGAGAACAGCGCGACCCGGCTGAACAAGGAGAAGGAGGACATCGAGAGCCGCCTGACCCAGCTCAAGTCGATGATCGACCAGCTCGTGAGCAGCGACTTCGTCACGGAGCGGGCCTCGGGCAAGTTCCAGCAGGACTACGACCAGTGGAACAACGGCGCCAGGCAGGTCATGCAGGGCCTGGAGGGCATGAGCCAGTTCCTCAAGACCGCGATCGCCAAGCACCGTGAGCTGGACGCCTCGCTCAGCGGTGGCGCGGGGGCGTGAGATCGTGCCGGGCGGATGGGAAGCCCTCGGACCGTCGAAGGCCGAGGCGGCACGTGCCGGTACGGCGGTGAGCACAGCGGCGGGCACGACGGCGGGCACGGCAGCGAGCACGGCGGCGGGCACAGCAGCGAGCACTGCGGCGAGCACGGCCTGGCAGCGCGGCCGCCGGTTCTTCGGCCGCGAGCCGGTGCACTTCCCGACCGGCGTCGTCCTGCTGGCCCAGACCGACGTCGAGCTGCCCGGCGTGCTGCCCCTCCGGCTGGGGCGCGTCCACCTGTCCAGCCATCGCACCGGGCGCTGGTTCGGCCGGTCCTGGGCCTCCACCCTGGACCAGCGCCTGGAGGTGGACGCCGACGCGCTGTGGCTGGCCACCGAGACCGGCGCCCTGCTCGCCTTCCCCCACCCGGAGCCGGGCCACGCGGCGTACCCGGAGGCCGGCCCCCGGCTGGCCCTGCGCGCCGCCGGGCCCGGGTACGCGGTCACGGACCCGCTCACCGGCCGCACCACCCACTTCGCCGCGACCATCGAACCGGGCGTGCTGCCGATCGCGGCGATCACCGACCGCAACGGCAACCGCGTAGACGTCCGCTACACCGACGGCCTGCCCGCCGAGGTGACCCACTCCGGCGGCTACCGGCTCGACATCGAGACCCACCACGGCCGCGTGGTGGAGGTCCGGCTGCGCGGCGCGGGCCAGCGGCTCGTCTCCTACGCCTACGACGAGGACGGCGACCTGAGCGGGGTGACCAACTCCTCCGGCCTGCCGCTGCGCTTCACCTACGACGAGGACGGCCGGCTGACCCGCTGGCACGACCGGATCGGCACCTGGTACGCCTACACGTACGACCTGGAGGGCCGCTGCGTCTACGGCACGGGCGCGGCGGGCGTGTTCAACACCGAGCTCTCCTACGGCGACGGCGTCACCCGGGCCCGCGACTCCCTCGGGCACCTCACGACCTACCACTACAACGAGCTGCTCCAGGTGACCAGTGAGACCGACCCGCTCGGCCACACCACCCGCTACCGCTGGGACCGCCACGACCGGCTGCTCGCGCGTACCGACCCGCTGGGCCGCACGACCCGCTACGCCTACGACGACGCCGGCGCCCTGCTGTCGATCACCAGGCCCGACGGCGCCACCCGCCGCTACACCCGCGACGCCCGGCACCTGCCGGTCGCCGTCACCGACTACGACGGCACCATCACGACCCTGAGCCGCGACGAGCGCGGCAACCTCGTCGCCGGCCCGGGCGGCACCCGCGCCTACGACGACCGGGGTCACCTGATCGCGATCACCAACGCCCTCGGCCACACCCGCACGATCGAGCCGGATCCCGCCGGGCTGCCCGTCGCGGTCACCGACCCGCTGGGGGCCACCACGCGCTTCGAGCGCGACGCCTTCGGCCGCGTCACGGCCGTCACCGACCCGCTGGGCCACACCACCCGCTTCACTTGGACGGTCGAGGGGCTGCCCGCCACCCGCAGCACGCCCGGCGGCGCCACCGAAAGCCGGCACTACGACGCGGAGAACAACCTGGTCGAGCACGTCGACGCCATGGGCGAGTCCACGCGCGTCGAGATCGGCCCCTTCGGCGCGCCCGCCGCCCGCACGACGCCGGACGGCGCCCGCCTCGAGTTCCGCCACGACAGCGAGCTCCGCCTCGCCACGGTCACCAACCCCCAGGGCCTGACCTGGCACTACGCCTACGACCCCGCGGGCAACCTCACCGAGGAGGTCGACTTCAACCGCCGCCTGCTGACCTACGTCTACAACCCCGCGGGCAAGCTCACGGCGCGCGTCAACGGCGCCGGGCAGTGCACCAGCTACGTGTACGACGTCCTGGACCGGCTCATCGGCCGGCGGGCGGGCGACCGGCTCACCACGTTCCGCCACGACGCGCTGGGCCGCCTGACCCACGCGGCGAACCCGGACGCCGATCTCACCGTCGCCCGCGACGCCCACGGCCGCGTCGTCGCCGAGACCTGCAACGGCCGCACCGTCACCTCCGAGTACGACGCCCTGGGCCGCAGGGTGCTGCGCCGCACCCCGTCAGGGGCCGAGACCACCTGGACGTACGACGCCCGCGACCTCCCCCTGACCCTCCGGACGGCCGGCCACACCCTCCGCTTCACCCACGACCCGGCAAGACGCGAAATATCCCGTGATTTCGGCACCGACGTCTCCCTGACCCACGTCTGGGACGACGACTCCCACCTCCAGGCCCAGACCCTGGCCAGGGGCCCGGCCCACCGGGTGGTCCAGCGCCGCACGTACGGCTACCGCAGGGACGGCCGGCTCACCGAGATCGACGACCTGCCCGGCGGCCGCCGCCGCTTCGACCTGGACCCGGTCGGCCGCGTCACCGCCGTCCACGGGACGGGCTGGTCGGAGCGCTACACCTACAACATCTCGGGCCAGATCACCGACGCCCACTGGCCCGAGCCGGCGGACGCCCGGGGCCCGCGCGCGTACACCGGCACCATGGTCCGCCAGGCGGGCCGCACCCGCTACGAGTACGACCGCCAGGGCCGTACGATCCTGCGCCAGCGCGGGGTTCTGTCGTCCGAACCCCGCACCTGGCACTACACCTGGGACGCCGACGACCGGCTGACCGCCGTCACCGCCCCGGACGGGACCCGCTGGCGCTACCTCTACGACCCGCTGGGCCGCCGCATCGCCAAGGAACGCGCCGACGGCTCGCAGCGCACGGACTTCGCGTGGGACGGCCTCACCCTCGCCGAGCAGGCGTGCGAGGACCGCGTGACGGCCTGGGACTGGGCGCCCGGCTCCTTCCGCCCGCTGGGCCAGACCGAGCGCACGGCCATCCCCCAGGAGGGCACCGACGAGCGGTTCTACGCCATCGCCACGGACCTGATCGGCACCCCGGCCGAGCTCGTGGACGCCGAGGGGAACGTCGCCTGGCGGCTCCGGCACACGCTCTGGGGCGCCTCCCCGGGCGCGATCACGTCGGGGACCGACTGCCCGCTGCGCTTCCCCGGCCAGTACGAGGACGCCGAATCGGGCCTGCACTACAACTTCCTGCGCCACTACGACCCGGAGGCCGGCTGCTACGCGACCGCCGACCCCATCGGGCTGAGGGGCGGGTGGGACCCGCACGCGTACGTGGTCAACGCCACGACCTGGTCCGACCCGCTCGGCTCCACGCCCTCCCCGCTGGAGCCGCCGGAGTTCCGGGGATGACGCCGCGGCCGGGTGGAACGACCTCCCACCCGGCCGGGCGTCACGAGATCATTCAGCCGCCTCCGCCGACAGGGCGGCCGCCGCCTGCGGCGCCTGCCGGGGCGGGATGGCCCGCAAGTTGAAGGCGAACCGGGCCACCGAATCGGCGATCGCGTCCGCGTCCACGTCGAGCGCCGTGGCGTTGACGTTGGCGATCGTGTCGCACTCCTGGTGGTAGCAGACGTCGTACGCCACCCCGGCCGTGCCGCCGAACAGCGCCGCCTCCTCGGCGGTCTTGATGCCTTCCGCGCCGGTGAAGATGCCACCGGCCGGGATGCCGACCGCGATGAACGGCCCGTAGTCGGAGCGCCCGTCGAAGTCGGTGCCGACGGTGGGCAGGTCACGCGAGTCGTAGTAGGCCGCGAGTTGCTGCTCGATCTGGGCCGATCCGGGCGGGCCGGCCGGCGAGCCGACGTTGTCCGAGTCGTCCCCGTCGTACAGCTTGTAGGCGTAGTTCGGCGAGGCGACCATGTCGAAGTTCAGGTACACCCTGATCCGGTCGCGCTGCGCCTCCGACAGGGATTCCACGTACTGGTCCGAGCCGAGCAGGCCGATCTCCTCGGCGGCCCAGAAGGCGAAGCGAACCTTGTTCTTGACCGGGTAGAGCGCCATCTCCTCGGCGACCTCCAGGATCGCCGCCGTGCCGGAGCCGTTGTCGTTGATGCCGGGCCCGGCGGGCACGCTGTCGAGGTGGGCGCCCACCATGACGACGTTGCGCGGGTCACCGAAGCGGGACTCGGCGATCACGTTGTCGTTGGTGCCGAGCACGAGGTTGGAGTCGACCTTGAGCCGGACGGTCGCCCCGGCGGTGGCGGCCAGCTCGTTGCCCACGGCGAAGCTGGCGAACACCATCGGCACGCCGGCCCGCCACTCGCCGATGTCCAGCGGGAACGCGTCGGTCCGCCCCGGCTGGCCCTCGTTGAACACGATGATCCCGGAGGCCCCGGCGAAGCCCGCGTTGCGGATCTTCTGGGCGAACGCGCAGGTGCCGCGCTGGATGAGAGCGATCCGGCCGGCCACGAAGCCGGCGAAGTCCGACGCCTCGCAGCCGCTGGTCGAGCTGGGCGCCGGGGTCGGCGGCAGGGTCACGTCCACGGCCTGGACCTGCGCGGTCACGTCGCCCGCCGGGGAGGGCTGGAAGGTGAAGAAGTCCTGGTTGGGCACGAACGACTTCGAGGTCGGCGCGGTGAGGTCGAGCACCGGCGGGGAGTTCTCGGACCAGCTCTCGACGAAGTTGATCGGCTGGAGCGTGACCTTGTACCCGGCCTTGCGCAGCTTGCCCGCCACGTAGTCGACCGAGGCGTCGTAGCCGGGTGTGCCGGCGGCGCGGTTGCCGCCGTTAGCGGTGCCGATGGCCTGCAGGGCGTCGAGGTGCTTCTTGGCGTTGGCCCCCTTGACCTGCTTGACAAGGAGCTTGGCGAACACGTCGTCGAGCCCGCCCGCGTTGACCGGCGCGGCCATCGTCAGCGGTAAGGAGAGTGCGGCGATCAGAACGATGAGCATTCTTCGCATAGGGGTTCCCCCAGGAACAGACCGGAGATCGCGGCGATTTCCCCCGAGCCGCCGCCACCGGAACGTAACCCGGCCAGGAACCCCTGAGAAGACCCACTAATGCGGCAAATTCCGGACATTTACTCCGCGCGGCGGGCGCGGGCACGCCGCTTGCCCTCGTGCATCGCCTGTACGCGGGCGACCGGGATCGTGTGCCCCTCGGCGATGAGGTCGTCCGGCAGCCGCTGCGGCGCGGGCATGTGGTCGGCCCACGGATCACCCTCGGCCAGCAGCCCGGGCGCGGTGCGCATGGTGAAGTCGGCCGGCGCCACGCGGTCGAGGTCGGCCCAGGCCACGGGGAAGGAGACGGGCACGCCCGGCCGGATGCGGGGGCTGTAGGCGGCCGCCACCGTGGCGCCGCCCGCGCGCGTGGAGTCGAGGAAGACCTTGCCCGCGCGGTCCTCGCGGATGAACGCCGTGGTGGCCAGCGCCGGGTCCACCCGCTCGGCGCGGGCGGCCAGGGCCCGGGTGGCCGCCGCCAGGTCGTCCGGCGCCGTGCCCTCGGCCACGGGCACGAACACGTGCACGCCCTTCGCCCCGCTGGTCTTCACCGCCCCGCTCAGCCCGGCGTCGTCGAGGGCCTGGCGGACGAGGAAGGCGCCGCGCACGGCCAGCGAGAAGGAGTCGTCGTGCTCCGGCGGGTCGAGGTCGAGGATCATGTGGGTGGGGTGGTCGCCGACGAACAGCGCCGGGTGGTATTCCACCGCCCGCTGGTTCGCGAACCACAGCAGCGTCCTCCGGTCGTCGCACAGCGCGTACGTCACCTGCCTGCGCGACGCGTCCGCCCACACGGACACCGAGCGCACCCAGTCGGGGGCGTATTTGGGCAGGTTCTTCTGCACGAACGGCTCCTGGCCCGGGCGCACGCGGATGACCGAGAGCGCGCGGTCGCGCAGGACAGGCAGGATGCGGCCGCGGACCGCGTCGAGGTAGTCGACCAGGTCGCGCTTGGTGGCGCCGGCACCGTCGAACAACGGCTGGTCGAGGTTGGTCAGGGCGACCCCGTCGCGCGTCTCATCAGCGGCCACCCGCCCTACGATGCCGACACTCGAACGTGTGGTCAACATTCGCGGGCCACAATGATCCCCATGACGCGTTACCTCTACCTCACCCGGCACGGCGAGGCCACCCCGGACGAGAGCGGCCTCACCGACGCCGGCCGCCGCCAGGCCGCGCTGCTCGGCGAGCGGCTCCGTGGCGTCCCGCTGGCCGCCGTCCACCACGGGCCGCTCCCCCGGGCCGCCGAGACCGCCCGCCTGATCGGCGAGCACCTCCCCGGCGTCCCGCTGCGCGTGTCGGAGGCCGCCGGCGACTACGTGCCGTACCTGCCGGCCAGGGAGGAGCTGCCCCCCGAGTACGCCGACCACTTCCTCGGCTTCCTCGCCCGGTTCCCCGGGGCGGAGCCGAAGCTGGCCCGCGAGGCCCTCGACCTGTTCACCGGCCCAGTGGGCCAAACGGTGAACGGGACCCGCCACGAGCTCGTGGTCACGCACAACTTCCTGATCGGCTGGCTGGTCCGCGCCGCCCAGGACGCCCCGGAGTGGCGCTGGCTCGGGCTCAACCACGCCAACGCCGCCCTGACCGCCATCCGCTACGCCCCCGGCCGGCCGCCCTCGCTGCTCTTCTTCAACGACATGGGTCACCTTCCCGTGGAGCTGCGCTGGACCGGCTTCCCCCCGGAGCTGCGCGGCTGAGCGCCTGTTACAGTGGGCGACTGACGCGGGGTGCCCGGAGACCCGGGCTGAGATCACACCCGTCGAACCTGATCTAGTTCGCACTAGCGAAGGGACGTCATCTCGGTGAGCGACGCACCCAGAGTCCTGTCCATCGCGGGCACCGACCCCAGCGGCGGCGCCGGCATCCAGGGCGATCTGAAGACCTTCTCCGCGCTCGGCGCCTACGGCATGACGGTCGTCACGGCGCTGGTCGCGCAGACCACCACGGGCGCCCCCGCCACGACGACTGGCCGGGCGCGGTGCGGGCGGCGAAGACCTACCTGACGGAGGCGCGCTGCGCGCGGCCGACACGCTCGGCGTCGGGCACGGCCACGGCCCCGTCCACCACTTCCACGCCATCTGGTGAGCACGCCCCCAAGACTGCCGCCCCCGGATTGCCGTTCCCAAGGAGACGCGATGTTCTGCGATGACATCTGGCAGCGCACGGCCGAGCTGATGCGCGCCATCCACGAGCACCCCTTCCTCGTCGCGCTCGGCGACGGCACCCTCGACCCCGACCGGTTCGGCTTCTACATCGTGCAGGACGCCCGCTACCTGGAGGCGTTCTCCAAGGCGCTGGCCACGGCGTCCGTGCGGGCGACCGACCCTGCCGACGCGGCGTTCTGGGCGCAGAGCGCGCACACCGCGCTGGCCGCCGAGCGCATGCTGCACGCCGGCTACGCCGAGGAGCTCGGCGCCGACGCCAAGGGCCTGGCGACGTCGCCGACGTGCCTGGCGTACGCGTCGTTCCTGCAGGCCACGGCGCTCACCGCGCCCTACCCGGTGATCGCGGCGGCGGTGCTGCCGTGCTTCTGGATCTACCAGGACGTCGGTACGGCGCTGCTGAAGTACGCCACCCCGGAGCACCCGTACGTCAAGTGGATCTCCACCTACGCGGACCCGGCCTTCGCGGCCTCCGTCGAGCTGGCCAAGGGCATCGCCGACCGGCTCGCCGCCGCCGCCGACCCGGCCACCCGCGAGGCCATGGGGGAGGCCTACGGCCGGGCGGCGGCGTACGAGTGGATGTTCTGGGACAGCGCCTGGCGGCGCGAGACCTGGCCGACGGAGCGGTGGCTCGCGCCCTGACGGTCACGGCGCCTTGGCCATCATCTCCTTCTCCTCGCGGGTGGCGATGAGCCCGGCCGGGGCGAGGATCTTGGACTCCTCGAACGGCGCCTCCGTGTCCGGCAGCGGCTCCCGCGTCCTGATCGCCTTGATCCACACGCGCGCCGCGTCGAGGATCACCACGATGATCAGGATCGCGAACAGCGCCGCCAGGACGCCGTCGACGGTGGAGTTGATCACGATCTGCTGCATCGCGCCGGTCGTCTTGGCGGGCGCGAGGAGCTGTCCCTGGTCGAGCGCCGTCTGATAGCGGTCACGCTGGGCGAAGAAGCCGAGCGTGGGGTCGGTCGAGAACACCTTCTGGTAGCTGGCGGTCAGCGTGACCGCCACGTCCCAGGCCAGCGGCACCCCCGTCACCCAGGCCCACTTGAGCCGGCCGCTCTTGATCAGCAGGGTCGTGGCCACGGTGAGCGCGACGGCCGCCAGGAGCTGGTTGGCGATGCCGAACAGCGGGAAGAGCTGGTTGATGCCGCCGAGCGGGTCGTTGACGCCCTGGTAGAGGAAATATCCCCAGGCCGCCACGACCACGGCGCTGGAGGCGACCAGCCCCGGCCACCAGCTCACCCGCGCGATCGGCTTCCACAGGTTGCCCAGCGTGTCCTGGAGCATGAACCGCCCCACCCGCGTCCCGGCGTCGACGGTGGTGAGGATGAACAGCGCCTCGAACATGATCGCGAAGTGGTACCAGAACGCCTGCAGCCCCGCTCCCCCGAGGAACCCGGAGAAGATCTGCGAGATGCCCACCGCCAGCGTGGGCGCGCCGCCCGTCCGGGCGATCAGCGTCTCCTCCTGCACGGCCGCCGCGGCCGCCTGCAACTCCTCGGGCGTGATGACGAAGCCCATGTTGGTGACCGCCTCGGCGGCGGTCTGCACGGTGGCCCCGACGACACCCGCCGGGGAGTTCATCGCGAAGTAGAGCCCGGGGGTCAGCACGCAGGCCGCCGTGATGGCCATGATGGCCACGAACGACTCCATGAGCATGGAGCCGTAGCCGATCATCCGGACCTGGGTCTCCTTCTGGATCATCTTCGGCGTGGTGCCCGACGAGATCAGCGAGTGGAACCCCGACAGCGCCCCGCAGGCGATGATGATGAACACGAACGGGAACAGCGACCCGGCGAACACCGGCCCCTTGCCGTTGAACGCGAAGTCGGTGAACGCGGTGGTCTGCAGCGGAGGCGCGGTGACGGCGATGCCGATGGCGATCAGCACGATGGTGCCGATCTTCATGAAGGTCGAGAGGTAGTCGCGCGGCGCGAGCAACATCCAGACGGGCAGCACGGCGGCGACGAACCCGTACGCGATCAGCCACAGCGCCAGCGCCGACGGGCTCAGCGTGAAGAACGGCGCCCAGCTCGAGTCCTGCACCCACCCGCCGGCCACGATCGCCAGGATCAGCAGCGCGACCCCGATCACCGTGGTCTCGACGACCTGGCCCGGCCGGATCACCCGCAGGTAGAACCCCATGAACAGGGCGATCGGGATGGTCATGGCGATGGAGAAGACACCCCACGGCGACTGCGCCAGGGCGTTGACCACGACCAGCGCCAGCACGGCCAGCAGGATGATCATGATGGCGAAGACCGCGATGAGCGCCGCCGCCCCGCCGATCGGCCCGATCTCGTCGCGGGCCATCTGCCCGAGGCTGCGGCCGTTGCGGCGCATGGAGAAGAACAGGATCACCATGTCCTGCACGGCCCCCGCGAAGATCACTCCCGCGATGATCCAGATGGTGCCGGGCAGGTAGCCCATCTGTGCCGCCAGCACCGGCCCGACCAGCGGGCCGGCCCCGGCGATGGCGGCGAAGTGGTGACCGAACAGGATCCGCCGGTCGGTCGGCTGGTAGTCGATGCCGTTGTCGAGCCGCTCGGCCGGGGTGGCCCTGCGGTCGTCGGCGCGCAGCACCTTGCGCACGATGAAGCGGGCATAGAACCGGTAGGCGATGGCGTACGAGCCGAGCGCGGCGCACAGGAGCCACACCGCGTTGACGTTCTCGCCCCTGGACAGGGCGAGCACCGCCCACCCCACGGCGCCGACGATGGCCACCGCCGTCCAGATGATGATGGAACGCAGCTTCACCGGTTACCTCCCATATATCGGGCCATATATAGGGCGCCCCAGGCAGCAGCGCAGTCCGGCGTCCGGTGGCAGATCGGTGGTGAAGCGCCGCCAGCGCCACAGCGGGCGGCAGTCGATCGTGACGGGAAGCTCGGCGAGATGCACCCAGGCGGTCGGATGGGCGTACACCAGATCGGTCGCTCCGAGGCGGCGGGCGCGACGGGGCAGGCGGGACCGGCGCAGCGGCCTTACCGAGAACTCCCCCGCGTCCGCGCAGCACAGGCCGGTCACATGCCAGTCGAAGAAGATCACTTCTTCGTCGCGCAGTGCTTCACGAGCGGCAGGCGTGAGCGTGATACGGGACATCTGTGGCTCCTGAAACCCAGGTAGCTCAGAAATTAACCCCGGCCTTACCCAAAGGTTTCACTTCCAAAACGCGACGCCCCCGGTCCACCGAGACCGGGGGCGCCACCTTCGTCAACGGACGGTCAGGGCTGCTTCCACGGCTCGAAGTAGGCCACCGTGGCGAAGTCGACCTCCAGCGCGTCGGGCGGGGCGCCGCCGGTCGCGCTGGATCCGGTCACGAAGATCCGGACCCCGGCCTCGCCGCTCGTGTCGAGGGCGAGCGCGTGGGCGTTGTCGCCGGCTCCGACCGCGCCGTCGTAGCGGCCGGTCCAGATCGGCTCGCCGGTCGCGGCGTCGTACGCGATGGTCACGTAGTCCGTGCCCTTCGCCGCGTCGTCCGCGCTCTGCCCGGCGATGACCACCTTGCCGCCGTCCGGCGTCACCCTGACGCTCCAGGCGTAGTCCTCGCCCTTGGCCTGCCCGTCATGGCGCTGCACCCAGGACCGCTGCCCGGTGGCCGGGTCGTAGGCGATCGTGGTGAAGTCCGACCCCGTGCCCTCGCCCTCGGTGTTGCCGGTGACGTAGAGCTTGCCGCCGCCGGGCGCGAGCGTCATGTCGTGCGGGACGTCGCTCTTGTGCGCCGGGCCGTCGTAGCGGTCGGCCCACGTCTCCTTCCCCGTGGTGGTGTCGTACGCGATGGTCATCAGGTCGCTCTGCGTGTCCGGCGTGTTGCTGTTGCCGCTGAGGAAGACCGTCTTCCCGTCGCCGGCGACCGCCATCGCCGAGGGGATGTCGATCCCGTTCTCCGGCCCGTTGTGCCGGGCCGTCCACAGCTGGGTGCCGGTGGCGGCGTCGTAGGCGACCGTGCCCCAGTCGGACAGGCCGGTGCCGGGCTCGCCCTGGCTCTGGCCGCTGACGAAGAGCCTGGTCCCGTCCGGGGTCACCTCGATCACCCGGGCGTCGTCGGTGCCCGAACCGGGACCGTCGTAGTGGGCCAGCCACTTCTGCTTCCCGTCGGCGGTGTCGTAGGCGACCGTGAAGTAGGACTCGTCGCCCGCCTCGGCCCGCGTGGTCATGCCGGTGACGTACGCCGTCTTGCCGTCCGGCGAGAGAGCCAGCGCGTTGCCGAACTCCGTGCCCGCGCCGGGGCCGGTGTGGCGGGCCGCCCAGAGCTGCTCGCCCGTGGCGGTGTCGTAGACGAGCGTGACAGCGTCGTTGCCGGTCTCCTTGCCGGCGCTGATGCCGACCACGAAGACCTTGCTCCCGTCGGGGCTCACCTCCAGGGCGTGCGGCTCGTCGAAGTCGCCCGCCGGGCCGGCGTAGGTCTTGCTCCACAGCTCGGCGCCGGTGGCCGCGTCGTAGGCGACGGTGGCGATGCTCGGGGTGAGCAGGCCGGGGCTGGACCCGTAGCTCGCGCCGGTCACGTAGACGCGCTTGCCGCCGGGGTCGGTGACGATGAACTCGGCGGAGTCGTTCCCGCCCGCGACGCCGTACGTGGCCGCCCACTTCTCGGGCACCGGCCGCACGAGGACGGGGACGCGTACGGCGTGCCGGCGCTCCTTCCAGGTGAGCTGCCCGCCCACGTACGCGTTCATCGGGGCCGTGGTCCGGGTGAACGTCACCGTGAACGACTTGGTCTGCCCCGCCTTCAGGGTGAGCCGGCTCGGGGAGACCTTGGCGGTGACCCCGTCCAGGCCGGTGACGGAGGCGGTGTACGTCGCGGTCGAGCGGCCGACGTTGGTCACCTTGCGGGTCACGGTCTGCGTGCCCGGCAGCCTGCCGATCGCGATCGACGGCACGTTCAGGTCACTCGCGTCGAACGAGTAGCCCCTTCCGGACAGGTCGTCGCAGGCCTTGGGCTCGACGGCCTTGGTCGTGCCGCAGAGGAAGGCCAGCCAGTCCTTGATGCCGCTGTCGTAGACGAGGCCGGGGTCGGCGGCGCCGTTCGGGGTGACGTGGCCGGCGCCCTGGCCGAAGATCACCGTCGGGTCGGTGGACGGGCCGTCCTTGACGTCGGAGCCGGTGGTCATCAGCGCGGACTTGATCGCCATCGGCGACCAGCGCGGGTTCAGGTCCTTCAGCAGCGCGGCGAGCCCGGCGACGTGCGGGGCGGCCATGGAGGTGCCGCTGGAGACGTTGAACTCCAGCCCGTTCGCGCCCGGGGGCGCGTAGGCGGCCAGGATGTCCTGGCCGGGGGCGGTCAGGTCGGGCTTGAGCAGGTCGCCGCCGCCGGCGCTGAGCGGGCCCCGGGAGGAGAAGGCGGCGACGTACGGAGCGGGGGCGTCGCTGGTGATCTTCGCCTGCTCGACCGTCGCCGTCGCGCCGTCCGTGGCGGCGTAGTCCTTGACCGCCTGCCGGTCCTTGTCGGACAGGTGCACGGTGGGGATGGTGTGCAGGTCGGAGTTGAGCGAGTTGTCGTCGGTGTTGGTGAGGATCACGCCCGCACCGCCCGCCTCGGCGACCGCGACGCTCTTGTTGACCCGGGGCGTCACGCCACGGTCGCAGATCACGATCTTGCCCTTGACCTTGGCCGGGTCGAGCACCGCTGCCCCGCCGTTGTCCCTGGCGGCCCAGCACTGCGCCACGCGCGTGGCGTCGGCGCCGGGCAGCCCCGCCGCCGCGGCGTCGATGAGGGGCGCCGGGCCCGCCTTCGTGGCGGCCAGCGAGGCGCCGGTGTACGCGGCCCCGTTGCCGAGCGTCACCGAGCCCTGCGTGCCGCGGTTGTGCGTGCCGGCCGCGACCGTGGTCACCCAGGGGGACGGGTGCGCCACGGTGCTCGCGGCCGGGCCGCTGTTGCCGCCCGCGGCGGCGACGAAGACGCCCGCCTCAGCGGCGGCCAGGAAGGCCGCCTCGGCCGGGTCGAGGAAGTCGGTGCTGGTGCCCGAGACCGAGTAGTTGATCACGTCCACGCCGTCGGCCACCGCCTGGTCGATGGCGGCGACCAGGTCGGAGTAGTAGCCGTTGGCCGTGGCGGCGTCCTGGGTGGACCACAGCGCCTTGTACGCGGCGACCCTGGCCCGCGGCGCGATGCCGCTGATCTTGCCGAACGCCGCGGCCGGGCCGGTCACGGCCACGTCATGGTTGCCGGCCGCCGTGGAGGCGGTGTGCGTGCCGTGCCCGTTGTAGTCGCGCGGCGAGGCGAACTCCCACGGGAGCTGCTCCTTGAGCGCCGCGTCGCCGCCCCAGCCGGCGTCGAAGTGCCTGGCCGCGACGATCTTGCCGTTGCACAGCGCCGCGTCCCAGGACTCGTCCGGGCTGCCGGTCGTGCAGGTGCCGTTGAACCCGCGCACCGGCTCATACGCCTTGCCGCTCGCGTCCGGGTTGGCGAAGCTCTGGCTGTTCGCCCAGATGCCGCTGTCGATCACGCCGATGACCAGGCCGTCGCCGGCGCCCTTGCCCTTCCTGCCGCCGGTGGGGCCGCCGAGCTGGTCCCACAGGCCGCCGCGGGCGTCGAGGCCCAGGAACGACGGCGTCGAGGAGGTCGCCACCGAGACCTTCCGGTCCTCGGTCACGGTCAGGACGTCGGGTAACGCCCGCAGCTGCGCCGCCTGGGAGGCGGTCATGCGGGCGGCGAAACCGCCGTAGGAGTAGACGTACTCGTAGAGCTTCCTGCCGCCGACCTTCTTCAGCGCGGCGTCGTGCCGGCCCTTCAGGTGGTCGACGTACTCGGTCACCTCGGCGGAGCGAGGCTCGATCTTCTCGCCCTCGGCGGGCTTGGTCTTGGACAGGCCGGCCACGTCGCCCTCGTACGTCGCGACGGGGTCGGCGGCCATCCGCACGATATAGGTCTTCTGCTCCTCCGAGCCGGCCATCGCGGGGGCCGAACCGGGCCAGGCGAGCCCGGCCATCGTCAGCGCGGTCACTGCCGCGGTCGTCGCCAATCGTCTGGGAAATCCAGGGGATGTGGACAGATGCATCGTCGCCCCTTCATGCGTCACCGCGCGTCACGCGGACGATCGCCGACGCTATTGAGGGGCGGGTGGCCGAGGCATCCGTACCGTATACGGATTTTTGGGCGGCACTTAACGGGAGTTGAAGATCCGGTAGCCTGTTTGCGCTGGTATATCGCCATTAGCGCAGGTAGGGGGGTTGGCCGCATGCCCCTGGGACCGGCCCCCTCGGGCTCGCTGTCCGACGTGCTCATCGGCCGCCGGTCCGAGCTGGCGCTCCTGCGCTCGGTCATCGCCTCCCCGCCCTCGCTCGCCCTGGTCGAGGGCGAGGCGGGCATCGGCAAGAGCCGCCTGGTCGCCGAGCTGTTCGCGGCGCCCGACCTGGCCGGGACGCGCCGGCTCGTGGGGCAGTGCGAGCAGCTCCAGGAGCCCCTGCCGCTGTCACCCCTGCTCGACGCCTTCCGCCTGGCCGGGGACGAGCTGGCCCGCTCCCGGCCGCCCAACCCCGTGGTGGGGGCGCTGGCGCCGCTGCTGCCGGAGATCGCCGAGCACCTTCCCCCGCCGCTGCCCCCGCTGCCCGACCAGCGGGCGGAGCGGCACCGGGTGTTCCGGGCGGCGGTCGCCCTGCTGGAGCACCTGAGCCCGCTGGTGCTCGTGCTGGAGGACGTGCACTGGGCCGACGGCGGCACCCACGACTTCCTCGCCTTCCTCGCCGCCCACCTGCCGCGCGACGTGACGGTGATCCTCACCGTACGCACCGAGGCCGGCCTGCTCCCCATCCGCGAGGCGTTCGCCCGGTCCCCCTCGGGCCCCGCGCGCACGGTCAGCCTGACCCCGCTGAACCTGCCGGAGGTGGAGGCGCTCGCGGGGAGCATCCTCAAGGCCGGGCTCCCCCGCACGTTCACCGAGCCCCTGTACGAGAAGACCGGCGGCATCCCCTTCGTCGTGGAGGAGGTGCTCCGCACGCTGCTGGAGCGGCTGCCCGCGAACGAGATCCCCGCCCGCCCCGACGTGCTGGCCGGTCTGGCCGTGCCGACCGTGCTGCGGGACGTGGTGCTGCAGCGCCTGTCCACGCTCGACGAGGCGGCGCAGGAGATCCTCGGGGCCGCGGCCGTCATCGGCATGACCCCCGACGACCGGGTCCTGGCCGAGGTCAGCGACCGCAGCCTGCCCGAGGTGGCCAGGGCGCTGGCCCAGGCGCAGGCGGTGGGGCTGCTGCACGAGGAGGACGGCCGCTGCCGGTTCCGGCACGCGCTGGCGCGGCAGATCGTGTACGAGTCCGTGGCCGTGTCCGGGCGGCGCTGGCTGCACCTCAGGACCGCCCGGGCCCTGGAGTCCGGCGCCGGGCCCCGGCCGGTCGCCCGGCTGGCTCACCACTTCCGGCATGCGGGGCGGACCGCGGACTTCGTGGGCAACGCCGAGGCCGCCGCCGACACGGCCCTCTCCCACGGCAACGACGCCACCGCGGCCCGGTTCCTGCTCCAGGCGCTGGAGATCGGCGAGCCGCCCGGCGCGGCCGCCGCCGGGTCCGGGCCGACCGGCTCGGTGCCCGGGCAGGCCGGTGAGCTGTCCAGCGAGGTACGCGTGCGGCTGGCCATCAAGCTCGGCCGGGTGGCGGTGGACGGGCTGGCGCACGCGGAGGCCGTACCGATACTCGAGCGCCTGCTGGCCACCGAGCCGCTGCCCGCCCACCTGCGCGGCGAGCTGCGCTTCGCGCTCGGCCGCCTGCTGCGCCAGCACGGCCAGGCGCGCGCCGGCTACCTCCAGATCGAGAGCGCCGTCGACGACCTCGGCGACCGGCCCGACCTCCTGGGCCGCGCGCTGGCCGTGCTGGCCGCACCCGAGACCGTCGTGGACCGGCACGTCGGCGAGCACGCCGCGCGCTGCGACCAGGCGGACGCGGCCGCCCGCCGCAGCGGCGACCCCGACGTCGCCATCTCCGTACGCATCGCGCGCGCCTCCCTCCTGCTGGAGCAGGGCGACCCGGCGAGCTGGCGGCTCATCGACGACCTGCTGGCCGACGACCGGCTGCGCGCCACGCCCAGGGAGCACGCCCGCGCCTGCCTCAACTGGGCCCAGGGCGCCCTGCACATCGGCCGGCTCGACCGCGCCGCGGCCCTGCTGGCGGAGGGCCGCCGCGTGGCCGGCCAGGCCGAGTACCTGCGGGTGACGGAGGTCGTCGCCCTGGTGACGGCCGCCGTGGACCACGCGGCCGGGCGGTGGGACGGGATCGAGGCCCGCCTGCGGAGCCTGGGCGGGGCGGCGGCCACGTTCGCCGCCGCGTCCCTGGACTCGCGCCTGCTGCTCGGGGCCCTGCTGGCCGCCACCGGCCCGGCCGACCAGGCCACGGAGTGCCTGCGCGAGGTGATCGCGATCGCGGAGCGGGTGGGGGCGGTGTGGCCGCTCATCCCGGCGCGGATGACGCTCTCGCGGGTGCTGCTGACCCTGGACGACGCCGCGGGCGCCGCCGAACAGGCCACCGCCGCCCTCGCCCTGGCCCGCGCCAAGGGGAACTGGGTATGGGGCGCCGAGACCGTCCTGTGCCTGGTGGACGCCCTGGCCGCTCTGGGTTCCCTGGGCGCTCCGGGTTCCCTGGACGCGGCGGGTGGCGGCGGGGCGGTGCGAGGGCTGGGCGCGGGGGCGGCGGCGGGGCTGGTGGAGGAGTTGCGGGCCGGGATCGAGGGGGCCGACGCACCGATCGCGCGGGCCGCCCTGCTGACCGCCCAGGCCGTCCTGGCGCGCGCGGCGGAGCCCGAACGCGCCGACCGGCTGCTCGACCAGGCCCGTGCGGTGCTCCGAGCGGCCGGACTGCGTTACGAGGAGGCCCTGACCTGCGAGCGCCTGGGCCGGTGGCGCTGCGAGCGCGACACACCCGATGACGGGGTGGACGGGGGCGGGGTGCTGCTGGAGGCGGCATTGCGGGCATACGGGGCGATGGGGGCGGATCGGGACATCGCTCGGGTCTCCCGGGTCATGCGGCAGAACGGCGTGCCCATCCCGTACCCCTGGCGGGGCGGCCGCCCGTCCCACGGGCAGACGCTGTCGTCGCGGGAGCGCGAGGTGGCGCTGCTGGCGGCGGCGGGGAAGACGAACCAGGAGATCGCGGACGCGCTGTTCCTGTCCAGGCGCACGGTGGAGAGCCACGTCGCGAACGTGCTGCGCAAGCTCGGCCTGCCGTCCCGCAAGGAACTGCGGACGTACCCGGGAGGCTAGCCCCCGGGGCGTCAACCCACCAGGCGCCGCTCCCAGGCCCAGGCGGTGACCTCGACCCGGTTCCGCATGCCGAGCTTGGCCTGGACGGCGGACACGTGCCCCTTGACGGTGCTCAGCGAGATGCACAGCTCGGCCGCGATCTCCTGGTTGGTGGACCCCCGGGCGACGGCTCGGACGACCTCCTTCTCGCGTTCCGACAGCGGCTGGACGGCCCCGCGGGCGGGCCCGTGGGCGGGCTCGTCCCTCGTGAGGTGGCTCAGCAGGCGCAGGGTGATCTGCGGCGAGATCAGCGCGTCGCCGGCGTGCGCGGCCCGTACCGCCTCGACGAGCAGGTCGGGGCCGGCGTCCTTCAGCACGAAGCCGGCCGCGCCGCCGCGGATCGCGCCGTGGACGTACTCGTCGAGGTCGAAGGTGGTGACCACGATCACCCGGAGGGGGTCGCGGACGCCCGGGCCGGCCAGGGCCGCGGTGACCTCGATGCCGTCGAGTCCGGGCATCTGGACGTCCACCAGGCACACGTCGGGGCGCAGCCGGCGGGCCAGGGCGACCGCCTCGGCACCGTCCGCGGCCTCGGCGACCACGCGGATGTCGGGCTGGTCCTCGAGGATGAGGCGCAGGCAGTCGCGGATCATCGGCTGGTCGTCGGCCAGCAGGACCGTGATGCTCACGACCGTCCCCCGGGTCCGGGCGGAAGGGGTAGCGTGGCGAGGACGGACCAGCCGCCCCCGGGACGCGGGCCCGCCGCCAGCGTGCCGCCGAGGGCCTCGACCCGCTCGCGCATGCCCACCAGGCCGTACCCGCCGCCTCGGTGCGGGCGGGCCGGCGGCGGCGGGGCGTCGTCCGCCACCTCGACCGCCAGCGCGCCGCCGCGCTGCGCGACGCTGACGGTCACCGAGCCGGCGTGCGGGGCGTGCCGCGAGACGTTGGTCAGGGACTCCTGGACGACCCGGTAGACGGTCCCGGCCACCTGGGACGGCCACACCGGCTCCCCGTCGGGCAGCCGCAGGGACACCGGGGGCCCGTGGAAGCGGCCGACCAGCTCCCCGAGCCGCTCGGCCGGCCCGAAGGCGGCGGATGCGCCGCCGCCGGGTTCGCGCAGCAGGCCGACGACGCGCCGGGTCGCGGCCAGCGCGTCCGAGCCGGCCAGCTCGATGTCCGCGAGCGAGCCCGCCACCCTCTCGGGGGCCTTGCGGGCGACCAGCCGGGCGGCCTGGGCCTGGAGCACGACGCAGGTGACGTGGTGCGCGACGACGTCGTGCAGCTCCCGGGCCAGCTCCAGGCGTTCGTTGCGGCGTACGCGCTCGGCGGCGTCCCTGCGGCGATCCTCGAGCACCCGCTGCCACACCCCCGTCACGAGAGCGGCGAGCCAGGCCACGCCGGCCAGCACGGTCGCGGAGGCGTGGGTGCTCATGGCGAGCGGGCTGCCCAGGACGACCGCGAGCCCGCCGGCCGCGACGCCGGCGGCCTGCGGCACCGGCAGCACCCTGGCGGCCGAGCCGATCAGCACGGAGAGCCCGAAGGTCATGCCGGGCCCGGGCTCGGCGGGCAGTCCGGCGAACCGGGCGACCAGGATGGCGACCCCCGCGACCGCCAGGCCGGCGATCGCCGTCCACAGCCGGTGGCGGCGGCGTACGAGGGCGAGCAGGCACACCACCGCGCCCGCCGCGCAGTCGAACAGCCAGTAGCCGCCGCCCCAGCTGTCCCCGATCTGGTAGGCCCAGAAGGCGAGCACGACCGCGAACGCGACGCCGAGCCCGGCGTCCGCCCACCGCTCCAGCTCCCGCACAATGCACAGGTTAGGAGCCGGGGCTCAGCCGGCGTACCGGCCGAAAGTACGGTTCCGCCTCCCGTTCGCGGCCGAGGCGGGTTCCCTAGGCTGGGCACCATGGCACATGAGCAACGGGAAGTCCGCGTCGAGGTCCAGATGATCATGTCGATCGCCGACGTCGAGGCGCTGACGAACGCGGCCGTCGAGCTGATCGAGAGGGAGGGCGTCTGGCACGTCGGCCCCGACGCGACGCCCGCGCAGAAGCAGGAGGAGATCGACCGGATCAAGGCGGACCCGGCCCACGCGGTGAGCAACCTGGTCGCGTTCATGAGCCTCGACGACCAGGTCGCCAGGGCGGTCCCGGGCCTGCGGCCCGACCGGGCGAGCGTGGCGGCCAGGGTCGGCGACGCCGGCGAGTTCGACTGAGTCACCGGCGCTTTCACACCATGGACAACATTCCGTCACGTTGTTACGTTCGCTGATGACAACGCTGTCAGTCCTGGTCTCCCCATGAGGAGCAGTGAACGCCGATGGTGTCTCGACGTAGTTTCCTCCGGGCGAACGGCGTGGTCCTCGCGGCCGGCGGGCTCGGGCTCACCCTGCCCGCCTCCCCCTCCGCCGCAGCCGCGACCCGCGCCGCCGTCCCCCTCCTGCCCGGCTTCGGCCGCCCCACCCGCCTGGACTTCGCCGACATCAGCACCCTGCACGGAAACGACCAGCTACTCCTGACCACCCTCCAGGGAGTCGTCAACCGCCGCCGCCCGCGCCTCTACTTCAACTACAGCGCTGAGGACCACGACGTCCGCTGGTTATCGAGCACCGGCGCCGCCGTCACCCGCCACGACCGCCCCCTCGACCTGATCGCCCGCCACCGCGGCGAGGTCCGGGGCGCGATCCTGCACGACCCGGCCGTCCCAGACTCGGTGAACGTCGCCACCACCCTGGCCGGGCTGGAGAACGCCGTCGCCGCCACCGCCGAGCAGGCCGCCGAGCACGGCCTCAGGGTCATCACCGACCTCCGCGGCCGCTTCGACCCGGACGACGTGCTCGCCACGTACCGCTGGCAGCTCGACACCCTGTTCCCCCGCTGCACCCACGCCCTGCTCGGCGGCCTGCCGCCCACCAGGACGGTGCGGGTGGAGGGCGTCCAGTGGCGCGAGGTCGCCAGGGAGACCGAGCGGGTGCGGGACTCCTCCAACCGGGAGGTGCGCACGTTCGACCTCAGCCCGGAGCTGTCCGGGCAGGACGGCGTCTACCTGCGCTTCCAGGACTCCCTGGGTGACGACGGCTGGGGCGCCTCGGTCGGCTCGGTCGTGGTCAGGGCCGACGGCACGCAGATCGCCTCCTTCACCCCCGGTACGGACGCCGAGACCCCGTACCTCTTCGACGGCCTCAACTCCGCCATCGGCGGCGACTCCAACCGCTTCGCCGACGGCGCCAACTACTTCGTCTACCGCTTCACCGCCCCCGCCGACACCCGGCAGCTCCTCGTCGAGGTGGACCTGTGGAACCAGTTCCTGGTCACCGCCACCACCACCGCCCCCACCCGGGTCGAGCCCTTCCCCTACTTCCGCGACTACACGGTGGCGACGCGCGCCATGGTCTTCTGGCTGCCGCCCAGCGGCCCCACGGGCGAGCTGCTGGACGAGATCTTCGGCAAGGTGGCGCCGACCACACCGTACGCGGGCTGGTTCGCCAACGACGTGGCCGGCGAGTGGGGCGGCGTGGACCGGGCCTCGCAACACGCCGTCGAGGTCGTGCCCGCCGACTACTACATGAACGCCACCGTGCACGCGGGCGTCGCCGCCAAGGTCTCCGACCGCGTACGCCCGAGACCGCCGGCAACCCTGCGCAACCGGGTCTACCTCACGCTCACCGTCGGCGAGGGCGACAACATCCAGTACTGCCAGCGCCGGATGCGGCAGATCTGGGACGACCCCGCGCGCGGGCGCGTGCCCGTCAACTGGACGGTCAGCCCGCTGCTGGCCGAGATCGGGCCCGCGCTGCTGGCGTACTACCAGCGCACCGCCACCGGCAACGACCTGCTGATCGCCGGCCCCTCCGGCGCGGGCTACACCTACCCCGGCTCCTGGCCGGCGGCGGACCTGGACGCCTACACCGAGCTCACCGGACGTTTCCTGCGCCGTACGGGGATGGACCTGGTCTACGCCTACAACCATCGCAACCCCGAGGGCGACGGCTGGGTGGCCTTCGACGAGCGGATCGTGGCCTCGTACCGGAAGAACACCCCGCTGCGCGGCATCATCCAGTCGTAGGAGACCGGCGACCTGCAGCTCCGCCCGGCCGGCCTGCCCGTCATCGGGAACTTCTCGCCGCAGGGCAAGGCGCAGGAGTACCGGGACACGCTGGTGCAGCGCATCGAGGGGTGGGACGGCGGGCGGCCGCTGTTCATCGCCGGCGCGGTCAACGCCTGGAACTGGACGCCGGGCGACATCGCCGAGCTCGGTGACCTGCTCTCCGACCCGTTCGAGATCGTCCGCGGCGACGTCTTCTTCCACCTGCTGAACGATCATCTCGACGACGGCTGATCTTCCGGACCCGCCCTCCCGGACGTACACTGCGGGCATGAGCCGCTGGAGCGCCGCGTTGCTGTGCGCCTTGGCCGCGGCGACCCTGGCCGGATGCGCCGAAGACGACGAGATCTACGTCTCCAACTTCAGCGACTCCCACGGCCGGGCCTGCACGTTCGTCTACACCGCCCGGGAGGGCGAGGGCTGGAACGACAGCCGGGACGTGGACGTCAGCCAGCTCGACTGCGAATACCCGCCGGCGGGCCGCAACCCCGGCCCGCCCGTCACCAGCCATCTCGACGCCCGGCCGGCCAAGTGACAACAAGTAGGGGTCACCGGTCGCGTTCTGACTTCACGGCATGACCGGACAGGCACCAGACTGTTGCCGCGGCCATCGCCCTGTTCTTCGTCGAAACGCGAACCGTGGCTCTTCGGCGGAGCGCCCCGCGATGGCCGTCACCATGTCCTCGGGCCGTGCGCGCCGCCGGCCGGCCCTCGCGCTCGTCCTGGCCGCAGCGGCCCTCGCCGCCCTGCCCGGCTGCTCACCCGACCCGCCTGCGAACTTCGCCGCGAAGTGCACGCTCACCCTGAACCGCGCCTATCTCTGGAACGGAAACGTGGACGCCCTCCTCGACCGCTTCGACAGCTGCCCCGCCGAGGTCGCCGACGTCAGGGGCTACTGGAAGGAGTTCGGCGGCAAGCCGCGCTCCCGGGACGACTCGCGCCCCTATGACCCCGGTGACCTCCCGGAGCTCGCCTGCGACGGCGTGACGATGGCGTTCGCGAGCTCCCGCGGCGAGGGTGGCCTGGACATCATGCCCGGCTCGCAGGTATGGGATCCGGACGGGGGAATGTACGACCCGTACCGCTGGGCGCCGGAGGGCGAGCCGTGGCTGGAAGCCGGGAAACGTACGCGCGGGGAGGGGCGGTTCATGATCGCCATGACGGTGTCCGAGGACTACTGGAAGCTCGAAGAGGCCTATTTCCACAGGTAGTCGTGGCGCGGCGCGGCCGGGCCGACGACGACCTCCCCGTCGCGCACCTGCCATTCGCTCTGCCCGTCCCCCTCGTGGAAGGCGAGGAACAGCCCGCAGACCCGATCACCGTCGTCGTCGGCGGCGGGCAGGGCGGCGATCCGGCGCACCAGGTCGAGCAGGTCGTCGAGGGCGCTCGCGCGCACGGCCCTGGCGTAGCAGGCGGCCTCCAGCCAGCCGCCGTCGGGGAACGTCCAGCCGGCCGGGTCGCCGCCGTCCCGGATGACGCGCTCCGCCTGTGACCGCTGCCCGTAGAACTCCAGCCAGCCCCGTACGTACACCCATGCGCCCATGACCACATGATGACGATCGGAGACCATCGTGGCGGACACCGCAGAGCAGTACCGGCGATTCGCGGCCGGGGAGGCGCGCGGCGCGTCACCGCTCTACGAAGAGCTCGCCCTCGGCGTGGCGGGCGACCGTGACCTGCTCGACCTGCTGTCCGCCCTCCCGCCCGCCAAGCGCCAGCCCAACCTGCTCTTTGCCGCCACCCGGTACGTCAGCGGCACCCCGTCCGGCTACGACGACTTCCGGCTCGCCGTCCTCGCCAACCGCGACACGATCGTCGCGACGATGCTCTCCCGCCGTACGCAGACCAACGAACCGGCCAGGTGCGCCGCGCTGTACCCCCTGCTCGCCTCGCTCCCGCAGCCGCTGGCGCTGATCGAGGTCGGCGCCTCGGCCGGCCTCTGCCTCCTCCCCGACCGCTACTCCTACACCTACACCGGCCCGCCCGACCGCTCCCACCCCGGCCCACCCGACCACCACTTGCAAACCGACCCGCACGACCACCGCTTGCACACTGATCCGCACGACCACCACCTGCACACCGACCCGCACGGCCACTCCCAAGGCGACCGGCACGGCTACTCCCACACCGACCGGCACGGCCACTCCTGCATTGACCCGCACGGCGACGGCCCGGTCGGGGCCGCGGACAGCCCGCTGCGACTGCACTGCCAGGTCAAGGGCACCCCGCCCGCCCGGTTCGCCGAGCCCGGCCCGATCACGGTCGCCTGGCGGGCCGGCCTGGACCTCAACCCCCTGGACGTCACCAACCCGGACGACGTCCAGTGGCTGCGCACGCTGGTCTGGCCCGGACAACGCGACCGCCTGCGCCGCCTGAACACGGCCATCGCCCTGGCCCAGTCCGACCCACCGCGCATCGTGCGGGGGGACCTGACCACCGCTCTCGCCGGCCTGGCCGCCCAGGCCCCTCCGTCCGCCACGCTCGTCGTCTTCCACACGGCGGTCCTCTATTACGTGCCGGAGGCGGACCGGGCCACGTTCGTGGAGCAGGTCGAACACCTCGACGGCCACTGGATCTCCCAGGAGGGGCCGGACGTCTTCCCGGACATCACCGCCCGCCTCCACCAGCCACCCCCGGCCGACACGGTCTCGTACGTGCTGGCACTCGACCACGAACCGGTCGCCTTCACTGCGATGCACGGGGGCTGGATGGACTGGTCGGCCCGCAGGTGATCGCGGAACGGCAGGCCGTACCCCCAGCCGGACACCATGTGACAATTGGCACATGCCGCTCGACCCCCACCTGCTCGCCCTGTTCACCGTCACCACCGTCATCGCCATGGTCACGCCGGGGCCGGACATGCTGTTCGTGCTGGGTTGCGGGATGCGCGGCGGCCCTCGGGCCGGCCTGCTGGCCACCGCGGGCGTGGCCACCAGCGAGGTGGTTCATGTCGCGGTGGCCGCAGCGGGACTCGCGGCCCTCTTCGAGGCGGCGCCCATCGCTTTCACGGTGGTACGGATCGTCGGCGCCGCCTACCTGATCTACCTCGGCGTCCAGGCCATTCGCCACCGCAACGACCAGCCGGAGATCGAGATGGGCGGGGGCATGTCGGGCCGTCGCGCGTACCTCAGCGGATTGATGACCAATCTGCTGAACCCGAAGATGGTGACGTTCACGATCGCTTTCCTGCCCCAGTTCATCAATCCGGCTCTGGGTCAGGTTTGGGTGCAGTTCGCCGTCCTCGGCGCCATTCTGATCGCGCTGGAGTTCGTGGTGGACGGCACGGTCGGGGTGCTCGCCGGCCGAATCGGAAAGTGGCTGCGCCACCGGCGGGCGGTCCGCCGTCGCATCGATGTGGCGACGGGAAGCATCTTCGTCGGCCTCGGCGTGAAGCTGGCGGTCGAGCGCTGATCATCCGGGGCGCGGAACAGCCGAATGAGACGTTCATGACCGAGTCATAGGGCGCCCGCATGACGACAGGTCTCCGGCTGGTGCCCGTCACCCCGTCCGACACCGAACCGGCCATCGCCGTGAAAGTCCGCCCCGACCAGGAGCGTTTCGTCTCGCCGGTGGTGACTTGAACCACCGCGGAACCGACTTCCGGTCCGGCCTGTGGCGCCGCGGAACATCCGGTCGGCGGCGGCCAGCTCCCCTTGCCGCCTGACGGCGCGCGCGGCGCGGAACAGGTGCGAGAACTCGTGCGCGTCGACGTGATCCCGCGGCAGGTCCAGGCGGTGGCCACCGGGCGTGGTCACCAGGAAGTCGTCGCCGACGTACGGCGTGAGGTGCTCACGGATCTTCGACACCACGATGTGCAGCTGCTCGGGCGCCGTCGCCGTCGGACCGTCTCCCCAGACGTCCTCCAGCAGCTGCCTGGCGGTGACCACCTGCCCCGCGCTCAGCGCCAGCCTGGCCAGGAGGCTCACGCGCCGGCTGCCGGTCAGCGGCAGAGCCTCACTTCCCGCGGTGGGCTCCCACGGCCCCAGCACCTTGACCCGCATACGCGTCGCGTAGCCCTCACTCCGTTCGCGGTCGCCCCGCCATTCCGGACGAGACCGGAGTCCTACGACCGTCGCGCGTCCGCTGTTCCGCACTCCGCTGTCAGCGGTCGTGTCAGGTCGAGGACGGCCCGGTATCAGAACGCTCCGCGATCGTAGAGGCCATACCACCCGGTTCTGAAGGAGCACACCATGACCATCACCCTCACCGACCAGGACAAGCTCACCCTCCGCACCGCCGCCTGGGGCGCCGTCTCCCTCATGTCCGCCGCGGGCGCCGCCGGCTCGGCCCACAAGGTCGCCACCCACGGATCCATCGCCCTGACCTCCGCCACCGGCACCGTCGGACACGTGGTGGCCAAGGCACCCAAGGGCATCAAGTACGGCAAGACCGTCGCCTCACTGGCCGACGTCGTCCTCCCCGCCCTCACCGACGGCATGAGCCTGCTCAAGCAGAAGGATGCGGCCGAGGCCGACAACTTCCGCGCCACCGTCCTGGTCGCCATCGACGCCTCCGCCCAGGCCCAGAAGGGCGCGCCCGGTCCCGCCCTGGTCGAGATGGCCCGCAAGATCACCCAGGCCCTCGACGCCGCATGACGGCGGCGTACCCGTGGAGTGATTCCCACCTGATGTCGTGGGCTGCCGGCCACAAGGCCGGCCGCCCACGCGACCTGGTGCTCTTCGGCGGTGAACGAGCGGCCCCGAGCGGCCTGGTATGCGGCCAGGACCTTGGCCCGCTGCCGCTGGATCTGCTCGGCCGGACCGGAAGCGGGCGGCCGGGCGGTTCGCGCCGGCCGGCGTGGATCCGGGCGGAACAACGTCACGAGCGGCTACCGCACGTGTCGTAGACGGGCTGCCCGGCTACACCGGTAACCGGAAGAGTCCGCCACCGGTCGACGACGGAGGGGACGCGGCGGAGGAGTTTCGCCAACTGACGAGCCCCTTCAGCAGGACTTCGAGGATGCCGTCCATCCAGCTCCTGGTGCCCAAGAGCCGGCCGGGACGAGGGGACGTTCGTCATGGACTTCCTGACCGGCGAGCGCACACCGTGACCGATGCGGTGGACGGCATGGGCCTCATCACCGTCCTCGCGGTGCTCGCCAGCTCATCGCGCTGATCTTCACGGTGAACGCCTGGAACCGCATGAACGTGACCACGCGAAGGACCCCGGGAACCGAGTGGCCCCGGCTCGCGGTCCTCGCCAGCGGAGACCTGGTTCACGCGGGCGACGGGTGGCGCACCATGAATACGTCCACCTCGTCCTCGGTCTCGACCGCGAACCCGTACCGCTCGTACAGCCGGCGGGCCGGACTGCCCTGCAGCACATTCAGCCGAACCACGGCGTCCTCGCGGTCGCACCGCTCCAGCAACCCGCTCAGCACGGCGGAGCCGATGCCCCTCCCGTGCAGATCCGGATCCAGGTAGAAGTGCTCCAGCCAGTACGTACGTTCCATCGGCCGCAGCGCCACGCACCCGGCCGACGTGCCGTCCACCTCGATCATCCAGGTGTGCTCCGGTACGAACCCGTCCCGCAGCCGCTGCCGCACCCGGTGCTCGTCGTATCGCCCGAGCCGCTCGAGATCCGGCCTCAGCACCACGGCCCGCAACTCGGCCACCGCCTCAACATCCGTCACCAAAGCCGGACGAAGCCCCCAATCCGCCATGATCGTGATGTTATCCCTCCTGGTTACCGTCCACCCCGGGAGCTGGGCTCATCCGCCGACGCAGCGGTCGCCACTGCCTTCGGCGGGGGTTTCCCTGGAACGGCACGCCCCGGGGCGAAACGGAGCTCGGCTTGTGCGGACGTCTCACAGGGGGTATCAACCATCGCACGATGCGCGATCACTCTTCCCGCGAAGCGGCGACACCGGTGCCGGAGCCCGTCGCATACGTACGCGACCAGTTCCTCGATTTCCGTCCTGCATGGTTTCTGTGCGGCGGCTGGGCCGCCGACGCTTGGCTCGGCCGGGAGACGCGCGATCATTGCGATGTCGACATCGCCGTCTTCCACCCCGACCAGCACGCCATCTACGAGCACTTCCCCGGCTGGGCGCTGGTGGGCCACGACTCCAACGTCGCGGACGACACCACCGAGCAATGGAACGGCCGCCGCCTCGACCTGCCTGCCCACATCCATGTCCCCGAGCTCGGAAGCCCCCTGTCCACCTCGGCAGCCTTGAGGCACACGGCCTTCGAGTTCGAGTTCCTGCTCAACGAGCGCTCCGACCACGACTGGATCCTCAACAGGGAACAGAACATCGCCGTTCCGCTGGAACGTTACGTCAGGCTGTCCTCGTGGGGCCTGCCGACGGCCGCCCCGGAGGTCGTTCTCGTCTTCAAAGGCGGGGGCCACCTCGCCGCCGCCGAGGCGGCAGCCGCGAACGACGTACTCCGGCCGCACGATGAGCAGGACCTCTTCGCCCTCGTCCCGACCCTCACCGCAACGCAACGCTCATGGCTCGGGGAGTCGCTCGGCAAGGTACGGCCCGAGCATGCATGGCTGCCCCACCTGGCCGGGGCCTGATGACTCGTCGGGCGGCGGCACGCGGTGCCCATCCCGGGCGTACTGCCAGGTGAGGTAGTCCGCTTGGGAATCGCTGGGACCTCGGATCAGGATATGGGGCTGAACGAGCAGATCGCTGAGGAGTATCTGACCCGCTGGCGCCGCATGGCCGTCTACTCGGAGCTCGCCGTCATCCAGCGCCGGTTGCTCCCTCGTACGCAACTCTCCCTCCTCAGCGCCCCACGGATCTCCGCCCCGTACGCCGATCATCCCCGACGCTCGTTCGGGGCTCGACCGATCGCGGCGTTTCGCCCTGCGTGACAGAACCTGGCGGCCTTATGGGCCTCGGCGATGAGCTCCACGGGCGCGGGGCTTGCGGCGATGGTCGCGTGAGCGATCACGCCAATGATCGGCAGGCCTGCTGTAGCCGACCAGCAGGGCGCCACTGGCTCGCAACCGGGGCAGGTCCTGCGGCCTCACTCCCCCTCACCAGCTCAGCACCTTCGAACGGCCGATGGGGCTCGGCAGCCGCGCACGCAGCACCTGCGTGCCCAGCGGAACCAGGGCGACGCAGAGCAGGCCGGCGACCAGCACGTCAGGAATGGAGGCGCCCTTCAGCACCCCCATCCAGGTGCCTCCTGCCAACAGCAGAATCACGGCGCGGGCGGTACCGAAGAGGCCTGAGCGCCAGGCGGCGACGGCCAGGAGAAACGAGCCCGCGTACTGGCCGACCGAAGCCCAGACCGGTACGCGCCACGGTCCGTACGAGATGTCGACATATTCCTCCATGATCGCGGTTGTCGCCTGGTCCAGCCCGATGACCTCGGTGAGCTGGAAGGCGGTCTGGTCGGCACCGGCGAAGTACAGGCGGGCGAAGAGCCCGGCGACCAGGAGCCCGGCACCCCAGAAGGCGAGGCCACCGCCCACGTGTTGGGCCAGGGTGATGAAGGCGGGGAAGAGCAGCATCGCCCCCAGTGCGAAGACCGCGTAGGAGAGGGTGAGCAGGGCGGGTTCTGAGGTGTAGGCGAGGAGCTGGCCGTAGGCGGCGAAGGGCTGCGCCTCGGCCCATGCGTACTGCTGAGGGGTGAGGGCGGTGACCGTGCTCAGGTAACGCAGCAGGAATCCGGCACACATGATCACCGGCCCCAGGACGAGCGTCCCGCCGCCGATCCACCGTCCGGGAAAGAGTGTGTTCACGGAAACGAGCCTGACGAAGGCGACCCAGGCGATTCATCCGTCGATCGTCAACGCGTATCCCTGTCGAAAGTAAGGTCAGCACACGCACCCCGGTACCGGGTTTTCTGTTCGGATTCCTAGATTGGGCACGTAACCGGCTGGAAGGCTGGGAAGCGGCCCAGAAACGATCAACGCCCAGGTCGGGCAGCAACCCCTGAGCCGGCTCCTCGTACCGAAAGCGGGTGACGGGCCCATGAGAGGGTCCGGACGTCTCAGCCTTCGAAGCGGTCTGCTCGGCTTGTCCCGGGTCGAGGGCGGGCGGGATGAACAGACTTCCGCCTCAGCCGCCTACGGCCCTGTCCCTCCACATGCTGATCATCCCGGAGCCGGAGCGTCCCCCGCCGGAGGCGTGCTTCGCCTTGCTCAGGGCTTGGACGTTACGCACTTCGCATGCGATCATCGCGGTCATGTCACCGGCCAGAAAGGGCCATGCCGCGTAGGCGCCCTTCCGAGGTCCGTACGCGAGGATCGGCGTGTAGGACCCACAGAGCTGTGATCCATCATGTTCCCGGGCTTGGCCGTCGTCCCTTGGCCGCGGTGATTGCCCTCGAACACAGTCGGATGTGGCCGGGCGCGGTGGCCGCCGCGCTGATGGCTTGGCAGGCGGCCCTGGCCGGGACCGCTGATCGCCTCTCCCGCAGGTGCGAGTGCGCTGAGTGCACAGGGGATGCGCCCCGCTGGCGACTTCAACAGGCACTCGTCGGCTTACCGCCGTGGGCGAGACCGCATCTGTACGCCCTGGTCCTGCCCGTCGACCGGTATTTCCTCCGTCGAACCCCACCAGCACCGCCTACGTCCCCCGACTCCAATTGGGCATGGTGGCAGCGCCGAACTGCCCAGCACCTCGGCCCGCTTCGTCCGCCGGCTGATCGCCGACATGACGATCAGCCCGTGACCTGATGTTTCCCGTGCGACGCGCGCACTGCAGCCCGAGCCCGCGCCAGAAACCGGACACGCATACCGTGTCGTCCGTGCCCCGACGTTGATGGATCAGGCGGTGATCCGGGTCATCTCCCGCAGTTCCGTCCGGGTCGACTCGCAGTCCATCGCCCGCAGCCGGGCCAGCACCGGTCCGGCGTCCGCGTTGAATCGCAGCTCCTCCGGGCAGCCTTCGACGATCCGCCACAGCAGCGCCATGGCCGCGCTCGAGTCGCCGTCCATCGCGTGCGCGGTGGCCAGGGCCAGCAGGTGCCGCGCCTGGCGGTCCTTGTCGGGGAGGCGGTCGGCGTCGACGCCCGCCGCGAGGCGGATCGCCTGCGCGTACCGGCCCATCCGGACCGCGACCGCCACCCGGTGCAGGTCCACCTCCAGCGCGAACTCCGGGCCCAGCCGGTCGCCGATCTTGCGGGCGTGGTTCAGCAGCTCCTCGGTTCGCAGCACGTCGCTCGCCTCGGCGGCGGCGAGCGCGGCCGTCAGGTAGCAGCGCCCGGTGACCTCCAGCGACTCGGGCCGGTTGTCGATCACCGCCAGGCACAGCCAGCGCGCGTCGGCGTACCGGCCGAGCGAGACGAGCACGCCCGCCACCTCGGCCTGGACGATCGCCGAGCCCTCCGAGGAGGCCACCGCGCGATCGGCGGCGACCAGGGCCAGCGCGTGCTGGCCGCAGCTTCGCAGCAGCGCCGCGAACAGCCGGTACACCTGGGTGAGGCCGGCTGTACCGGCTTCCCGGTCCACGCCGGTGGCGGCCCTGGCCGACAGGTCGGCCATCGACAGCAGCGGCGGCAGGCGGCGGCGCGTCTCGGTGTAGCGGTGGGGCGAGCGCTGCCAGACCTCCCACGCCGCCATCACGTGCTGCTGCACCCGCAGCACGTTCTCGGTCGCCTCGCCGGTGAACCGGCCGGGCAGCAGCAGCGCGTTCCCGACCTCGTCGGATTCGCCGTGGTCGCAGGCGGGCGGGAGTTTCGTCCGGCCGCCGACGAGCTCGGAGAGATCCTCGACGCGGAGCACTTCGGCGATCCGCATGATGGTCGACAGCCGATCCAGGGGTTTCACCCCGTTCTCGACCAGGCGGAGCCATTCCTCGCTGCAGCCGACCAGGTCGGCCAGAATTCTCCGGGTAAGGCCGCGCGAGCGGCGCCTGGCCATGATCCGCGTGCCGTCAACCAAGAAATCGCCGGCCATGCCGCCACATTAGGCGAGGAATTCGAGGTCCTCGGTGGCCGGAAATGACGGCAACTTCTGGTCACCCTGTCCCTCCTGAAATGTGGGTTACGCTGGGGGGTTCGCCATGACACAACTCCAGTTGGATCTAGCCGGTCGGGCTCCGCCGACACTGCCGCTACACCGTTCGGCAGGAGGAGACCACGATGGCGATCGACGTCGAGTCGATTCGAAAGGAATTCCCGTTCTTCGAAACCGCCCCTGACGATTCCCGCCCACCCGTGTACCTCGACAGCGCCGCCACCACGCAGAAACCCGCCGTTGTCCTGGACGCGTTGAACCACTACTACATCCGCGCCAATGCGAATGTGCACCGGGGCGTGTACCGGCTGGCCGTACAGGCGACCGAGCTGTACGAAGGGGCGCGTAGCAAGATCGCCACGTTCGTACGCGCACCACGCGCCGAGGAGATCGTGTTCACCAAGAACGCGACCGAGGCCGTCAACCTGCTGGCCAACTCGTTCATCTGGGCGGACGGACGGCTCCGCGTCGGTCCCGGCGACGAGATCGTCCTGACGGAGATGGAGCACCACTCCAACCTGATCCCCTGGCGGCTGCTGGCCGAGCGGGTTGGGGCGAAGGTCAGATATCTCGGCATCACCGACGACGGCCGCCTGGATCTCTCCGACCTGAGCGAGAAGATCAACGAGCGGACCAAGGTCGTCACGGTCGTGCACGCCTCGAACATCCTGGGCACGGTGAACCCGGTCGCAACGATCGCCGCCCGCGCGCACGAGGTCGGCGCCCTGATGGTCGTCGACGCGGCCCAGTCGGTCCCGCACCTCGGCATCGACGTCATCGCGCTGGGAGCCGACTTTGTCACGTTTTCCGGCCACAAGATGTGCGGCCCCACCGGAATCGGCGCCTTGTGGGGCAGGTACGAACTCCTGGAAGCGCTCCCGCCCTTCCTCGGCGGCGGCGAAATGATCGAGAACGTCGCGGTGGACGCCATGCACTACGCCCCGCCCCCGCTCAAGTTCGAGGCCGGCACACCCCCGATCGCGCAGGCCGTCGGCCTCGGCGCCGCCTGCGACTTCCTGAGCAAGATCGGCATGGACGCGATCGCCGCCCATGACCAGGCCCTGATCGAGTACGCCCTAGACCGGCTCGGCGACGTGCCCGGCATCCGCTTCATCGGCCCGACCGACACCGCGAACCGGCTGCCGCTGCTGTCGTTCGTGGTGGACGGCATCCCGCTGCAGCGCATGCGCGCGAGTCTGGACGAGGCGGGCATCGCCGTCCGGTCCGGCAACCATTGCGCGCAGCTCGCGTGCAGCCGGTTCGGCGTCCCCGCCGCGATCCGGGCCTCGTTCTACCTGTACAACTCCCCCGACGAGGTCGACATCCTCGCCGAGACCCTGGAAACGGCCACGAGGTCCCGGGCCGCCGTGACCGCGGACACCTCCTTCGATGTCAGCCAGGTACGGCCGTACAAGGACGTCCTGCTCCCGTCGATCTTCCAGCCGTGGGCGGAGTACATGGTCGAGGCGCTGGCGCCGGCCCCCGGCACCAAGGCGCTCGACGTCGGCACCGGCCCCGGCACCGTCGCCCGGGTGCTGGCCAAGGCGGTCGGCCCCACCGGCGCCGTTGTCGGCACCGACCTCAACCCCGCCATGCTCGCCCTCGCCGCCGAACTACCTGCCGTCGACGGCGCCTCCATCCAGTACACGGAATGCGGCGCTACCCTGCTGCACGTCTCCGACCAGGCGTTCGACCTGATCACCATGCAGCAGGTCCTGCAGTTCGTTCCCGATCGCGGCGCGGCGCTGGCCGAGATGCGGCGGGCCGCCCGACCCGACGCGCGGATCGCCATCGCCACCTGGCAGCCGCTGCACCGCAACCCGCTCTTCCGCGCCCTGCACGATGCCGTCGCCACCGTTCTCGGCCCCGACAAGGCGGATCTTTTCGAGGAGCCGTGGTCCCTGCCCGGGATCGAGGTCGCCACGCTGGCCAAGGAGGCCGGTTTCGTCGACATCGAACTCCGCGAATGGACGCTGCCGGCCACCGTTCCCGGCGGGCCTGACGCGATCTGCTGCCTATTCGACTTCTCCGCGGTCAGTCCGTACATCGGTTCGCGTCGCGCCGACCTCACAGCCGCCGTACGCGCGAATCTGGCGCACTGCACGGATGAGACCGGCCTCCACTCGGAGACCGCGGTGACCCTGGTGACCGCCCGAGCCTGACCGCCGCCCCCTCCCACGAAGGCCACTTTCCGCCGGGAGGTGGCCTTTTCGGCACCCTTCTTCCTGACCCCGGCCGTCCAATGACAACAACGGAACAGGCCAGCGAGCCGTCAGGACAAGGAATAGGAACGGACCATCGGATGCAGCAATATGCCCTGCTCCGGGGCGTGCTTGCTCCATTGATCCCGGGAAGCGTCTGACGGGTCTCGCTGGTGATCCTTCAGAGCAGTCCACCGAGGAGGTGGGGGTGGTGGGTGTTCAGGGCACGGCTGGCGGTCACATAACGGTCGTGAAACTCCTCGGCGAGAGCTTCGCGACGGTAACGCTGTCGGATGATGCGATCTGGATCTGCGGCGTGGTTGACGAGGTCCGTCAGGGAGCGGCGATCAATGTCGAACGCAGTCTTTGCCTGCTCTACGGCAGCGTCAAGATTGCCGCGCCGTGCGTGGACGATGCCAATGCCGGCGTCAATCTTGCGACGATCCGACGGGGGAAGAAAAGCCCGAGCGACCGCCGCAACCCGCTCGGCGCGGGCATCGGTCAGCTCACCGTGTAACCGGGCAACGCACGGGTCGAAGGCGAGCGAGGCGAGTGGGGTTTTTCGGGGGTCGAAGAGGCCGAAGTCCCCTGGGAGGCGCAGCCTGAAGCACCCCAACATGGAAGCCCATACAGTGAGGGCCGAGACGACGCTTGGAGCGGGTGACGGGAATCGAACCGCGCTGTCAGCTTGGGAACTGCATCGATCACGGCCTACGGGGGCGCTGAGCTGGGCGGAGAGCTGGTCCTGAGTGACCGTAGTTGACCCCTCGTCACCCCTCTTAATGGCCCGCTAATGGCCCGGCGATCAGCCCGCGACCTGGTGTTTCCCGCGCGATGCGCGCACCCCGCCCGCCTGATCATCCCGTCTGCCGTCGTCCCGCTCGAAGGGGAAGCTGACCGGTGCCATGGGGGACAAGGTGGAGCGCCCCACTGGGTTCTGGCCCACTTTCTGCGATTCGGTGACGGCACGTGATCGTCTTCTGTGATCATGACTGTGGTGTGCTCAGAATGATCTTGAGGTGCTGTT
>NZ_JBFANM010000021.1:0-175199 GCF_040674815.1 Nonomuraea sp. NPDC049709
CAGCCGCCGCTGACCACCCGCTCGGCGGCCGCCCGGACCCACGCGGACCTGGTCCTGGTCTCGTGGGCTCACCGCCGGGGCCGCCATCGGGGTGTCGGCGTTCGCCGTGCTGCGCCCGGGAAGCGGCTCGCTGCGGGCGGACGGCGGCACGTCACCGTCGGCCACCGCGTCCGCGCCCCCGTCCACGTCGCCGCCCCCGTCGGCGTCCAAGTCGGCGTCCGCGTCCCCGTCGCCCGGCCCGACCGCGGCCGCCGAGCCGTTCGGCACGCCGGTCAAGGGGCCGGTTCCGGTGGCGAGCAGCGGCGGTGAGCCGGCGGCGATGGCCGCGAGCCGAGCCACCGTCGTGTGCGGGACCACCAAGGGGACGGTGGTCGCGTGGGATCTGAACGCGGCCGTCACCTCGCTCGGCGACGGCGGTGGCGCGGTGACGGCCATGGCCGCCGGCGAGCTGGGCGGCCGGCAAGTGACGGCCTCCGGGCACGGTGATGGCCGGATGCGGCTGTGGGGCCCGCGGGGCGAGAGCCTCGCCTCCCACCGCGCGGGCGATCCCATAGTGGCCGTCACGGTCGCGGGCCGGGCGGTCGCGGTGTCGCAGAAGTACGACGGCATGAAGGACCTGCGCAGCGGCGTACGCCTGTGGGACATCTCCACCGGCAAGCAGATCGGCCCCACGATCAACGACCACTTCCAGGGCATCCACGGGCTCGCGTTCGGCAGGCTGGGCGGCCACGACGTGCTCGTCACCGGTGACGGCGGCCAGCGGGTCCGGGTGTGGCGGCTGTCCACGGGCCGGCAGACGCACTCGTTCCACACGGGCGAGATCGGCGGCATCGAGCTGCTGGCCTGCGGCGAGCTGAAGGGCAAGCCCGTCCTGGTGTGCACGCACCTGGACGCGTCCCTGCGCGTGTACGACCTGGCGACGGGCAAGCGCCGGAAGAAGTGGGACTTCAGCGTCCGGAGCCCCGACGACCGGGGAGCCGCCGCCCTGGTGGCGGGGCGACTCGGTGACGTGCCCGTCGCCGCCGTGGCCCACGCCCCGTGGGGCGGCGACGTCGTCGTGCGGGTCTGGAACCTCGACGACGGCGAGATCGTCGGCGTGCTGGGGGCCGGCGAGGGCGGCCCGATCCGCCGGCTGGCGCTGGCGGAGCTGGACGGCCGGCCCGTCCTGGCCGGCGCGGACGACGGGGGCCTGTTACAGGTCTGGAGCCTCGGCCCGGCGTGAGGCGCGGATGGCGTCCACGCGGTCCATCACCGGGGTGGCCGTGACCCCGTGCAGCACGACCGAGGCCAGGACGGTGAAGCCGGTCACCGCCCAGAGCTCCTCGGCCGGCACCCCGAAGCCCGTCTCGCCCAGCGCGTACGCCAGGTAGAACAGCGACCCGATCCCCCGGATCCCGAAGAACGAGATCGCCAGCCGCTCCCTCGGCCCCGCCCGGCCGCGCCACTGGGTCAGCCAGCCGGCCAGCGGCCGGATCACCAGCAGGAGCAGGAGCCCGACGGCGGCGCCGCGCCAGGTGAGCGCCGCCAGGCCGCCGGTGGCGACGAAGCCGCCGAGCAGGAGCAGCAGCCAGGCCGTGAGCAGGCGCTCGACCTGCTCCACGAAGCCGTGCAGGACGTTGTTGTAGCCGTGCCCGTGCTCCGCCCGCCTGATGGTGCAGGCGGTGACGAACACCGCGACGAAGCCGTACCCGTGGGCGAGCTCCGTCACCCCGTACGCGAGGAAGGTGGCGGCCAGCGCCACGAACCCGTCGCGCCGCTCCGACAGGCGCAGCCCGCCCGACCTGGCGCGGAAGAACAGCCTGCCGAGCAGGCGGCCGATCAGCAGCCCCGAGACGACGCCCGCCGCGGTCCGGTAGAGCACGTCCACCAGCGCCCACTCCCCCAGCCAGCCCGCGCCGCCGGCGGTGGCCACGGCGATGGCCGCGTACACGATGGGGAAGGCCAGCCCGTCGTTGAGCCCGGCCTCCGAGGTCAGGGCGAAGCGGACCTCGTCGTCGGCGTTCGCCGCGTCCACGGGCTCGCCCACGTGCACGTCGGAGGCGAGCACCGGGTCCGTGGGCGCGAGCACGGCCCCGAGCAGCAGCGCCGCGCCGATCGGCCAGCCGGGCAGGGCCATGGCCGCGGCGGCGACCCCGGCCACGGTCAGCGGCATGGTCAGGCCCAGCAGCCGCCACGTCGTGGACCAGCCGCGCGGCCCGGCCCGCCGGTTGATCGCCAGGCCGGCGCCCATGAGGGAGATGACGACGCACAGCTCGGTGATGTGCTCCAGGGCCGTGCGGTGGGCGATCGGGTCGGGGTCGGGCAACCCGATGGGCAGCGCGAACAGGACCACGCCGGCGAGCAGGTAGACCAGCGGCAGGGAGAGGGGGCGGCCGGCGAGCACCTCGGGGAGGATCGCGGCGAGCAGGGCGGCGGCCCCGCCGAGGGCCAGGATGAGGTCGAGGGTGGACATCCCGGGCCAGCTGCCCCCAAGATCGCCCCTTATCCCTCCGGCGGGCAAGGGGTGGCGCGCCCGGTCCGGCATCCCGATCGCCGGGCCGGGCGCGCGATCACCCGGCTACGCCGTGCGCAGCCGTTCGATCAGGGCCTTGGCGTCGCGTACGAGCGCGGCCCGCGCCGCCGCGTCCCGCACGTTCCCGCGCTGCTCGGCGATCTTCACGAACCGCTCGAGCGCCGAGACGGCCAGCGCCCGCTTGCCCTTCTTCTCGTGCCGTTCGGCCTGCTCGAGCTGCTCCTGCAGCTCGTACGCGGCCTTCCCGGTCACCGCCCCCGACTGCCGGAACCGCGAGATCAGCGCCCGCACGTCGGCGTAGGAGGTGGTGGTCTGGAAGGTCACGGTCGCGGTGGCCGTCCGGCCCGCCCGGTCGGTCGCGGTGCCGGTGAGCTGGTGCTCGCCGAGCGGCAGCGTCCAGAGCGGCACCGGCTTCCCGGGCGCGACGGCCTTGCCGTCGATCTCGGCGGTGAGCCCGGCCACGCCCGACGCCGCGTCGGTCGCCGTCAGGACGGGGGTGACCGTCGCCGAGTCGCCGTACGGCTTGGCCTCCACTCCTGTCATCGACAGGACCGGGTTCGTCTTGTCGATCTTGACGGTGAGCGTGCCGGCCGGTGAGACGTTGCCGCCGTTGTCGGTGGCCCGGTAGCGGACCTCCTTGGCGCCCTCGGTGCTCAGGGTGACCGGGTTGTTGGCGTTCGCCCAGGTGGTGCCGTCGAGGGAGTACTGCCGGCTGGCGACCGTGCCGTTGTCGGTGGCGGTGACGGTGAGCGTGACGTTGCCGGTGTACCAGCCGTCCTTGCCGTCCGGCTGGGCCGGGGCGAGGGCGGCGGTGACGACCGGCGGGGTGGTGTCGGCCACGCCACTGCCCTGGAAGGTGAACGCGTCCAGCTCCACGCCGCCGGAGGAGGTGACGTACAGCCGGCCGGTGCCCTCCGGCAGGCCCTCCAGCGCGGTGGTGACCGTCTGCCAGCCGTCCCCGGCGGGGATCGTCACGGTGGCGAACGGCTCGGCCGTCGGCGACTTCCACCTCAGGGACAGCGTGCCGGCGCCGGAGGCCGTGGTGCGCACGCCGGTGATCCCGGCGAAGTGGACGGGGTCGTAGGCGATCCAGTCACCGGGATCGAACGAGGTGACCTTCGCCTTGGCCGAGGCGGTGTCGTCCGGGGTCTCCGTGACTCCGCTGCTCTCGTCGGCGTGCTCGGCCTGCGCCAGCTTCGGGTTGAGGGTGAGCGTGTCCTCGCCGAGCGCGCCGGGGATGTTGCCGGCGCCGTTGTCGCGGTAGCTCACGACGACCACGCCGTAGATGTTCTCCGTCTCGCCGTGCTCGGGCGCGCTCGCCGGGGTCGGCCAGGCGCCGGCGCAGCCCGTGCCGGTGGTCTCCGGGTGCGCGTGCGTGTCGTGGCCCAGGCCGAACGTCCACTGCACCCGCGAGCACACCGGGTTGTCGCCGTCCTCGGCGTCGGTCACCCCGATCCGGTACGGCAGCGCGTTCCCCCAGTCGAAGAACCCGCCGTCGGGTGGCGTCTGGACGGTCACCACGGGCGCGGTGTTGCCCACGGTGATCTCGACGGAGGTGAGCCCGGCCCGCCCGCCGGAGTCGGTGACGCGCAGCCGGGCCGCGTACTGGCCCAGCTCGGTGTAGGTGTGGCTGACCGTGGCGCCGGTCCCGTCGAAGGTGCCGTCGCCGTCGAAGTCCCACTCGTACGTCAGGGCGCCCGGTTCGGTGTCCCGCGAGGAGGTGGCGTCGAAGGCGACCGTGAGCGGCGCGGTGCTGCTGGACGTCTTGTCCACGGTGATCCGGGCCTGGGGCGTCTTGTTGGCCGGGGTGTAGTCGATGCGGTAGAGGCCGGCGTCGGGGTTGGCGCGGAAGAACCCGTCGCCGTAGTCCAGCACGTACAGGGAGCCGTCCGGGCCGAACTCGATGTCCATCGGGCTGTCGGTGAGGGGCTGGGCGGCGGTGCGCAGCGCGCTGTTGGGCAGGAAGTGCTCGATCTTCGTGACGGGGCCGTCGGCGCCCGTGAAGGTGAACGCGGCCAGGTAGTCCTGGGAGAACTCGGCGAAGAACGCCTTGCCGTCCCAGTACTCGGGCAGCTTGCCGGGCGCCGGGTTGTCCGGGTCGTAGTGGTAGACCGGCCCGCCCATCGGCCCCTGCCCGCCCTGCGGGTCGAAGTCGACGAGCCCGGCCCACTCGGCCGGCTGGTGGGTGCTGTTGTCGCCGTAGTACAGGTCGGCGGGCACGGCGGGCGGGAGCTGGTCGAGACCGGTGTTCCAGCGGGAGGTGTTGCGCGGCCCGGCCGCGCAGTCGAACCACGGCCCCGGCTGCGCGGTCGCGAAGTCCCAGTCGTTGTAGTTGAAGTTGTTGCCCGTGCAGTACGGCCAGCCGCTGTTCATGGGCTTGTCGATCGGGGTGATGTTCCACTCGACGTAGCCGAGCGGGCCCCGGTTGGGGTCGGCGGTCCCGGCGTCGGGGCCATAGTCGGCCCAGGACAGGGTGCCGGTCTCGGCGTCCACGTCCATGCGGAACGGGTTGCGCACGCCGGTCACGAAGATCTCCGGCCGGGTGCCCGCCGTCCCCGGCGCGAACAGGTTGCCCTCCGGGACCGTGTACGTCCCGTCCGCGGCCACCTTGATCCGCAGGATCTTGCCGCGCAGGTCGTTGCTGTTGCCCGCGCCGCGCCGGGAGTCCAGGCCGGGGTTCATGCCGGGGGCATCGTTGTTGGGCGCCATCCCGTTGGCGCCGGGCGTGCCGGCGGGGGTGTTGTCGCCGGTGGCGAGGTAGAGGTTGCCGTCGGCGTCCCAGTCGAGGTCGCCGGCGACGTGGCAGCACTGGCCGCGCTGCACCTCGACCTTGATGATGACCTGCTCGGTGGACAGGTCCAGCGCGTTGCCCGTCCACTTGAAGCGGGACAGCTGGTTGTAGCCCTTCCACTGGTTCCAGTACGTCTCGTCGGCTCCGGCGGGCAGCGTGTTGGGCGCCGAACCGGTGGGCGTGGTCTCCGGATACGGCGCCGACATCGTCCTGGGCGCGTAGAAGACGTAGACCCACTTGTTGTCGTCGAAGGCCGGGTCGAGGGCGATCGTCTGCAGGCCGTCCTCGGAGTTGGCGTAGACCGGGATCGTGTTGACGACCTTCGTGACGCCGGTGGCGGGGTCGGTCAGGCGGATGTCGCCGTTGCGGGCGGTGTGCAGGACCCGCCGGTCGGGCAGGACGGCCAGGTCGATCGGCTCGCCCACGTTCTTGGTCAGGGTGATCTTCTCGTAGCTCGACCACTCGGTGGCCGGATCGTGCGCTCGGGCCGGTAAGGCCAGCGTGGCGACGGTCAGCACGAGGCTGCCGAGCACCGCGAGGGTACGCTGCATGGTGATGCTGCTCCTAGGACGAGGAGTGTCACGAACCCGGGCCGCCACGCCCGCCGCGGCAACGGCAGGGGATCCCGTGGCGGTCCGGTCTACGTCAGCCGCGTAATGCGGCCATGTTCCGGTAGCTCAGCTCGGCGAACCGCAGCGACTGGGCCGGGTCGGTGCCGGGCGCGTTGTCCTGCTCGTACATCGGGTTGTGGTAGCCGGGGGACCGCAGCTTGGAGAAGAAGCGGCGGTAGTCGATGTGGCCGGTGCCGAACGGCACCATGTCGTAGCCGTTCGGGACGGCCGGGTTGGACGCGCCGTCCTTGGCGTGGAACAGCGGGAAGCGCTTCTCCTGGGCCCGGACGGTGGCGAGCGGGTCGAAGACGTCGGTCTGGACCGACCCGTCGGGCGCGGTGTACGTGCGGTGCTTGAACTGGGCCACGTGCGCCCAGAAGATGTCCATCTCGAAGTAGACCCGCCCGGGGTCGCTGATCGTGAAGAAGTACTCCAGCTTGCGGATGCCGGACGAGCGCGTCGGCCGGCCCTGCTCGTCGAGGGGGCCGCTGTCGAGCAGGAACGCGTAGGCCGCGTCGTGGTTGTGCGTGTAGAGCTTGATCCCGGCCTGGCAGGCGATCGAGCCGAGCTCGTTCCACTTCTCCGCCGCGACGTCCCAGTCGGCCTTGTACGCGCTCCCGGTCGGGTCGGAGCCGGTGCCGACGTGGCCCAGGCCGAGGATGTTCGCGATCTCCAGAGTCTGCTTGAACCGGTCGAGGTCGGCCTGCGTCAGCGGCCACGAGCCCGGGATGAACCCGTGGTTGCCCTCGGCCTGCAGCCCGTTGTCGTCCAGCCAGCTCCGCAGCAGCCGGGCGCCCTCGACGGTCTCCAGGTTGGCCCCGCCCTCGGAGTTGGCGTGCTGGCGGTAACCGGCGAACTCGACCTGCCTGAACCCGATGGCCGACAGCGCCTCCAGCACGCGGCGGAAGCCCGAGGGCAGGGTGGTGGCCAGCGGGTCGCGGGAGATCGCGTCGCGGACGGTGTAGAGGATGATGCCGCGCTTGCCCGGCGGGACGAGCACTCGCCTCGACCCCGTACCGCCGGTCTGGGCGGCGGCCGCGGTGGGCAGGGCGAACGGGATGGCGGCCGCGGCGGCCAGGCCCGTGGTGGCGGCGAGCAGCCCGCGGCGGCTCAGCCCGAGCCGGCGGCGGAGCGTCTCGGCCCGCTCCCGCTCCTCATGGACCTGGTCGTCGGGAGTCGGCTCTTCTGGGGCACGGTGATGGCTCACGCGAGGGTTCCCTTCCTTGAGGGACGCGTGCGCCGACCACGTCGCGGCGGATCTGTGCCCGTCCCCCCGGGCATGCCACCGCCCTGGAGCTCGAGACGATCACCATTGTTACTACGCCGCGGTGATCCGGTCAATGGTGCTCATCTGGCGACGATCCGGTCGATGGCGTCCGGGGAGAGCACGTGCTCGACCACCATCACGCCGGCGCCGACGACCCCGGCCCGGTCGCCCAGCTCGCTGGCCCGGATGCCGAGGTGCTGCGTGGCCAGCGGGAGCGACCGGCTGTAGATCGTCTCGCGCACGCCCGCGAGCACCTGCTCACCGGCTTCGGCCACGTCCCCGCCGATCACGATGACGGAGGGGTTGAAGAAGTTCACGATGGAGGCCATCACCGCGCCGACCTCGCGGCCGGCCTGCCTCACCAGCCGGGTGGCGTGCAGGTCGCCCGCGCGCATCAGCGCGACCACGTCCCTGCTGCCGCGCGCCTCGATCCCGGCGGCGCGCAGCACGGCGGCCATCGAGGCGCCCCCGGCGACGGCCTCCAGGCAGCCGGCGTTGCCGCACCGGCACGGCGCCTCCGAGGCGGGGACCCGGATGTGGCCGACGTCCCCGGCCGCGCCCTGCGCGCCCCGGTGCAGGCGGCCGCCGGAGATGATGCCGCAGCCGATGCCGGTGCCGATCTTGATGAAGATCAGGTGGTCGACGGCCGGTCCGGCGGCCCAGTGCTCGCCCAGCGCCATGACGTTCACGTCGTTGTCCACCAGCACGGGGGCCTCCAGCCGCGCCTGGAGCCAGCCGGGCACGGGGAAGCCGTCCCAGCCCGGCATGATCGGCGGGTTCACCGGCCGTCCCGAGCCGTGCTCGACCGGCCCCGGCAGGCCGACTCCGACCCCGCACACCTGCGCGAGGTCGTGCCCGGTCGCGGCCAGCAGCTCCCGGAAGCCGGCGACCACCTCCCCCAGCGTCCGCTCCGGCCCGCGGTCGACGAGCAGCTCGGCGGCCCGCTCGGCCAGCACGTTGAGCCCGAGGTCGAGGACGGCCAGGCGGGCGTGGGTGGCGCCCAGGTCGGCGGCCAGCACGACACGCGCGGCGCCGTTGAACGCGAACACCGCGGCCGGCCGGCCCCCGGAGGAGATCGAGCCCTCGCCGGCCACGACCCAGCGCTGGCCGATCAGGCCGTCCAGCCGCTGGGTGACGGTGGACCTGGACAACCCGGTGAGCCGGGCCAGCTCCCCTCGGGTGCGGGCCTGCCCGTCCCGGAGGATCGCCAGCAGCGCCCCCGCCCCGGCGCTCTGGCCGCTGGAATCGCTTGGCATGGATCTACCTTACTTCGGAGATCGACCGACTTATGTTGACAAGAATTAAAAGTCGGATCTATCGTCCCGAAATATGCCGGACATATGCGGTGCTCGGGCGGAAATTTCCGGGCAAGTCCGGCAGTTTCCGAGCTCTCCGCGCCGGACGGGCGCGAACCCGGAGGTGGTACCCGACGCGCTCACCGAACCTCCGGCCCGCCCCGCACCCCTGATCCCTCTCCCAGCACCCTCCTCCGCCCCCCAAGGATCCGGCCCGGTCCACACCCCGCCGTCGCGCCGAGACGCGGGCCCAGGGAAATGCCACCCGGGCCGGATCCGTGCACGTCATTCGTTCACGCCGCACGGAATGCGGCGATGCTCAGCACCTTCACCACGGCCGCACGTGCCCGCTGCCCACCCGCCACAGGTTGCCCAGTCGTGCTCGTCCGCCGGCGGGACCGGCATCGAACCCGCCCCGGCCGGCGGCTACGTCCATTGAGCCGCTCGCTCCGGCCGAAGCCGGGCCGGAGGAGCGAGCGGCGCTTCGCGCGGACGGCTGCCCTGCCGGAGCGTGCCACCCTCGTCGCGGGCTGGGCCCACGATCAGCGCCCCCGCTGGAAGGAGTCCACCCGCACGGCGGTGTCGGGGCCCTCCGGAGGGGTGCGGACGCCGCGCGCGAATGACGCGTCCGTCCCCAGGGTTGCGTGGGCCGGGTGATGTGTGATGTGGTGCCGCTCCTGGTCCCCTCGCCGGCTCTAGGAGGCTTTGTCATGCCGTTCATTGTGGACTTGACCAGCGGGAACGTGGAGAAGGAACACCGATCGTCGGAGAAGGGGCACTATGGCGGGTCCGTTCTCGGGCTGCGGTTGATGGGCGAGCGGACCGTTCCGGGGCTGGATCCGTACGATCCGCGGGCGCTGCTCTACGTGGCCGCCGGGACGCTGGGCGGGACGGCGGCGCCCGGGCTGGCCAAGGCGGTGTTCCTGGCCAAGTCGCCGCTGACGGGGGTGGCCGGGGAGGCGCACGCGCTGGGCCCGTTCGCGGCCGGGATGCGGGGGGCCGGGGCGAAGGCGCTGGCCGTGCTCGGGCGGGCGGAGCGGCTGTCGTACCTGCTGGTGGCGGGCGGGGAGGTGACGGTGCACGACGCGGGCGACCTGCGCGGACTCGGCACCGCCGCCACGACCGACGTGCTGCGGGCCCGGCACGGTGAGAGCGCGCACGTGGCGGCGATCGGGCCCGCCGGGGAGAACCTCGTCCGGTACGCGAGCGTGGTGACCGACTACGCCTACGCCGCCGGGCGGTACGGCCTGGGCGCGGTCTTCGGCGCCAAGAACCTCAAGGCCATCGTGTGCCACGGCGACGCGCCGGCCGAGGTGGCGGATCCCGAGGCGGTCGCCGGGCTGGCCGCCTACTACCGGGAGTCGCTGGCCACGAACCCGCTGGCGGCGCTCCAGGCGGGGCTGCCCGGGTTCGCGGGGTGGGCGGGCGATCCGCTCGATGCGGGCTACGCCTCGGTCCGCAACTTCTCCGTACCGGGCGCGCCGGGGCTGCGGGTCCCGGCCGCCCGCGACTACGACGGCCGCGCGGTCTCGACCACCGGCGCCTGCCCGGGCTGCCCGAACGACTGCCTGAAGGTGTACGCCCCACCTGCGCCCCCCACCGGACGGCGACCCGGCGACCGCGCGGCGGCCGCCGGGGAGCGGCGGGCCGGTGGGCTGGGGCAGGAGGCGTTCCTGTCGCTCGGATGGAACCTCGGCATCGACGACCTCGACACCGTCCTGGACGCCAACGCCCGCTGCAACGACCTCGGCCTCGACCCCGTCTCCCTCGGCGGGACGCTCGCCTTCGCCATGGAGTGCGCCGGGCACGGCCTGCTGCCCGGCGGTCCCGCCTTCGGTGACGCGGCGGCGCTGGCGGGGCTGATCGAGGACGTGGCCGCGCGGTCCGGGGCTCTGGGCGACCTGCTCGCCGAGGGGTCGGCGCGGGCGGCGCGGCGTCTCGGGCCGGGGGCGGAGGCGTACGCGATGACGGTCAAGGGCGCCGAGCTGCCGTGCTTCGACCCGCGCCCGCAACCGGGCATCGGCCTCGGGTACGCGCTGGCCCCCGGCGGCCCGCGCTACGACGCCCTGGAGCACGACCTCGACTTCGACCCGGTCGCCGGGCTGGCGTACAGCTTCCCCGAGGCCGCCCGGGTCGGCGCCGAGCCCGCCCCGGCCGGGGTGCTGGACGAGGAGCGGGGGCGGCGCAGCGCCCGGCTGCTGCGGCTGTGGAGCGGGCTGGACGCGCTCAACCTGTGCGTGTTCGCCTCCTCCCCCACCAGACCGCTGACCATCGACCACCTGACCGCCCTGGTCACGGCCGTGCTCGGCACGGAGTTCACGCTGGAGGACCTGCTGGCGGCGGGGCAGGCGCGGCTGGACGGGATGCGCGCGTACGCCCTGCGCGAGACCACCCCTGAGCCCGCCTCCGCTCCAGAGCCCGCCCCCCACACGACCTCCCCCGCCTCCGCAGGCGCGCCGGGCGGGTGGCCGAGCCGGCTCGATGAGGAGTTGCCGGCGCGGCTGCACGACGAGCCGATCACCGACGGGCGGTACAAGGGGGCCGTGCTCGACCGGGACGCGTTCGGGCGGGCCCGGGCGGCGTTCTACGCGGAGCTCGGCTGGAGCCACCGCTAAAGGTGGGGAAACTTCCGAATAAAAACGATTGACCTCCCTCTTGTTCGGTTTGTGAGCCCGCTGCTATCTTCTGGTCAATCGTTTGACCGACAGAGGGAGACCATCGGGGATGGCTGTCACGATCGACCTGACGGGCCGCACCGCGCTCGTCACGGGCGGCGCGGGAGGGCTCGGTTTCGCCTGCGCCCGGGCGCTGGCCGACGCCGGAGCGGACGTCGTGCTCTCCGACCTGGAGGGCCCCCGCCTGTCCGGCGCGGCGGCCGGGCTGGGCGTCACGGCGCGGGCGGCCGACCTCACCGACCGGGCGCAGGCGAAGGCCCTGGTGGACGGGCTCGACCGGATCGACGTGCTGGTGAACTGCGCCGGCATCATGCGCACCACTCCCCTGCTCGACATCGAGCCGGAGGAGTGGCTGCGGATCGTGGACGTCAACCTGAACGCCACGTTCTGGCTCACCCAGGCCGCCGGCCGGCGGATGGCGGGGCAGGGCGCCGGCTCGATCGTGACGCTCGCCTCGGTCGCCGCCCGCTCGGGCCGGCCCAACGCCGCGCACTACTCGGCCACCAAGACGGCGCTGCTGTCGCTGACCAAGTCGGCGGCCGAGGCGCTGGCCCCCGTACGGGTGAACGCGGTCTGCCCCGGTGTCTTCCTGACCACCATGTGGGACGAGATCATCAGCGACCGCGACCGCCGGTTCGGTCCCGACGCGGGCACCGGCTACCTGAAGGAGGTCAGCGAGCGCTCGCCGCTGAAGCGGCCCGGGCGGCCCGAGGAGGTCGCCTCGGCGGTGTTGTTCCTGGCCAGCGACCTGTCCTCGTTCATCACGGGCCAAGCGCTGAACGTCGACGGCGGACTGGAGATGAACTGACCTTGGAGATCTCCAGGAGGCAGACGTTCAAGCTGCTGCCCGAGCTGTTCGGCGACGGCGAGATGGCCGAGATCTTCTCCGCCGAGCGGACCGTGCTGGCCTGGCTGCGCACCGAGGCGGCGCTCGCCCGCGCCCAGGCCGAGGCGGGCGTCATCGGCCGGGAGGACGCGGCGGCCATCGCCGCGGCCTGCGTGCCGGCCAACATCGACATCCCGCGCCTGTGGTCGGAGGCGGTGAACGTGGGCTACCCGATCCTCCCCCTGGTACGGATGATCTCCGCCGCCCTGCCCGAGGGGCCCAACGGCCGCGTCCACTACGGCGCGACCACGCAGGACATCATGGACACCGGCCTGGCCCTGCAGATGGGCGAGGCGCTCGACCGCCTGGCCGCGCTGCTGGCCGGGTTCGGCGACGCGGTCGCCCGGATGGTGGCCGAGCACGCGGGCACGGTCATCGCCGCCCGCACGCACGCCCAGCAGGCCGTGCCCACGACGTTCGGGGCGAAGATGGCGGTGCTGCTGGCGGAGGTGACGCGGCAGCGCGAGCGGGTGGCCACGGCGGCGCGGCGGGTGCGGGTCGTGTCGCTGTTCGGCGCGGGCGGCACCTCGGCCGCGATGGGCGAGCGCTCCTCTGAGGTGCGCGCGGGCGTGGCCGGGCTGCTCGGCCTGCGGACGACCGAGGTCCCGTGGCACGTGGCCAGGGACGGCGTGGCCGAGTTCGGCGTGACGTGCGCGTCGCTGTCGGCGACGGCGGCCCGCTTCGCCCGCGAGGTCGTGGACCTGTCCAGGACCGAGGTGGGCGAGGTGCGCGAGGCGGGCGGCCACCACCGGGGCGCCTCCTCCACGATGCCGCAGAAGGCCAACCCGATCGGCTGCGAGGCCGTGATCGGCATGTCCGGCACCGCCGGCGCGCTCAGCTCCGGGCTGTTCCGCGCGATGGAGGCGGGGCACGAGCGGGCGGCCGGCGAGTGGCAGGTGGAGTGGTACGTCGTGCCGCTGCTGGCCGAGCTGGCCGCGGGCGCGCTGGCCACGGCCGCCGAGGTCGCGGTGGGCCTGCGGGTCTACCCGGAGGTCATGCGGGCCAACCTGGGCGCCGAGGGCGGCCTGATCATGGCGGAGGCGTACATGATGCGCCTGGCGCCGGCGCTGGGCCGGGAACGCGCGCACGACCTGGTCTACAAGGCGGCGCACGAGGCGCGCGGGAGCGGGCGGGAGCTGGCCGACGCGCTGCGCGACGTGGCCGGGCCCGGCGACCTGGAGAGCCTGGGCGGGCTGCCCATCCCGCCCGAGTCCTACATCGGCGACGCCGGGGCGATCTGCGCCGCGGCACTGGACGCCTGGAGAAAGTGATGAGTGAGAGAAGGCTGGCGGACCTGCTGGCCATGTGGCGGATCCGCGCATTCGAGGAGAAGGTGCGCGACCTGCGCACGGGAGATCCCGCCGGGCCGATCGTCGGCTCGGTGCACCTGTGCATCGGCCAGGAGGCCGTCCCGGTCGGCGCGTGCGACGCGCTGGAGCCTCAGGACGCGCTGTTCGCCACCTACCGCGGCCACGGCTGGGCACTGGCCAGGGGTGTTCCGGCGGAGCCGCTGTTCGCCGAGCTGATGGGCCGGGCCACCGGGGTCAACGGCGGCCGGGGCGGCTCGGCGTACTTCACCGCCGCCGAGTACGGCTTCCACGGCGAGAACTCGATCGTCGGCGCCGGCGCGCCGATCGCTTGCGGCGCGGCGCTGGCGGGCCGGTTCGACGGCTCGGACCGGGTCGCGGTGACCGTGTTCGGCGACGGCGCGATGAACCAGGGCGCGGTGCACGAGGCGATGAACTTCGCCGCCGCGTTCTCCCTGCCGGTCGTGTTCGTCTGCGAGAACAACCGCTACTCGGAGCTGACGCCGATCGCCGACATGGTGCGCAGCCCGCGCCTGGCCGACCGCGCCGCCGCGTACGGCATGCCGGGGCACCGGATCGACGGCAACGACGCCGAGGCCGTGCGCTTCCACGTGCGCGACGCGGTGGAGGTCGCCCGCGAGGGCGGCGGCCCGACGCTGCTGGAGTGCATGACCGAACGCCTGGTCGGCCACTACATCGGCGACGCCGAGACCTACCGGCGGCCGGGCGAGCTGGAGCGGATCAGGCTCAGGGAGCCGATCGCCCGGCTGCGCGCGGGCCTGCTCGCCGACGGCGTGCCCGCCGAGCGGATCGACGCGGTGGAGCACCGGGCGCGCGCCGAGATGGCCGCCGCCGCCGCGGCCGCGCAGGACGCGCCCCTGGCCGACCCCGCCACAGCGATGGAGCACCTGTATGCGTGAGCTGACCTACGGCGAGGCCGTGAACGCGGCCCTGCACCGCCTCATGGAGGAGCTGCCGGAGACCCTGGTCTACGGCGAGGACGTGGGCGTGCCCGGCGGCGTGTTCGGGGTGACGCGGGGACTGCGCAAGCAGCACGGCGAGCGGGCGTTCGACACCCCGATCAGCGAGTCGGCCATCCTCGGCAGCGCGGTGGGCGCGGCGATGTTCGGCCGCCGCCCGATCGTGGAGATCATGTGGGCCGACTTCTCGCTGGTCGCGCTGGACCAGATCGTCAACCAGGCGGCCAACGTCCGGTACGTGTCGGGCGGGCGGCTGCGGGCGCCGCTGACGATCCGTACGCAGCAGGGCAACGCGCCGGGCGCGTGCGCGCAGCACTCGCAGTGCCTGGAGGCGCTGTTCCTGCACGTGCCGGGGCTGCGGGTGTGCATGCCGAGCACGCCGCAGGACGCCTACGACCTGCTGGTGACCGCCGTGCACTGCGACGACCCGGTGTTGGTGATCGAGAACCGCACGCTCTACTTCGGCCGGAAGGAGCCCGTCGAGACCGGCGGCCCGGTACGGCCGATGGGCGGGGCCCGCACCCGACGCCCCGGCTCCGACGTCACGATCGTCACCTGGGGCGCGATGACGCACCGCGTGCTGGAGGCGGCCGGGACGCTGGCCGGCGAGGGGATCGAGGCCGAGGTGCTGGAGACCCCGTGGCTCAACCCGTTCGACACGGAGGCGGTTACCGAGAGCGTGCGCCGCACCGGCCGGCTCGCGGTCGTCCACGAGGCGAACGTCACCGGCGGTTTCGGCGCGGAGGTCGTGGCCCGCGTCGCGGGGGCGGGGGCGCACCTGATGGCGCCGCCGATCCGGATCGGCACGCCGGACGTGCGGATGCCGGCCGCGCCCGCGCTGGCGCAGGCCCTGGTGCCGGACGCCGCGCGTATCACGGGGGATGTACGGGCCCTGGTCAAGGGCTGACCACCCGTAGTCAAACGATTGACTAGCAGGAGAACCATGAAGAAGGCATTCCTCGTCACCGCCGCGCTGATCATGGGCGCGACGGCCTGCGGCGGATCCACCGGCACCGGCGACAGCACCGGCACCGGCGGCGACGGCAAGAAGGAGTACACCATCGGTGTCTCCAACCTGGGCCTGAGCTTCCCCTTCCCGGCTGCCATCGGCAAGGGCATCAAGGAGGAGGCCGCCAAGCTCGGCGTGCGGATCGTCGAGCTGGACGCCCAGGGCAAGGCGGACAAGCAGAGCAACGACATCCAGGACCTCATCGCCCAGCAGCCCGACGGCGTGCTCATCCTGCCCGTCGACTCCGGCGTGGCGCAGGGGCTGGCCGACCGGCTCAAGGCGTCGGGCATCCCCACGGTCGCGGTGGCCTCGCAGGTCGGCGACCCGAAGAAGCGCCAGCTCAAGGACGTGTACCCGGGGCTGGTGGCGCTGGTCACCCAGGACGAGTACGCGGCCGGCGGCAAGGCCGGCGAGATCGCCGCCGGCGTCGTGCCGGGCGGCGGCAAGCTGGCGATCGTGGAGGGCCAGGCCGGCTTCGCCGAGGTGGTCAACCGCTATCAGGAGTTCCCGACGGCCGCCGCGGCCAAGGGCGCGAAGTACGAGGTCGTGGCCCGCCAGCCGGGCGACTGGGTGCAGGACAAGGCCCAGTCGGCCTGCCAGAACATGCTCTCCTCCAACCCCGACACGCAGCTGTTCTACGCCCAGTCCGACGACATGGCGGTGGGCTGCGCCAAGGCGGTCGCCGCGGCCGGCTCCAAGGCCAAGATCGTCGGCATCGGCGGCAGCAAGCTCGGGATCGACGCGGTGAGGTCGGGCGCCATCGCCGGCACCGTCTGCTACAAGCCGGAGGACCTGGGCGCGCTCGCCCTGGACACCCTCTACCAGCACCTGACCGGCGAGAAGAAGCAGGACGCGGCCTTCGTCACCTACGACACCCCGGCGATCACCAAGGACAACCTCGCCCAATGCACGCCGCAATGGTAGACGCAGCCGGAACACCCCTGCTGTCCCTGGAGGGCATCGGCAAGGAGTTCCCCAACGGCACCGTCGCGCTGCGGGACGCCCGCCTGACCGTCCACCCCGGCAGCGTGCACGGCCTGGTCGGGGCGAACGGCGCGGGCAAGTCCACGATGATCAAGGTCATCGCCGGCGCCCACCCGCCGACCTCGGGCGTCGTGCGGTGGAAGGGCGAGGAGATCGACTGGCGCACCCCCGGCGCCGCCCGGAAGGCGGGGGTGGCGACGATCATGCAGCACGTGCCGCTCGCCCCCACGCTCACCGTGCTGGAGAACGTCTTCCTCGGCACCGGCGGCCCCTGGCGGCTGCCCCGCTCCCGGCGCGCGGAGTTCGCCCGGCTGCTGGAGCGGGTCGGCTACGCCATCGACCCGGACGCCGAGGTGGCCGACCTGGCCATCGGCGAGCGGCAGATGGTGGCGATCCTGCAGGCCCTGGCCACCGGCGCGGAGCTGGTCGTGATGGACGAGCCGACCGCCTCGCTGGCCGAGGGCGAGCGGCAGGTGGTGTTCGACGTCGTGCGCAGGCTGTCCGCGCAGGGCACGGCCTTCCTGTACGTCTCGCACTTCCTGGACGAGGTGCTCTCCCTGACCGACCGGGTCACCGTCCTGCGCGACGGCACGGTCGTGGCCGAGGGCGCCACCGCCGGCTACGACGAGGACCGCCTGGTCCAGGCGATCGTGGGCCGGGACCTGCTGGGCGTGGAGCGGCGCAGCGCCGAGCCGGTCGCCCCGGACGCGCCGGTACTGCTGTCGGTGCGCGGGCTGAGCTCGGCGGCCGGCGTGCGGGAGGTGTCGTTCGAGGCCAGGGCGGGCGAGGTGATCGGGCTGGCCGGGCTGCTCGGCTCGGGCCGCTCGGAGATCCTGCACGCCGTCTACGGCGCCGACCCGCGGGCGAGCGGCGAGGTGCGGGTCGAGGGCAGGCCGGTCCGCCGCACCCCGCGCGCCGCCGTGGCCGCGGGCATGGCGCTCGTGCCCGAGGACCGCGGCTCCCAGGGCCTGGTGAACACGTTCCCGATCTGGAAGAACATCTCGCTGCCCGACCTGGCGTCCCTGTCGTCGGGCCGGTCGCTGCCGCGCGAGCCGGACGAGCGGGGGCGCGCCCGGCGGGCGATCGCCGACCTCGGCATCGTCTGCGCCGGCCCGGACGCGCTGCCGACCGAGCTGTCGGGCGGGAACGCGCAGAAGGTCGTGTTCGGCAAGTGGCTGTACGGCGGCGCCCGCGTGTTCATGCTCGACGAGCCCACCGCCGGGGTGGACGTCGGCGCCAAGGCCGACATCCTCGAGCTCGTCCGACGGTTCGCCGCGGGCGGTGGCGCGGTGCTCGTGGTGAGCAGCGAGTTCGAGGAGATCCTCGCGGTGGCGACCCGCGTGCTGGTCGTGCGCGAGGGCCGGATCGTCGCCGAACGGGCGGCACACGAGACATCCGAGGAGGAGTTGCTGATGCTGGCGAACGGATTCGGCGAGGGGGGTGCGCACGATGCCGCCTGAGACTGCCACGGCACGGCGTTCGCGGTGGCGGGCGGCGCTGCGGCCCGGCAACGCGGGCGTGGTCTACGCCCTGCTGCTGATCGTCGCCGTGCTGACGCTGCTGTCGGCCCAACTCGGCCGCCCGCCGTACCTGTCGGCGACGAACATCATCAACATCCTCGACCAGTCGTCGCTGATCGCGATCCTGGCCGTGTTCACCACGGTCGTGCTGATCAGCGGGAACTTCGACCTGTCGGTGGCCTCGGTGGCGGCGTTCTCGGCGGCGACCGTGCTCAGCCTGGTGGCGCCGCTCGGCCTGCCGGTGGCGATGGCGGTCGCGCTCGGCGCTGGGCTGGTGTGCGGGGCGGTGAACGGGCTGATCGTGCAGCTCGTCGGCATCAACGCGTTCATCGTCACGCTCGGCACGATGACGGCCGTGCGCGGGCTGGTGCTCATCCTGACGGACGGCCGGACGATTACCGCCGAGGACCCCGGCGCGCAGAGCTCGCTGATCGCCCTGCAGGCGGGCTACTGGACGGTCCCGCACGTCCTGGCGATCGCCGGCGTGGCGGCCGCGGCCGCCGGCGTGGCGGTGCTGCTGCGCCGTTCTCGCAGCGCCGGGATCGCGCTGCTCGTGGCGGGCGTCGCGGCGATCGCGCTCAGCCCCGTGTTCGGGTTCGAGCTGCGGCTGAGCAAGCCCACCTACTACCTGATCGTGATCGCCGGGATCACCTGGGCGGTGCTGCGGTACACGGTGATCGGCCGCCGCCTGTACGCGGTCGGCGCGAACGCCGAGGCCGCCCGCCTGTCCGGCATCAACGTCAACCGCTACCGGATCGGCGCGTTCGTCCTCAACGGGCTCGGCTCCGGCTTCGTCGGCATCCTGTTCGCCGCCAAGCTGCTGGCCATCAACCCGACGGGCCTGCAGGGCACCGAGCTGACCGTGCTGGCCGCGGCCATCCTCGGCGGCACCTCACTGTTCGGCGGCCTGGGCAGCGTGCTGAAGTCGGTGGTGGGGGCGCTCATCCTGTTCACCCTGGACAACGGCTTCAACGTGCTCAACCTCGGCGCCAATTACCAGGGGGTCATCGTCGGCACGGTCGTCGTCGTGGCCGCCGCCATCTACACCGTCGCCGGCCGCCAGCGGCAGGTGAAACGGGTACGGGAATCGTCGAAACCGCAGGTACCGGTCAGACAGGAGGCGCTGCGATGAGGGGCGTCTGGCACTTCTCCTTCACCGTCGCCGACCTCGACAGGTCCGTGGCCTTCTACCGCGACCTGCTCGGCTTCACGCTGGTGCACCGGCAGGAGCAGGACAACGACTACACCCGCCGGCTCGTCGGCTACCCGGACGCCGTGCTGCGCGTCGCCCAGCTCGCCGTGCCCGGCCAGCCGCGCGGCGTCTCCACGCACGACCTGGAGCTGGTCGAGTACGTCCGGCCCCGGGGCGAGCCCCGCGACCCGGCCCGCCACCTGCCCGGCGCGGCCCACCTGGCGCTCACGGTCGAGGACGCCCGCGCCGAGCACGCCCGGCTGGCGGCGGCCGGGGTACGGTTCGTCAACCCGCCGGCCGAGATCACGGCGGGCGTGAACAGGGGCGGCTACGCCTGCTACTTCCTCGACCCTGACGAGATCACGCTGGAGCTCGTCCAACCTCCTGCTACCTTGTGACGCTCAAACGATTGATCTTGGAAGGAGGGGCTGGATGACCGTCGTCGACGCCCACCAGCACTTCTGGAATCTGCGGACGGGTTCGTACCCGTGGCTGACTCCGGAGTCCGGGCCGATCTTCCGTACGTTCGAGCCGGAGGAGCTCATCCCCCAGCTCGCGGCGGCGGGGGTGGAGCGCACGGTCCTGGTGCAGTCGATGGACTCCTACGCCGACACCGACGCCATGCTCGCGCAGGCCGCCGCACACGACTTCATCGGCGCGGTGGTGGGCTGGGTGCCGCTCGACCGGCCGGAGGAGGCGGCGCGGGCGCTGGAGCGGTACCGGCGGCAGCCCAAGTTCGCCGGGATCAGGCATCTCATCCACGACGAGCCCGACCCCGACTGGGTGGTCCGGGACGAGGTGATCGAGGGGCTGCGGCTGCTGGCCGGCCTGGAGCTGCCGTTCGACGTGGTGGCGGTGCTGCCGCGGCATCTGGAGCACGTGCCGGTGCTGGCCGAGCGGGTGCCGGGGCTGCGGATGGTGATCGACCACCTGGCCAAGCCGCCGATCGCAGAGCAGGGCTGGGAGCCCTGGGCGTCGCTGCTGGCCCGCGCGGCGGAGTGCCCGGGGGTGTACGCCAAGGTGTCAGGGCTGAACACCGCGGCCGCGGCCGGCTGGACGGGTGAGGACCTGCGGCCGTACGTGGAGCACGCGGTGGAGCTGTTCGGGCCCGGGCGGCTGATGTTCGGCAGCGACTGGCCCGTGGCTCTGCTGGCCGGAGACTACGAGCGGGTGTGGCGGGAGACTCGGGTCGCGCTGTCGGGCCTGGGCGACATCGAGCGCGCCATGGTGCTCGGCGGCACCGCGACCCACTTCTACCGCATGCGGGAGGCTTCCTCGTGATCGACGTTTTCGCACCCATCGCGGCCGCCGCCGACCTGACGATCCCGCCGGCGCACCGCCTGCCGATCGCCGTCGTCGGGGCCGGCGCCATCGTGGACGTGGCTCACCTGCCCGCCTACCGGCAGGCCGGGCTGGAGGTGACCGGGCTGTTCGACCTCGACGGCGAGCGCGCGGCCGAGGTGGCCGCCCGTCACGGGGTGCCCAGGACGTACGGGTCGCTGGCGGAGTTGCTGGCCGACGAGCGGGTCGCGGTGGTGGACATCGCGGTCGCGCCCCAGGCGCAGCCCGGCATCGCGCGGGCGGCGCTGGCGGCGGGCAGGCACCTGCTGTGCCAGAAGCCGTTCGCCCCCGACGTCGCCACCGGCCAGGGGCTGGTGGACCTGGCGGCGGCCACCGGGCTCAAGATCGCGGTCAACCAGCAGCTCCGCTTCGACGAGGGCATCGCCGCCGCCCGCGCGATGGTGCGCGCCGGGTGGATCGGCGAGCCGACGGCGATGACGTTCACCGTGAACATCCTCACCGACTGGAGCGCCTGGGACTGGCTCGTCGCCACCGACCGGCTGGAGATCGTCTACCACTCGATCCACTACCTCGACGCGATCCGCTCGATCCTGGGCGACCCCGAGGTGGTCTTCTGCACCGGCAGCCGCACGCCCGGCCAGGTCGCCAAGGGCGAGACGCGCACGATGAGCACGCTGGTCTACCCGGGCGAGGTGCGGGCGCTGGTGCACGCCACGCACGAGAACCGCGCCGGCGACCAGGAGGCGTCCTTCCGCATCGACGGGACCGAGGGCGCGATCAAGGGCACGCTCGGCCTGCTGTACGACTATCCGCACGGCCGCCCCGACACCCTGGAGGTCAACAGCCGGGCGCTGCCGACGGACGGCTGGCTGCCGTACCCGGTGACCCGGCGCTGGCTGCCCGACGCGGTGGCCGGGCCGATGGGGTCGCTGCTGCGGGCGGTCGCCGAGGGCGGCGAGCCGGAGACCTCCGGCGCCGACAACCTCGGCACGCTGCGCCTGCTCGACGCGCTCTACCGCTCCATGGACAGCGGCGAGAGCCGGCGGCCAGGATCGTCCTCATGAAGCGCACCCGGGTCACGCTCGCCGACGTGGCGGCCATCGCGAAGGTGGATCGGGCCGTCGTCTCGCGCGTCGTCAACAAGGACCCCACGCTCAACATCCGGCCGGAGACGCGGGAGCGGGTGCTGGCCGCGATCGATGAGCTGGGCTACCGGCCCAACGTCGCCGCGCGCAGCCTGCGCACGTCGAGGGCGCACATGTTCGGGCTGTTCATCCCCGACTTCGCCAACCCGGTCTACGCCGAGATCATCAAGGGCGCGGAGGCGGAGGCGGCCGCGCAGGGATACGTGCTGGTCACCGGCAGCGCGACGGGCGCCGGGCTGGGCGAGTACATGGACCGGATCGGGCAGGGCCGCATCGACGGGCTGCTGCTGGCCGGGGCCGGCGACGAGTCGGGACTCACCGCGCAGCTCGACCAGGCGGCCATCCCGTGGCTGATGCTCAACAACCGCAGCAGGGGCGTCAAGCGGTACGTCATCCTCGACGACCAGCGGGCCGCCGCGCTCGCGGTCGAACACCTCGTACGCCTCGGCCACCGCCGCATCGCCCACCTGGCCGGCCCGTCGCGCGCCGACACGGCCGCCCGCAGGTCGGCCGGCTACTCGGCGGCGATGCGCGACGCGGGCCTGCCCGAGGGCCCGATCGTGGCGGCCGACTACACCCCGGCGGGCGGGGCGGCGGCCATGGCCCGGCTGCTGGCCGCCGCCGAGCCGCCGACGGCGGTGTTCGTGGCGAACGTGGCCTCGGCCATCGGGGCGATGGAGGGGGTGCGCGCGGCCGGGATGGAGATCCCCCGGGACGTCTCGATCGTCGCCGTGCACGACCTCGACCTGGCCAGCTACCTCTACCCGGCGCTGACCACGGTGCGGATGCCGCTGGCGGAGCTGGGCCGGCGGGGCGTGACGCTGCTGGGCAGCCTGAAGCCCGACGACACGGTGGCCGAGGTGCTGGCGGGCCCGATCGAGCTGATCCAGCGCCGCTCGACCGCTCCCCCGAACCGATGAGCTCTGTCATGAGCTGACTCCTGCCATGGCGGGAACCGGCCGGACACGAGCGGTCCGGCCGGACGGTGACGCGGCGCAGCGTCCCGGGCAGGCGGTGATGTTAGCGTTAACATCACCGGCTGAAAGCGGCCCGACCGTACGAACTCTGACAAGGCCTGTCAAGGCCGCCCCGGGTACTCGCAGCTCAGCCGAGGACAGGCGGCGATGTAAGTTTCACAGCCGGTTGACGGCCGCGAAAGGCCGCGCCTAAAGTGCGGGCCGACGCACCGGCGCAGCGTCCCCGGCAGGCGAACCGGCATACCCCCATGCCGAGGAGGACCCTTGCGCCGCCTGTCCCGTCTCGTCATCGCCGCCGCGACCGCGCTCCCGCTCCTGGGCGCCGCGCTCGCCTACCCCGATCCCGGCCGGGTCACCGGGGACGTCGTCGTGCACGACCCCACGATGATCCGCACGTCGTCCGGCTACGTGCTCTACTCCACCCACGGCTACCTGGAGGCCCGCACCTCCACCGACCGGATCGACTTCACCCGCGCGGGATCGGCCTTCCGTACGCCGCCGTCGTGGTGGCGGACGTACTCGTCGGGCAACGACCCGTGGGCACCGGACATCTCCCAGCAGGGCGGGAGATACCTGATGTACTACGCGGTCTCCAGCTTCGGCTCCAACAACTCCGCCATCGGCCTGGCCACCAGCTCCACCGGCCTGCCCGGCACGTGGAGCGACCAGGGCGTCGTCCACGCGACCACGACCAGCGACGACCACAACGCCATCGACCCGAACCTGCTGGTCGACTCCTCGGGACGGTGGTGGCTGAGCTTCGGCTCCTACTGGACCGGCATCCGCATGATCCGGCTCGACCCCTCGACCGGCAAGCGCCACTCCTCCGACCGGACGCTCCACCACCTGGCCACCCGGCCCGACGCCCCCTACGCCGTCGAGGCGCCCGACATCGTCAGGCACGGCAGTCACTACTACCTGTTCGCCTCCTACGACCGGTGCTGCGCGGGCACGAGCAGCACGTACAAGATCAAGGTCGGCCGCTCCGCCAGCCCCACCGGCCCGTACGTGGACCGCTCGGGCAGGTCCATGCTGAGCGGCGGCGGCACGACGGTCCTGGAGACCCACGGCCGCTACATCGGCCCCGGCGGCCAGAGCGTCATGTCCGACGTGGACGGCGACCTGCTCGTCTACCACTACTACGACGGAGCCGACAACGGCACGCCCAAGCTGGGGATCAACCTCATCGGCTGGGACTCTGCCGGCTGGCCGTACGTGTACTAGAGGGACGCCGGCCCGGGCAGGCACCGACCGCCCGGGCCGGCGGCCGCCCTGAGGGCTTCCTTTTCGGGCATCCGAATACAAATCATTGACATCCCCACAAACCGGACTTTAGCGTTGTGCGAAACGTTTCGACTCCCGTATCGGTCCGTCCCTGGAGCCCTCCATGACCTCGCTGCGTGACGTGGCCGAGCGTGCCCAGGTCGCGGTCAGCACCGCGTCCGCGGCGCTCAACGGCACCCGTCCGGTGGCGGCGGCGACCCGGCGGCGCGTCGAGCGGGCCGCCGAAGAGCTCGGGTACCGCCCGAACCTGCTGGCCCGCGGCCTGCAGAGCAAGCGCACCCGCATCCTGGCCCTGCTGTTCCCGGCCCCGCGTGGCGGTTTCGGCCCGACCGAGATGCGGTTCGCCACCGGCGCCGCCGAGGCGGCCCGCGAGCTGGGCTACCACCTCCTGCTCTCCCCCGAGAACGCCGACCCGATCGAGGAGCTGCGCCACCTGACCGGCCTGGGGCTGGTGGACGGCGTGCTGCTGATGGAGGTGCGGCTCGACGACGAGCGCGCGGAGTTCCTGGTGGCGGCCGGGGTGCCGTTCGGCATGATCGGGCGCACCCGCGACCCGGGGCCGATCGACTACGCCGACATCGACTTCGCCGCGACGGCCAGGGACGCCGTGGCGCACGTGGCCGGGCTCGGGCACCGCAAGCTGGCCTTCTTCAACCTCTCCGCGGACGCGTACGCGGCCCAGTACGGCCCCGCGATCCGGGCCGGCGCGGAGTTCGGCGCCGCCGCGCGGCAGGCCGGCATCGCGTACGTGGACGACTTCCGCCCCGGCTCCCCCGAGGAGGGCGCCGAGGCGTTCGACCGGCTGCTGGCCGGGCACCCCGACGTGACCGCGCTGGCGGTGATGGACGACCACGCGGCGGTCGGCGTGATCGCGGCCGTGGCGCGGCGCGGCTGGCGGATTCCCGGCGACCTGACGCTGATGCTGGTGCTGTCGTCGGCCCGGGTCGCCGAGATGTTCCACCCCCGGCTCACGACGCTGGAGCCGCCCAGCGCCGAGCTGGGGCGGCTCGGCGCGCAGATGCTCATCGACCGCTTGCAGGGGAACGCGCCGCCGCGGCAGCGGCTCGTGCCCTGCCGTCTGGTGGTCGGGGACAGCTCCGCGCCGCCACGTGAGGGAGTCACGTCATGAAGCCCGGTGCGGGAGTCACGTCGTCAAAGCTGGGGATGCACACGCTCACCGAGGGCCGCGGGCTGTTGTTCGGCGGGGACTACAACCCGGAGCAGTGGCCGGAGGAGGTCTGGGCGGAGGACGCCCGGCTGATGCGGGCCGCCGGGGTCAACCTGGTCACGGTCGGCGTGTTCAGCTGGGCGCGGCTGGAGCCGGAGCCGGGCAGGCGGGACTTCGGCTGGCTCGACCGGGTGCTCGACCTGATGGCGGAGCACGGGATCGCGGTGGACCTGGCGACGCCGACGGCCTCGCCGCCGCCGTGGCTGGGGCACCGGTGGCCGGAGACGCTGCCGGTGGACGAGGGCGGGCACCGGCTCTGGTACGGCTCGCGCAACCAGTTCTGCCCCTCCTCCCCCGTCTACCGGGAGCGGGCGCTGGAGATCGTGACCGCCCTGGCCGACCGGTACGCCGGCCACCCGGCGCTGGCCCTGTGGCACGTGGGCAACGAGCTGGGCGAGGTCTGCCACTGCGACGTCTCGGCCGCGGCGTTCCGCGCCTGGCTGCGGGAGCGGTACGGCGACCTCGGCACGCTCAACGAGGCGTGGGGCACCACGTTCTGGAGTCAGGGGTACGGCGACTGGGCCGAGGTCGTCCCGCCGCGCCGCGCCCCGTACATCATCAACCCCTCCCAGCGCCTCGACTGGTGGCGCTTCTGCTCCGACGCGCTGCTCGACCACTTCCGCGCCGAGCGGGACGTCGTGCGGGCGCGCACGCCGGGCACGCCGGTCACCACGAACTTCATGGGCTTGTTCAAGCGGGTGGACTACTGGTCGGTCGCCGCCGAGGAGGACGTGGTCGCCAACGACTGGTACCCGGAGCCGGGCGACCCGCTCGCCCCGGCCAGGACGGCGCTCACCCACGACCTCATGCGCGGCCTGGCCGGGGGCCGGCCGTGGCTGCTGATGGAGCAGTCCACGAGCGCCGTCAACTGGCGCCCGCACAACCTGCCCAAGCCGCCCGGCCAGTTCCGGCTGGAGTCGCTGCAGGCGCTGGCGCGCGGCGCGGACGGATTGTGCTACTTCCAGTGGCGGGCCTCCCGGTTCGGCGCCGAGCGCTTCCACGCCGCGATGGTGCCGCACGCCGGCGCGGAGACGCGGCTGCACGCGGCGGTGCGCGCGCACGGGCAGGAGCTGCGGAAGCTGGCGGGCCTGGCGGGCGAGCCGGTGCCGGCGCGGGTGGCGATGGTGTTCGGCTGGGAAAGCTGGTGGGCGCTGGAGGAGCGGGGCCGGCCCAGTGACCGGCTCAACGCCGTGGACCAGCTGCTGAGCTACTACGTGCCGTTCTTCGAGCGCGGGGTGAGCGTGGACGTGATGCCGCCCGCCGCCGACCTGTCGGCGTACGCGCTGGTCGTGGTGCCGAACCTGTTCCTGGTCAGCGACGAGGACGCGGCCGGGCTGACCGCGTACGTGCGCGGTGGCGGCGTGCTGGTGGTCGGGCCGTTCTCCGGGGTGGTGGACCCGCGGGCGCAGGTGCGTACCGGGCGGTTCCCCGCGCCGCTGCGGGAGGTGCTGGGCGCCTCCGGCGAGGAGTGGCTGCCGGCCCCGGAGGACCCGCCCGTGCGCTGCCGCTGGAACGGCGGCCCGGAGGACGGCCCGGTGGACGGGGCGGTGGACGGGGCGGTGGACGGCCCGGAGAACGGGGCGGAGTTCGCCGCGCGCACCTGGACCGAGCTGCTCACCGCGGAGGGCGCCGAGGTGGTGGCCGAGTTCGCCGGGGGCGACCTGGACGGGCGGCCCGCCGTGACGCGGCACCGCGCGGGCGCGGGCGTCGCCTGGTACGTGGCCACGATGCCCGAGCCGGCCGCGCTCGGCGCGCTGGCCGACCGGGTGCTGGCCGACGCCGGCGTGAGCGGCCTGGTCCCCGGGCTGCCGGAGGGTGTCGAGGCGGTCCGCCGCGGCGAGGTGCTGTTCCTGCTCAACCACGGCGACGCCACCGTACGCGTGCCGATCCCGCACGCCGCCGAGGACCTGCTGACCGGCTCCCCCGCGGAGGGCCACGTCACGCTGGCGGCCCGCGCGGTCGCCGCCCTGCGTCCCTGATCCCCCGGCCTCACCCCGAGAACGGATTGGCATGAAGTTCAAAGACGGCTACTGGCGGATGCGTCCCGGGGTGCGGGGCGAGTACGCCGTCGCGGCCCACGACGTGACCGCGGAGGCCGGCTCGCTGCGGATCCTCGCCCCCGCGCGGGAGATCGTTCACCGCGGCAGCACCATCGACGGGCCGGTCCTGCGGGTGGACCTGTCCTCGCCGATGCCGGACGTGATCCGCGTGCGCACGGTGCACCTCGCCGGATCCGTGCCGGACTCCCCCGCCTTCGCGGTGCGCGACGACCGGCCGGACGTGCTGATCGGCGTGGACGGCAAGGAGGCCGGCCTGACCAGCGGCGCCCTCACGGTCCGGGTCCGCAGGGACGCCCCCTGGGACATGACCTTCAGCGCCGGCGGCCGGGAGCTGACCCGTAGCGGCGGCAGGAGCCTGGGCGTCATGCACGACCCGGACGCGCGGCACTTCATGATCGAGCAGCTCGGGCTGAGCGCCGGCGAGCTCGTGTACGGCCTCGGCGAGCGCTTCGGCGCCTTCGTCCGCAACGGCCAGTCGATCGACATCTGGAACGAGGACGGCGGCACCAGCAGCGAGATCGCCTACAAGAACGTCCCGTTCTACCTCACCAACCGGGGCTACGGGGTGTTCGTCAACCACCCGGGCCGGGTGTCGTTCGAGGTGGGTTCGGAGTCGGTGTCGCGGGTGCAGTTCAGCGTCGAGGGCCACGACCTGGAGTACCTCGTCATCCACGGGCCGACGCCCGCCGAGATCCTGCGCCGCTACACGGCCCTGACCGGCCGCCCGGCGCTGCCGCCCGCCTGGTCGTTCGGGCTGTGGCTGTCCACCTCGTTCACCACCGACTACGACGAGGCGACGGTGATGTCGTTCGTGGACGGGATGGCCGAGCGGGACCTGCCCCTGAGCGTGTTCCACTTCGACTGCTTCTGGATGCGGCAGTTCCGCTGGTGCGACTTCGAGTGGGACCCCGAGGTGTTCCCCGACCCGAAGGGCATGCTGCGCCGCCTCAAGGAGCGCGGGCTGCGGGTCTGCCTGTGGATCAACCCCTACATCGGGCAGGCGTCGGCGTTGTTCGAGGAGGGGGCCGCGGCCGGGCACCTGCTGCGCAGGGCAGACGGCACGGTCTGGCAGGATGATCACTGGCAGGCCGGGCGGGCGCTGGTGGACTTCACCTCGCCCGCGGCCCGCGACTGGTACGCGGGCAAGCTGCGAGGGCTGCTCGACATGGGGGTGGACGCGTTCAAGACCGACTTCGGCGAGCGCATCCCGACCGACGTCGGCTACGCCGACGGCTCCGACCCCGAGCGGATGCACAACTACTACAGCCTGCTCTACAACCAGACCGTGCACGACGTGCTGGCCGAACGGCGCGGGCCGGGTGAGGTCGTGCTGTTCGCGCGCTCGGCCACGACCGGCGGGCAGCGGCTGCCGGTGCACTGGGGCGGTGACTGCGAGTCGACGTTCGAGGCGATGGCCGAGTCGCTGCGGGGCGGGCTGTCGCTGGGGCTGGCCGGGTTCGGGTTCTGGAGCCACGACATCGGCGGGTTCGAGGGGCGGCCCGATCCGGCGGTGTTCAAGCGGTGGGTGGCGTTCGGGCTGCTGTCGTCGCACAGCCGGCTGCACGGGAGCGGGTCGTACCGCGTGCCGTGGTCGTTCGACGAGGAGCCGGATGGGGAGTCCGTGGCGGTGCTGCGCTCGTTCACGCGGCTGAAGGCGCGGCTGATGCCCTACCTGTACGGCGCCGCCGTGCAGGCCGCGACCGAGGGCCTGCCGATGATGCGGGCCATGCAGCTGGAGTTCCCCGGCGACCGGGCCTGCGACTACCTGGACGCCCAGTACATGCTCGGCCCGGACCTGCTGGTGGCGCCCGTACTCTCGGCGGATGGGGAAATTTCGTACTACGTACCTGAGGGCACGTGGACGCGGCTGTTCGACGGCGAGACCGTCGCCGGGCCGGGGTGGCGTACCGAGCGGCACGGGTTCGACAGCCTGCCGCTGCTGGTGCGGCCGGGCGCGGTGATCGCCGTCGGCGCCCGCGACGACCGGCCCGACTACGACTACGCCGACGGCGTCACCCTCGCCGTCCACGAGCTCCCCGACGGCGCCGCCAGGACGGTCACCGTGCCCTCCCCCGTGCCCTCCCCCGTGCCGGCGCTCGGCGGCGGCGCCGCGGCCGTGTTCGAGGTCTCCCGCGAGGGTGACCGCCTGAGCGCCCGCCGCCTCGCGGGCGCGCCCGCCCCCTGGAACCTGCGCCACGCCGGGACGAACGCCGCCGCGGCTCCGGAGACCGACCACATCGAGATCATCGTCAGCGCCAAGGAGTGACATGCCTGCCTTCCCCGAGAACTTCCTGTGGGGCACCGCAACCGCCGCCTACCAGGTAGAGGGCGCCGCCACGGAGGACGGGCGCGGCCCGTCGATCTGGGACACCTTCTCCCACACGCCGGGCCTGGTGGCCAACGGCGACACCGGGGACGTGGCCTGCGACCACTACCACCGGCTGGAGGAAGACCTCGACCTCCTCGCCGGGCTGGGCGTCGGCGCCTACCGATTCTCCATCTCCTGGCCGCGCGTGCAGCCGGGCGGCCGCGGCCCGGTCAACGCGCCGGGCCTGGACTTCTACCAGCGGCTCGTGGACGGCCTGCTGGCCAGGGACATCGCCCCGGTGGCCACGCTCTACCACTGGGACCTGCCGCAGGAACTGGAGGACGCGGGCGGCTGGCCGCACCGCGACACCGCCGAGCGCTTCGCCGAGTACGCCCGGCTCATGGGCGAGGCGCTCGGCGACCGCGTCCGGACCTGGATCACCCTGAACGAGCCGTGGTGCTCGGCCTACCTGGGCTACGCCTCCGGCGTGCACGCCCCGGCCAGGACCGATCCGGCCGCCGCCCTGGCCGCCGTGCACCACCTCAACCTGGGCCACGGCCTGGCCGTGCAGGCACTGCGGACGACCGCCGCCAAGGGCGCGCAGATGTCGGTCACGCTCAACCTGCACCACGTGCGCGGCGTGTCCGAGCGCGACGCCGACGCGGTGCGGCGCGCGGACGCCCTGTCCAACCGGGCCTTCCTCGGCCCGATGCTGGAGGGCGCCTACCCGCGTGACCTGATCGCCGACACCGCCTCGGTGACCGACTGGTCGTTCGTGCGCGACGGCGACGAGGCCACCGCCTGCCAGCCGCTGGACGTGCTCGGGGTCAACTACTACAACCCGACGCTGGTGCGGCAGTGGGACGGCGTGACCCCGCGGGAGACCGCCGACGGGCACCAGGACGGGGCCGTCTCCCCATGGATCGCCTGCGAGGACATCGAGTTCGTCAGGCAGCCGGGGCCGTACACCGAGATGGGCTGGAACATCGACGAGACCGGCCTGACCGAGTTGCTGCTGCGCCTGCACCGCGACTACCCGGACCTACCGACGATGATCACCGAGAACGGCGCCGCGTTCCCCGACCCGGTCTCCCCCGACGGGCTCGTCCACGACGCGGACCGCGTCGACTACCTGCACCGCCACCTGACGGCCGTGACCGAGGCGATCGCGGCGGGGGCGGACGTGCGAGGCTACTTCGTGTGGTCGCTGATGGACAACTTCGAGTGGGCGCACGGCTACGCCAAGCGGTTCGGCATCGTCCGGGTGAACCGGGAGACGATGGAGCGCACCTGGAAGGACAGCGCCCACTGGTACAAGGACGTGGTGGCTTCGGGCAAGCTCCCCGGCTAGGGCTTGCGGCCCACGCCTCCCACGAAGGTTTGGTACGTGATGCCCAGCTCGGGCTGGTGCTCGCCGGGGTCCGGACGCCACTCCGGCAGCGGCACCAGACCGGGCTCCAGCAGTTCGAGCCCGTCGAAATAGGCGAGGATCTCCCCGTGGGTGCGCCACCGGCCGGTGCCGAGGTGCTCGTTGAAGAGCTTCTCCGCGGTGAAGGCCTGCTGCGACACCTCGGGGTGGGCCTGGCCGGGGTTGTGGAAGTGCGAGATCACCACGTGGCTGCCCGGGGCCAGCGGGCGCAGGAGCCGGGTCACGAGGCCCGCCGGGTCGTCCTGGTCCGACAGGTGGTGCAGGATCGCGAACATCAGCAGCCCGACCGGCTCGCTGAAGTCGATGAGGGCGCGCGTCCTGGGGTCGTCGAGGATCTTCTCGGGCTCGCGGACGTCGGCGTCGACGATCGTGGTGGTCTCGTCGACGGCGAGCAGGGCGCGGCCGTGGGCCAGGACGATCGGGTCGTGGTCGACGTACACGACGTGGGCGCCCGGGGCGGCGGACTGGGCGACCTCGTGCACGTTGCCCTGAGTGGGCAGGCCCGAGCCGATGTCCAGGAACTGCCGGACACCCGCCTCGGCGGCGAGATGGCGGACCGTGCGCCGCAGGAACTGCCGGTTGGACTGGGCGGCCTGGGGCGCGTCCGGCGCGATCTGCAGTGCCGCCGTGGCCACGTGGCGATCGATCTCGTAGTTGTCCTTGCCGCCGAGGAAGTAGTCGTAGACGCGGGCCACGCTCGGCTTGCTGGTGTCGATCCCGCTGGGCGTGCTCTCCTGCTCGCTGTCGGGCACTGTCGGCTCCTTGCGATGGTTCAGGGGGGGTCAGGCCCATGATCCTAATTGCGAGCTTCCCGTACGGGCGGGAAATTGATCAGGAAATGTCGCGATCCAGTTCGCTGCCCAGTTCACGGCTCAGTTCACGGCCCAGTTCACGGCCCAGTTCACGGCCCAGTTCACGGCGCAGCAGGCGGGCCGCGCCGGCCATGGCCCGCATCTTGCCCTCGGCCGACGCCCGGGGCAGATACTTCATCCCGCAGTCGGTGGCGATGACGATCCGCTCGGGCGGCACCCGCTCGAACGCCCGGCGCACCCGGTCCGCCACCACCTCGACCGGCTCGACCTCCGGCGTGGACAGGTCGATCACGCCGAGGATGACCGTCTTGTCCTTCAGGTCGGACAGCACCCCGAGGTCCAGCCCCGACTGCGCGGTCTCGATCGACACCTGCCGGACCGGGCAGCCGGCCAGCTCCGGCAGGAACGAGTACGCCTCCGGCCGCTCGTGGATGATCGCCGCATAGCCGAAGCAGATGTGCACCGCCGTCATGCCGGTGACGCCGTCGAGGGCGGCGTTCAGCGCGGCCAGGCCGTAGGCGCGCGCCGCCTCGGGCCTGGCCTGCATGTACGGCTCGTCGATCTGCACGATGTCGGCCCCGGCGGCGAACAGGTCGCGGATCTCGGCGTTGACCGCCGCCGCGTAGTCCATGGCGGCGGCCTCGGCGTCGGGGTAGTGGTCGTTCTGTGCCTGCTGGCTCATCGTGAACGGCCCCGGCACCGTCATCTTCACCACGTGATCGGTGTGCGCGCGCAGGAAGTTCAGGTCGTCCACCTCGACCGGGCGGGGCCGCCGGATGGGCCCGGAGATGCGCGGCACCGGGTTCGGGTGGCCGCTGCGGTCCAGCGCCGTGCCCGGGTTGTCCAGGTCGATGCCCTCCAGGGCGGTGGCGAAGTGGTTGGAGTAGCTCTCGCGCCGGATCTCCCCGTCGGTGACGATGTCGAGCCCGGCGCGCTCCTGCGCCCTGATCGCCAGCTCGGTGGCGTCGTCCTGGGCCTGGGACAGCAGGCCGGGCGGAATCCGCCACAACTCCCTGGCCCGAACGCGGGGCGGGAACCGGCCGGCCAGCTTGGCGCGGTCGATCAGCCACTCGGGCTGGGCGTAGCTGCCGACCAGCGACGTCGGCAGCAGCGGCAAGGAGATCACGGGGGCCCTCCCTCACGTCGGTCCTGGCCTCCACTGTGCCCCCGCCCCGCGGGGGTTACCAGCGGTCGAGGTGGAGCGCCTCGTCCAGGGGCTGGCGGTTGGCGGGACGGAACGTCTCGCCGGTGTAGTAGGCGGTGGGCAGGAGAACGCCCTGCCGGACGTTCCCGGGGATGCCGAGCAGCTCGGCGACCTCGCTCTCGTATGCCAGGTGCAGCGTGGTCCAGGCGGTGCCCAGGCCCCGGGCGCGGGCGGCCAGCATGTAGCTCCACGCGGCCGGCAGCAGCGAGCCCCACAGCCCCGACTGGTTGCCCTCGGGCAGCCCACCGGGCACCGTGATGCAGCCGATCACCAGTACGGGCACCTCGCCCATGTGGTCGGCCAGGTACGCGGCGCTGTCGGAGACCCGTTCCTGGGCCGCCGAACGCACCGGGTCGTCCCTGAACAGCGAGCGCGCCCCGCCGCCGGAGCCGTAGTACGCCTGCCAGGATCGCGCGTAGTAGCCGCCGATGGCCCTGCGCAGCTCGGGGTCGGTCACCACGATCCAGTGCCAGCCCTGCGAGTTGCCCCCGGTGGGTGCCTGGAGGGCGATCTCCAGGCACTCGCGTACCAGCTCCATCGGGACGGGACGGGTGAGGTCGAGGCGCTTGCGCACGCTTCGGGTGGTGGTGAGCAGCTCGTCGGCTGAGATCATCATGTGGTCATCATGCCCATGTCCGGACGTCCGCTCCAGACCACCCGTCGCCGCGTGTCAGGCCGCGCCGAGCCAGAGGTCCGGGCCGAACACCTCGTAGTGGATGTCGCGCGGGGCCACCCCGGCCTCGATGAGCCCGCCGCGGACGGCGCGCATGAATTCGACCGGCCCGCACATGTAGGCGACCGCGCCCTCGGGGATCTCGACGCCGTCCAGATCCATCCGCCCGGGGCGGGCCGTCTCGTGCTCGCCCTCCTCGTACCAGAAGACGCGCTCGCCGTCGGGCAGCGCGTCCGTCAGGCGCTCCATGTCCGCGCGCAGCGCGTGGCCGTCCCTGGAGCGGTCGCCGTGCAGCACCAGCACCCGGCGGGTGGACCCGGTGTCGGCCAGGTGGCGCAGCATCGCGGCGATCGGGGTGCAGCCGATGCCCGCCGAGACCAGGACGAGCGGCGCGTCGCCCTCCTCGAGGGACACGTCGCCGAACGGCGCGGACAGGGTCAGCTCGTCGCCCACCTTGACCGTGGCGTGCAGCAGCGAGGACACCTCCCCATCGGGCTGCCCGTCGCCGCGCACCCGCTTGACGGTGATGCTGCGGCAGCCGTCCCCGCCGTGCCCGGACAGCGTGTACTGCCGGAGCTGGCGCACGCCGTCGGGCATGGTCACCCGCACGCTGACGTACTGTCCGGGCCGGGCCGGCGGCACGGGCTCGTCGCCGATCGGCCGCAGCACCAGGGAGATCGCGTCCGCCGTCTCCTCGCGCCGCTCGACCACCCGCCACTGGCGCCAGGTCCGGCCGTCGCGCGCCCCGGCCTCGGCGTAGATGCGGGCCTCCATGGCGATCAGCGCGCCCGCCATCAGCCAGTAGACCTCGTCCCAGGCCGCCGCGATGTCGGGCGTGACCGCGTCACCGAGCACCTCGGCGATGGCCCCGAACAGGTATTTGTGCACGATGACGTACTGGTCGTCGGTCACTCCCACGGCGGTGTGCTTGTGGGCGATGCGCGCCAGCAGCGCGTCGGGCCGCTCGCCGGGGTTGGCCAGCAGCGCGCCCGCGAAGGCCGCCACCGCTCCGGCCAGGGCCTTGCGCTGCTCGCCGCTGCGCTGGTTGCCGCGGTTGAACAGGCCGTCGAGCAACTCGGGATGGTCGCCGAACATGGTGTCGTAGAACCGCGCCGTGATCGTCTCCAGCTCGGCCCCGACGACGGGCAGGGTGACACGGACGAGCTCCGCGGCTTTGGCGGACAGCATGATGAACCTCCACACAGCTGAATGAGTGTCTGGGATTCATCCGGCGGAGCGGGCGTCCCGGACGACGGCCGCGGCTTCGGGGGACAGCATGAAGTACCCAGACCCAATTAACTTGCATCTGAGATTCATATTATTTGGCCCGCGGGGCGGTCGCGTCGGCGGGTGCCGTGAGGGACAGCAGGACCGGGCCGGTGGGGGCGCTGACCAGGGATTCCACCGTGATCGTGTCGAGCGAGGCGTAGAAGGCCTCCTGCGCCTGGCGCAGCGCGGAACGCAGCCGGCAGGCCGCCCGCAGCGGGCACGGCGGGTCGTCCTCACAGCCCACCACGTCGCCCTCGGGCTCCAGGCCGCGCACCAGGCTCCCGACCGACGCGCCGCGGCCGGCCTCGGTGAGCTGGAGCCCGCCGCCCCGCCCCCGCCTGGCCTCCACCACGCCCAGCTCGCTCAGCCTGGCCACGGCCTTGGCGGCGTGGGTGTAGGGGACGGCCAGCATGCCGGCGGCGGTGCGGGTGGTCAGCAGCTCGTCCGGGCGCGCCACGGCCAGGCGCATCACGAGGCGCAGCGAGATGTCGGTGAAGGCGGTCAGGCGCATATTTCTTACGGTAGGCGCCGGCGCGGGCTGCCCCGCCCGTCAGGACCGGGGCAGCCCGGGGGACGGCGTCAGAGGCGGCCGAGCACCGACATCGCCGGAAGTGCCCGGTCGGCGTAGTCGAACAGCGCCTGGTTCTCCCAGCCGTTGCCCGACGCCGGGTCGGCCGGGTCCCAGCCGTTGCCCTTGACTCCGGTCCAGGTGGCCTCCCAGGCGAACAGGCCGAGGCCCAGGCCGTTCGGCACGGCGCGGACGATGTCGGCCACCCTGGTCAGCATCGCGGACTGGCCCTGCGGCGTGGCCCGGTAGCCGGGGTACGGCTCCGCGGAGACGATGATGTTCTCCCAGCCGTCGTCGTCGGCCGTGGTGAACGGGTAGGCCGTCTCGACCACGACCACGGGCTTGCCGTACCGGGTGGCCACGTCGTTGATGTTGGCCTGGAAGGTCTCCAGCGTGCCGTGCCAGTAGGCGTAGTACGACAGGCCGATCACGTCGTACCGGATGCCGTTGGCGGCGGCGTTGTCGAACCACCACCGGTAGAGGCCGTTGTCGCCGCCGTTGGCCAGGTGCAGCACGACCTTGGTCGAGCCGGACACGCGCTTGACCGCGTCGTAGCCGGCGTTCAGCAGCGCGGCGGTGTTCGCCCAGTTGGCGTTGGAGCCGTCCGGCCAGAGCAGGCCGCCGTTGATCTCGTTGCCCACCTGCACCATGTCGGCCGCGGTGCCCTGGCGGCGCAGCGCGTCGAGCACGTCGTACGTGTGGTCGTACACGGCCTGCCTGAGCTGGTCGAACGGGAGCGGCTCCCACGCGGCCGGCTTGAACTGCTTGCCCGGGTCGGCCCAGGTGTCGGAGTAGTGGAAGTCGACGAGCAGGCCCATGCCGAGCGCCTTGATCCGCCTGGCCACCGCGAGCACCTGCGTCTTGGTGTTGTAGCCGTCGGCCGGGTTCACCCAGACCTTGAGCCGCATGTAGTTGAGCCCGGCCTGCGACAGGATCCGCAGCGCGTCGCCCTGGCGCCCGCGGGCGTCGCGGTAGACGCCGCCGAAGGCCTCCGACTTGGCCAGGCTGGAGACGTCCGCGCCCCTGATCTGCAGGCGGCCGGGGCCGGCCTGCGCCTGGGCCGGCTGTGCCACGGCCAGGGCGGTGACCAGCAGCAGCGCGGTGAGTAACCGTTTCATCGGGTCTCCCTAGGGTTGGGGGGTCTCCACGACGACCGTGACCGCGCCGGCCTCGACGGTGACCGGCCCGTCGTGCCGTGCGCCGTCGAACACGCTCACGCCGCTCACCCCCTCCACTGTCACGGGCCGGTCGCCGTGGTTGATCAGGAAGACGTGGGCGCCCCTGCGCACCAGCTCGAGGGTGTCGGGCAGGCCGCGCGGGCGGGACACCTCCGCGCGGTCGAGCACCTGGGCGAGCAGGTCGCGCAGGCCGGTGGCCGGCGCGGTGGCGAGGTACCAGGCGGTGCCGGCGCCCAGGTCGTGGCGGGTGAAGGCGGGGTGGCCGGCATCGGGTCCCTCGGCGAAGTCCCGGACGGCGACCGCGCCCGCCGGGCGGATCCGCTCGGACCAGACGCGGGCTCTGGCCGGGGAGGGGCCGCCGCCGGTCAGCGCCACCGTCTCGTGCTCGCGGAGGGGGTGGAACTCCTCGATCGACAGGCCGAGCAGCTCGCGCAGCGCGCCGGGGTGGGCGCCAGGGTGGATGGTGTCGTACTCGTCCACGATGCCGGAGAAGTACGACACGAGCAGGTTCCCGCCCGCTTCCACGTACCGGTGCAGGTTCTTGGCGGAGGCCTCGGTCAGCAGGTACGAGCTCGGCGCCACCACCACCCGATATCCCGAAATATCGGCGGAAGGGTGGACGAAGTCCACCGTGACGTGCTCCCGCCACAACGCCTCGTAGAAGGCGTCCACCCGCTCCCGGAACGTCAGGTCCACCGACGGCCGCCAGTCCAGCTCCAGCGCCCAGTACGACTCCCAGTCCCAGACGATCGCCACCTCGGCCCGCACCCGGCTGCCCCGCAGACCGGCCAGCCGCCGCAGGTCGGCACCCAGCCGCACGACCTCGCGCCACTGCTCGGAATCCGTCCCGGCGTGCGGCACCATGCCCGAGTGGAACTTCTCGGCGCCGAACCGCGAAGCCCTGAACTGGAAGAACAGCACGCTGTCCGAGCCGCGAGCGACGTGCGCCAGGCTGTTGCGGCGCATCTCGCCGGGCCGCTTGGCGAGGTTGCGCGGCTGCCAGTTGACCGCGCCCGCCGAGTGCTCCATCAGCATCCACGGCGCGCCGCCCGCCACGGACCTGGCGAGGTCGGCGGACATGGCCAGCTCGATGTGGTTGTCGGGGCGCTCGGCCTTGAGGTAGTGGTCGTTGGCGATCACGTCCAGCTCGCGGGCCCACTGCCACAGGTCGGTGGACTTGCAGTTCACGGTGCCGGCGAAGTTCGTGGTGATCGGCAGGCCGGGTGCCAGCTCGCGCAGGATGTCGCGCTGCAGCACGTAGTGCTCGCGGTGCTGGCCGTCGCTGAAGCGGGCGTAGTCGAGGCGCTGGGCCGGGTTGACGACCGTGTGGTTGGCGCGCGGGGCGTCGATCTCGGACCAGTCGGTGTACGTCTGGCCCCAGAACGTGGCGCCCCAGGCATCGTTCAATGCGGAAATATCGCGATATGTGGCTTCAAGCCACCTCCGCCACGCCGCCACGCTGTGCGCGCAGTAGCACTCGCCGAGCGGGGCCCCGTACTCGTTGTGCACGTGCCACATGACCACGGCCGGATGGCCGCGGTAGTGCTCGCCCAGCGCCCGCACCAGCCGCGCGGTCGCCTCCCGGAAGGCCGGGGCGCTGGAGCAGGCGCTCTGCCTGCCGCCGAACCCGATCCGCAACCCCTCCCTGGTCACCGGCAGCACGTCGGGGTGCGCGGCCACGAACCAGGCGGGCGGGGCGGCGGTCGGGGTGGCCAGGTCGACCGCGACGCCGGCCGCGTGCAGCCGGTCGATGACCTCGTCCAGCCAGCCGAACTCGTAGCGCCCTTCGGCGGGCTCCATCAGCGTCCACGAGAACATGCCCAGGCTGACCAGGTTCACCCCGGCCTCGCGCATCAGGGCCACGTCCTCTTCCAGGACCTCGCGCGGCCACTGCTCCGGGTTGTAGTCGCCGCCAAAGGCGATCCCGGCAGGACGCTCCGGATACATCCATCCCCCTCGAAATACTTCTGTGAACGTGCACAGTAAAGCTGACCGGGTCTGCTTGGGAACCGTTGCCCGCTAATTTCACGCTCTTCCTGGAGATTAACGAGAACGTAACGACCCCTTGACGACCGTTTCCGCGCTGTTCCACTCTGTGCACGTTCACAGAACCCTCTGGAGGTACGCATGCGCGCCCCCCGCCTTGGAGCAGCCCTGGCCGTCGCACTCACGGCCACCCTCGCGAGCTGCGGCTCCAGCGAGCCCGTCGAGAGCACCGAGGCGGCGCAGAGCCCCACGGCCGCCGCCCAGGGTCCGGTCAAGCTCACGTACTGGACCTGGGCCCCGAACATGGACAAGATCGTCGAGGTCTGGAACAAGGCCCACCCGGACATCCAGGTGACGGTGAGCAAGCAGGCCGGCGGCGACGACGCGGCGGCCAAGTTCCTCACCGCGGCCAAGGCCGGCAACCCGCCCGACCTGGTGCAGGCCGAGTACCAGCACCTTCCGTCGTTCATCGCCGCCGACGCGGTGGCCGACCTCAAGGCCGAGACCGCCGCGATCAAGGGCGAGTTCACCGAGGGCCTGTGGGGCCTGGTGACGCTGGGCACCGAGTCGGTCTACGGCGTCCCGCAGGACAGCGGCCCGATGATGCTCTTCTACCGCAAGGACCTGTTCGACAAGTACGGCATCGCGGTCCCCAAGACCTGGCAGGAGTACGGGGACGCCGCCCGCACGGTCAGGAAGAAGGACCCGAAGGCGTACCTCGGCACGTTCTCCAGCAAGGATCCGGGAGCGTTCACAGGGCTGGCGCAGCAGGCCGGGGCGCAGTGGTGGGCGATCAGCGGCGAGTCGTGGAAGGTGAACATCGCCGACGAGCCCACGAAGAAGGTCGCCGACTACTGGGACGGCCTGGTCAAGGAGGGCGCCATCGACGACATGCCCTACTTCACCCCGGACTGGAACAAGGCGCTCAACGACGGCAAGCTGCTGACCTGGCCGTCCGCGATCTGGGCGCCGGGCGTGCTGTCCAGCAACGCGCCCAAGGCCAAGGGCAAGTGGGCCGTCGCGCCGCTGCCGCAGTGGAACGCCGGCGAGAGCTACAGCGGCTTCTGGGGCGGCTCGTCCACGGCCGTGTCGGCCAAGACCCCGCACAAGGCCGCCGCCGCCCAGTTCATCACGTGGCTCAACACCGACCCCGCCGCCATCGACCTGCTCGTCAAGGAGGCCGCGATCTACCCGGCCTCGACCAAGGCGCAGGCGGCGCTCGGCGCGGCCCCCGAGTACTTCGCCGGCCAGCCCGACTTCTGGCAGCAGGCCGCCGCGGTGTCCGCCGGGGCGCGCGGGTTCACCTTCGGCCCGAACGTCGGCGTGACGTACAACGCCTTCAGGGACGGCTTCGACAAGGCGCTGCAGGCGAAGACCCCGTTCGCCGACGCCGTGCAGGCCATGCAGGACGCCACGGTCGCGGACATGCGCAAGGCCGGCTTCCAGCTCTCGTCATGAAGCGCTCGGAAAGGGGGATCTGGCCGTATCTCTTCCTGACCCCCGCGATGGTGCTGTTCACGCTGTTCCTCGCGGTGCCCATCGGCTACACCGTCTACCTGGCGACGCGCCGTACCAAGGTCTCCGGGCTGGGGCTGGGCAGGGGCGCGCGGCGGGAGGTGTTCGTCGGGTTCGACAACTTCGCCGCCGCCCTGGCCGACGGCGAGCTGTGGAGCGGGTGGCTGCGGGTGCTCGGGTACGGCGCGCTGGTGCTGGTCGTGATGCTGGGGCTGGCGCTGCTGTTCGCGCTGCTGCTGGACTCGGCGCGGGTGCGGCTGGCCCGGTTCTCGAGGATCGCGATCTTCCTGCCGTACGCGGTGCCGGGGGTGGCGGCCACGCTGCTGTGGGGCTTCCTCTACCTGCCCTCGCTCAGCCCGATCAGGGAGCTCCTGGACATCGACTTCCTGGGCGCCACCACCGTCACGTACTCCATGGCGAACGTGGCGGTGTGGGGCGGGGTCGGCTTCAACATGCTCGTGCTCTACACCACGCTCCGGGCGATCCCGCGCGACCTGTACGAGGCCGCGCGGCTCGACGGCGCCTCCGAGTTCCAGATCGCCGTCCGCGTCAAGATCCCGATCCTGACCCCGGCGATCATCCTGACCACCGTGTTCTCGATCATCGCGACCGTCCAGGTGTTCACCGAGCCCACCACGCTGCGCCCGCTGACCAACACGATCAGCTCCACCTGGAGCCCGCTCATGAAGGTCTACCGCGACGCCTTCGTCACCGGCGACCTGTACTCGGCCGCCGCCACCTCGATCGTCATCGCGGCGGTCTCGCTCGTCCTGTCGTTCGGATTCCTGCGCGTGGTCCGCAACCGCGCCTTCGGGGAGGGCTGATGGTCACGGTCACCGCGACCCCCGCACGCCGCCGGGCCCGCGTGGGCGCGGGCCGGCCGATCGGCGCCGTGCCGACCGCGCTGCTGCTGATCGGCGCGCTCTACTGCCTGTTCCCGGTGGCCTGGGTACTGATCGCGGCCACCAAGTCGCCGGCCGAGCTGTTCAGCACCTCGACGCTCGCCTTCGGCACCGGCTTCCTGAATAACGTCGCCGAGCTGTTCGCCTACCGGGACGGGGTGTTCTGGCTCTGGGCCGGCAACACGCTGGTCTACGCGGGCGGGGGCGCGCTGCTGTCCACCGCGGTCTCGGCGATCTCCGGGTACGCGCTGGCCAAATTCCGCTTCCCCGGCCGCGACGCCATCTTCAACCTGCTCATCGGCGGCATCCTGGTGCCCGCCGTGGTGCTGGCGATCCCGCAGTACCTGCTGTTCTCCAAGATCGGCCTGGCCGACAGCCACTGGGCCGTGCTGCTGCCGCAGATCCTGCACCCGTACAGCATCTACCTGGCCCGCATCTACGCCACCGCGGCCATCCCCGACTCCCTGCTGGAGGCGGGGCGGATCGACGGGGCCGGCGAGTGGCGGCTGATGTCGCGGGTGGCGATGCCGCTGATGGTGCCGGGCATGGTGACGATCTTCCTGTTCCAGTTCGTGGCGATCTGGAACAACTTCCTGCTGCCGTTCATCATGCTCGGCGACGACGGCAAGTTCCCGCTCACGGTCGGCCTCTACACGCTGCTGGCGGCCGGCGCGAACCAGCCCGCCCTCTACAACCTGATCCTCACGGGCGCGTTCCTGTCGATCGTGCCCCTGATCGCGCTCTTCCTCACGATGCAGCGATACTGGAAGACCGACCTGTCCTCCGGAGCCGTGAAGTGAAGCGCCCTACGATCCACGACGTCGCCGCCGCCGCGGGCGTGTCCCGCGGCACGGTGTCCCGTCTCCTCAACGGGGACAAATACGTCAGCCCGGCGGCGCGCGTGGCCATCGAGCGAGCCATCTCGGAGACCGGCTACGTCGTCAACCGGGCCGCCCGCAGCCTGGTCACGCAGCGCACCGGCTCAGTCGTGATGGTCCTGTCCGAGCCGCACGAGAAGCTGTTCGAGGACCCCAACTACAGCACCATGATCAGGGTGGCGATCAGGATGCTGGCCGAGCGCGACCTGTCGCTGGTGATGATGCTGGCCGGCGACGAGAGCGACCGGGAGCGGGTGGTGCGCTACGTGCGGGGCGGCCACGCCGACGGGGTGCTGCTGGTCTCGACGCACGCGGGCGACCCCCTGCTCGACGCGCTGCACACGGGGCCGCCCGCGGTCTCCTGCGGCGCGGTCATCGGCCGCGAGACCGTTATCCCGTACGCCGCCGCCGACGATCGCCTCGGCGCCCGCCAGATGACCGAATACTTCGTCTCCCTCGGCCGCCGGCGGATCGCCATGATCACCGGCCCCATGGACACGCCGGGCGGCATCCAGCGGCTGGAGGGCTTCGCCGACGTGCTCGGGCGCAAGGCTACCTCGAAGCTGATCGCGCACGGCGACTGGACGCAGGCCAGTGGCGAGCGGGCGATGACGGAGCTGCTGGAGCGCGCGCCCGACATCGACGCCGTCTTCGTGGCCTCCGACCTGATGGCGGCCGGGGCGCTGGCGGCGCTGCGCGCGGCGGGCCGTCGGGTGCCGGAGGACGTGGCGGTGGGCGGCTTCGACGACTCCTCGGTGGCCATCTCGACCCATCCGCCGCTGACCACGATCCGGCAGCCGCTGGCGGAGATGGCCCAGGAGACGATGCGGCTGCTCCTGGCCCTCATCGACGGGGCGGGGCACGTCGATCCGGTGATACTGCCCACGGAGCTGGTGATCCGCGAGTCAGCCTGAGCGTTTTGCCCCTATTGCCGGAGTTTCCGCAGTACGATCACGCCAGCTGACGTACCCGAAGGAGCCTGCGATGGCTGGTTACGAGCGGGAGCGGGCGCCCGGGAACATCGACACCACCAAGCCCAATGTCTCCCGCGTCTACGACTTCATGCTCGGCGGCAAGGACAACTACGAGGCCGACCGCCGCATGGCGAAGCTGGCGCTCGAGATCGCCCCCGACGCCCCGGAGGCCGCCCGCGCGAACCGGGAGTTCCTCGGACGGGTGGTCCGTCACCTGGCCGCCGAGGCCGGCATCCGCCAGTTCCTGGACATCGGCTCGGGGCTGCCCACGCAGGGCAACGTCCACGAGATCGCCCAGTCGGCCACCGCCGGCGCCCGCGTCGTCTACGTCGACAACGACCCGACCGTCCTGGTGCACGGCCGCGCCCTGCTCGCCGTGGACGACGACGCCACCACGGTCGTGGAGGCCGATCTGAGGGACCCCGACGGGATCATCGACGATCCGGAGGTCCGGCGCCTCATCGACTTCGACCGGCCGGTAGGCCTGCTGATGTTCGCGATCCTGCACCACCTGGCCGACGAGGAGGACCCGGCCGGGATCGCCCGCCGCATGGTGGACCGCCTGGCCCCGGGCAGCTACCTGGCCGTCTCCCACTTCCACAACCCGGGCCTGGCCCATCCGGAGGTGTCTCGGCAGGCGTTCGCGGCCGAGAAGATCTTCAACGAGACGCTGGGCACCGGCCGGTGGCGGACCCGTGCGGAGATCCTCGCCTGCTTCGACGGGCTGGAGCTGCTGGAGCCGGGGTTGGTGCCGCTCCCGGAGTGGCGCCCGGACTCCGACGACCAGGCCGAGCCCGGCATCACCTACCACACCTTCGTCGGGGCGGTCGGCCGCAAGGGTCAGGCCACGCCCGCGTAGACCCAGCGGCCCTCGTGCCGCACGAACCGGCTGTTCTCCTCCATCACGCCGGGCCGTCCCCGATCCAGGTAGTGGGCGCGGAAGCGGACGGTGCCCTCGGTGTGCACGACGCTGCCGCCGCTGGTCTCCAGCACCTCCAGCCGTACCCACTTCACCCTCTTGTCCAGGCCGACGGTGGCCGGGCGGGCGGAGGGATGCCAGGTGCGCAGCAGGTAGGCCTCGTCCCCGACGCCGAACGCGCTGAAGCGGGAGCGCATGAGCTGCTCGGCGGTGGTGGCCGTCGCCTCGCCCCGGTGCAGCCTGCCGCAGCAGTCCTGGTAGGGGGCGGGCAGGCCGCAGAGACACGTACGAGGAGGCATGCGCCCTATTCTGCCCCCAGCCGGACCGTGAGATCGGTGAGGGTCGGGCCGAGCGGGGCGTCCAGGGTGAGGGCCGCGTCGGCGTCGGCGCCGGTCGGCCCCTGGTTGACGATGGCGATGGGGATGCCCAGCGCGGCGGCCTTGCCGGCGAACCGCAGCCCTGACCTGATCGCCAGCGACGACCCGAGCACGAGCAGCGCCCGCGCCCCGCCCACGACCGCGAAGCACTCGTCCACGCGCGGCTTGGGCACGTTCTCGCCGAAGAACACCACGTCCGGCTTGAGCACCCCGCCGCACCCGGAGCAGTCCACCATCCGGAACCCGGCGACCTGCTCGTCGGTGAGCACGGCGTCGCCGTCGGGGTTGATCCGGCCGCTGCCCTCCCAGTCGGGGTTGGCCTCGCGCAGGCGGCGCTCCAGCTCGGCGCGCGGCGTGCGCTCCCGGCACGACAGGCAGACGACGCGGTCGAGCCCGCCGTGCAGCTCGATCACCCGCTCCGCGCCGGCCGCCTGGTGCAGGCCGTCGACGTTCTGGGTGACGATGCCGGCCAGCAGCCCGCGCCGCTCCAGCTCGGCCACCGCCCGGTGCCCGGCGTTCGGCCGGGCCTGCCCGATCTGCCGCCAGCCGACGTGGCTGCGCGCCCAGTAGCGTTGCCGCGCCTGCGCGCTGCCGACGAACCGCTGGTAGGTCATCGGCTCGGCGCGCCGGGCCCGCCCTGTCGGCCCCCGGTAGTCGGGGATGCCCGATTCGGTGGACAGCCCGGCCCCGCTGAGCACGGCCACCTGTCCCCTGGCGACCAGCTCGACCAGCTCCGTCACCTTCGTGGTGCTAGGTGTCACATCCCTATGGTGCATCAGCCACCTGCCTGCTCCCGACCCAGCCCACGGTCGACAGCCCACGATGGATCGCCCGCCCGCTCCTCCGCCTCCACGACGCGTTCGGCGTACCACAGCCGCCGCATCTCCGGGCAGCTCTCCAGCAGCCCGGCCAGCCGCCCCCGGCCGGCGACGCGGCCCCGGTCGAGGACGATCACCTGGTCGGCGCGTTCGAGCGCGGCCTGCCGGTGGGAGACCACCAGGACGGTGTCGGGGCCGCGCCCGGCGATCCGGTCCCACAGGAGCCGCTCGGTCTCGACGTCCAGCGCGGACGACAGGTCGTCCACGACGAGCAGGTCGGGAGCACGTACGAGGGCGCGGGCGGCGGTGGCGCGCTGCACCTGCCCGCCGGACAGCCGCACCCCGCGCGGCCCCACCACCGTGCCGAGCCCCTCGGGCAGCTCGGCCAGGTCCCGCTCGAACGCCGCCAGCTCCAGTGCCCGCCGGACCTCCTCGTCGCGGGCGGGCCGGCCGAGCAGCACGTTCTCCCGCAGGGTCTCGGAGAACAGCCGGGGGACCTGGCCGGCGTACGCGGCCCGGCCGGGGACCAGGAACGTGCCCGGGTCCGCGACCGCGGTGCCGTTCCACGAGATCGTCCCGCGGTCCAGCGGGAGGAGGCCGAGCAGGGCGCGTACCAGGGTGGTCTTGCCCGCTCCCACGGCACCGGTGACGACCGTGAACGAGCCGCGCTCGACGCGCAGGTCGACGCCGTGCAGCACCCCGCGCACGGTCAGCCCGCGCGCCTCCAGCACCTGGAGGCGGTCGGCGGGCGGCGGCGGTGGCGGGGCGGGCGGCGGGTCGCGGTGCAGCCAGACGCCGGTGCCGCGCGACAGGTCGCCGGCGTCCTCGTGCGGCGCCATGAGCCGGGTGAGCCGCTCCGTCGCGACCGCCGCCTGGGGCAGCCGGGACAGGACCGTGCCGATCGACCGCGGCAGCGCCGTGAGCCAGCCGATGTAGCTGGTGAACAGCGCGAGGTCGCCCACGGTGAAGTCGCCGCCGCGCATGGCGGGGGCGGCCAGGAGCAGGACGAGCCCGGTGCTGAGCTCGACGGTCGTGGTCGTCGCGGCGTCCAGCAGGTCGGTGGCCATCCGGTCCTTGACGGCGGCGTCGCGCCGCCGCCGGTTGTGCTCGCGCAGCCGTTCCAGCGCCGCGGCCTCGGCCCCGGCCGTCTTGAGCGCGAGCACGCCGCCGAACATCTCGCCCACGTACGCCGTGACGGCCGCCCCGAGCCGCCTGGCCCGCCCGTGCAGCCGGGCGATCACCCGCCGCATCATCCGGCTGAGCACGCCCACCGCGATCATCGGCAGGGCCAGCACCAGCGTGATCGCCGGATCGACGGAGGACATGATCGGCAGCGCCGCGGCGGCGAACAGCGTGGTGCCCGCCAGGCTGACGCTCTCGTCGGTGAGGTCCACCGCGTCGGCCACGTCGTCGCGCATGCGGGAGACGGCCTCTCCGGACGAGTGCGGCAGCCGGGCGGCGGCGGGCCCGCGCGCGGTGAGCACCGAGCGCAGCACGTTGGCCCGCAGGAGGGTCGCCGCCGCGGTCCACCAGTAGACGCCGTACGTCCACGCGACGACGATCACCATCCCCCGCACGACCTCGACCGCCACGAACGCCGCGCACAACCACAGGGTCGCCCGCAGGGTGGCCGGCTGGTGCCCGCTGATCTGGTCGAAGACCTGTTGCAGGACGAGCCCGGAGGCCAGCGGGATCACGTGGACCGGCAGCCACAGCAGGGCCCCGACCAGGTACCGGCGCAGGTCGAACGTGGCCAGCCGGGTGGCCACCAGCATCACCGGCCTCACCGGCCCACCCCCGCCGGCGCCAGCGGCAGCGACAGCGACAGCGACAGCGACAGCACCGGCTTCACCGGGCCACCCCCGCCAGGTCCAGCAGCCGGCCGAACCGGCTGTGCGGGTCGGCGGCGAGGTCGGCGCGGGAGCCGTACTCGACGACCTTGCCGCGGTCGAGCACCGCGATCTTGTCCACCCGCGCCAGGGACGACAGGCGGTGCGCGATGATCACGCCGGTCCGGCCCGCCAGCAGGCGGCCGATGCCGTCCTCGATGCGGCGCTCGGTGGCCGGGTCGAGCCGGCTGGACGCCTCGTCGAGCACGACGAGCCCGGGGTCGGCCAGGAACGCCCGCGCGAGCGCGAGCAGCTGCCCCTCGCCCGCCGACACGGCGCCGAGCTCCGGTCCCAGCCCCGGTCCCAGCTCCGTGTCGAGCCCGTCGGGCAGGGCCGCCGCCCATTCCCCGAGCCCGACGGCGTCGAGGACCTCGCGCAGCCGCTCGTCGCCCGGCGGCGGGCGGAAGAGGGTCAGGTTGTCCCGCACGCTCGCCGCGAAGAGCTGCACGTCCTGGGTGACCACGCCGATCCGGCTCCGGAGGGAGCGCGGGTCGGCCTCGCGCAGGTCCACGCCGCCCGCGCGCACGGTGCCCTCGACGGGGTCGTGCAGCCGCAGCACGAGCCGGGCCAGGGTGGTCTTGCCGCTGCCGGTCCGCCCGACCAGGCCGAGCGTCTCGCCGGGGGCGAGCGTGAGGTCGATGCCGGACAGCACCTGCTCGTCGTCGCCGGGGTAGGAGAAGCCGACGCCCTCGAAGCGCAGGCCGAGCGGGCCGGCGGCGGGGAGGGGGCGGGTGCCGGGGGCCAGCGCGGGCCGCTCGGCCAGCAGGCCGGCGATGCGGGCCAGGCCGGCCAGGGCCGCCTGGTACTGCCTGATCTGGTCGATCAGCCGCTCGAACGGCGCCCGGACCATGAGCGTGTACTGGAAGAGCAGCACGGCGGTGCCGACCGTGAGCGCGCCGGCCTCCATGGTCCACGCGGCCAGGCCCAGCATGATCGCCGTGCCCGCGGCGAAGGCCACCGAGGTGCCGGCCAGGAGCATGGTGCCGACGCGGGCGTCGCGGTTCTCGGCCCGGAAGAGGGCGGCGCTGACCTGGTGGAAGCGGCGGACGACATGCTCGCCGGCGCCGTTCGCCCTGATGTCCTCGGCCCCGGCGAGGCGCTCTTCGAGGGTGCCGAACAGGGCGGCGCCGGCCGCCCGGGAGCGCGCCGCCGACGGCACGGCCAGCCGCTGCGCCCGCACCATGCCGTACCCGACGAGCAGGCAGTACGCCAGCAGCACGCACCCGATGCGCCAGTCGACACCGAACACGACGACGACCACGCCGGCCAGGAGCAGCGCGCTGGCCACGACGTCCAGCACGAAAGCGACGACGAAGTCGGCGACCGCCACGACGTCGCCGTCCACCCGCTCGATCAGCTCGCCGGGGGTGTGCCTGCCGTGGAAGTCGAGGTCGAGGCCGAGCGCGTGCTGGGCGAGGCGCTCGCGCAGGCGGTTGGTGCCGTCCCAGGCGAGCCTGCTGGCCAGCCACGCCGTGACCATCCTGGCGGCCTGGCCCGCGACGGCGAGCGCGAGGTAGCCGAGGGCGATCAGCGTCAGGTGGCGGATGCCGGCGCCGGCGATGGCGTCGTCGACGAAGCGACGGGTGATCTGGGGCGCCGCCAGCGGGAGCGCGGTGGCGGCGGCGATGGCCGCGGCCAGCCCGGCGGTGGCGCGGCGCCCGGGGCTGAGCAGGCGCAGGACGGAAGGGTCAGGTGGTGGGGTCCGGAGCGCGTACGGGGTCAAGAAGCGTCATGCCCTTTGCGTAGGAGGATTCGCTGAGCTGGGGGGACATGAACGCTTCCCGCATCGCGGGCCTCCTTCGCCGGTCGATCTGCTTCCGCCGGGGAGTACACCAGCCGGGGCCGCCTCCGGGCAACCGGTTTTCAGCGCGCCCTTCGTACGAGGCAGGCCACGCCCAGCTCCGCGCACCGCGCCTGCCCGTCCCCGCGCTCCTGACCGGGAACCGGCAACATCTCGGTGACCAGGACCTCGGCCGGTTCGCGCCGGGCCAGGTCCTCGACCGCGAGAGGATCGCAGAAGTCGACGGGGAAGGGGCCGGGCTCGGCGGGGTGGCGGACGAAGACGTGCCGGGGCAGGTCACGTTCGCGGCGGAGGCGGTGGATGGCCAGCCAGCGGTCGAAGGAGTCCGCGCCCCGCTCCTCGGGCAGGTGCAGGCGCCAGCGCGCCCGCTGGTAGACGAGGTCGTCGATCATGATGCGCGGGGTCCGCGCGCCGAGGTCGATCTCGACCGGCGCGGTCCCGGGCCCTTCGTACAGGGGCCCGCAGCCGGGTCCCGTCCCGGACAGCAGCCACGTCGCGGCACCCGGCTCAGCCCCGGCGGCCATCAGTTCGGGACCGGGCGGCGGGAGGTCCGGCCACTCTCCTGCCCCCGCCCACCACCCCGCGGTCGCCCCGGCCACGGCCCGCGCGTCCAGCCGGACGACCTCCTGCCCCTCTCCGGACAGGAGCGCCTCCGACGCCATCCCGGCCAGGACGGCGCCGAGCTCCCGCACCCGCCCGGACCTGCCCTCCCGGGCGAGCAGGGCAGCCAGGCACCACAACGGCACCACCGCCGTCAGCGCCTCCCGCAACCGCTCCAGCGCGGCCCCGCCGATCACCACCGGCTCCGACCCGGGCTCGCCCACGCGCCACGACCCGCCGCCCCCAGGCTCGAACCGCGCCCGCAGCCGGGGCCCGCCGCCCGCCGCCGCTAAGCGGCGCAGCAGCCGGTGTGCGGCCGCGGTGCGCAGCCGGGAGCGCCGGGCCGTGCCGTCCCCGGGCCGCCGGGCCAGCGGATGCCGCTCGATCTCCCGGTGGAAGGCGGGATCGGCGAGGAGGGCGGCATGCCGTACGGACTCGTCGTCGTACGCCTCGGCGACCCTGCGCCGCGTCACCAGCCAGGCGGCGGCATGGGCGCTCCTGGCCGCGGCCCGCGCCGAACCCGCCGCGACGACGGCGGACCGCCACCGCCGCGCCCGCTCCCCCATGCCGAGCGACTCCAGCAGCCGGATCTCGTCCCCGGTGAGCGGCGCCCCGGCGCGTACGCTCCTGAGGCACTGCCCGGCGAGCGCGCACTGCTCGGGCGGCAGCCTCAGCACCGCGTCACGCAGCGGCGCCGCCTGCCGCTGGAAGCACTCGCGCTCGGCGGCCAGGCGCCGGCGGGCGTCGAGCAGCCGCTCGGTGAGCCGCCGCAGATCGGGATGGCCCAGCCCGTCGAGCAGCCGCGCCGGCAGCCCGGGGGGCCGCGGCAGGAACCACGGACGCAGTTCGACGACCAGCTCAGCGACACCGGCCCGGATCCGCCACGAGATCTCCCCGGAGCCCGGGACGCCGCCTTCCCCGCCTAACGCCGCCGCCCTGGCGCCAGGCGGTTCCTCCCCCTGCCACGTGCCGCTCACCCGCGCCCCCTCAACACCCCGGCCTCGGCCAGCTCCGCCGTCAGCCGCTCCCGCGCCCCGTCCGTCAGGCCGTCGAGGGCGTGCGGGTCGTCGGCGGCCAGCCGCGCGACCGGCGCGACCAGCCCTTGACGCAGCCGGAACGACCGCCCGGACCGCAGGCTCACGGCGAACGTGCCCGGCCCCCGCCCGTCGGGCCCGGCCCCCGCGACCACCTCCGCGCACGGGTCCCACGCACACGCCGGCACGGGCAGCGCCGGCCCCGCGACGGAACAGGCGGCGAGCCTGCCGGGCGGCAACCCGGGAAGCCGGTCCAGCCACCCCCCGATCATGGCCGTCACCTCGCGGGGGCGCATGGTCTCGGGCGCGTCGAACTCGATCCATCGGGCCAGGTCGTTCCCGGCGCGTGGCGGGAAGCGCACGCTCTGACCGGCCCAGACCGTACGGATGCCCATCCGGTACGGCCGCGGCCCGGCCGGCCGTACCCCGCCGGGCCCGTCCGCCAGCAGCTCCAGTGACTCCCCCACGACCCCCGCGGCCATCCCGGGCGCGCCCACCGCCAGCTCGCACATCACCGGCGCCTCGGCGGGGATCGCGGCCAGCAGCCGCCGGAGGTTGACGGTCACGCCGTTGAGCCCGGTGGCGGCGGCCAGGAAGTCGATCCGCGTCACGGTGATCGTCAGGCCGCGGCAGCGGGCCAGCGCCTCCCGCGAGAACGCCCCCGCGCGGACCGCGTCCAGCCACCCCGCCCACGGACCGCTCACCGGCGGCCGGTCCGCCCCGGTCACCCAGCGCACGGCCGCGTCGTGCCCGGCGGTCCAGCAGCGCCTGATCACCCGATCCGGCGACCAGTCCAGCCACTCGGCCCCGGCCAGCTCCGGCACCCGCCGCAACGCCGTGACCTGCTCGGCCACGAGCCGCCCGCACAACGTCACCCGCTCCGCCCCCAGCGCCTTGACCAGCGCGAACGCGGCGGGAAGCTGCTGCTCGCCGTCCACCACGACGTGCGCCCGCCGCCCTCTGGCCGCCTCCAGGGCGATCTCAACCTCGGGCCGGAACAACCGGCACCGGGCGGCCGCGCCGAGCACGTCCCGGCTGCTCTGCGTGCTGCCCTCGGCCAGCTCCAGATCGTCGATGCTGAGCCGGACCGCGGGGTCGCCCGCCAGCCGGAGCGCCGTGCCGACCGCCCGCAGATGGGCGTCGTCGTACACCTCGCGCTCCAGGATGGCCGCCGCCGCCCGCCCGAACAGCGCGGTGAGCGGCCCGTCAGGCAGCCCTTCGGCGGCGGCCCGCAGCCGCGCCGGCTCGGCGAGACGTTCGACGATCCGCGCTCCCAGATCGACCACCTCGACCCCGGCCGGCGGAACGACCTCCGTCGTGAAGTCCGTGAACGGCGGAATGACGAGCAGCTCCATCAGCAGCCCCCTCCAGGCCACGGGTACGGATGCGCCGCCGGTCCGTGGCGACCGCCCGGAAGGTTCGAAGGAGCGCCCTGGCCGGGTCTCCCGGACGCGCCCCGGCCGGGGTCCCGGTGGCCGTCGCGGCGCCCGTTCCCGGCCGGTCGCAGGTAGACACAGCGCAGCTCCGCCGCGAAACGCTGCTCGCCCTCCCGCAGCCAGCACTCGTCCGGCCCCGCCGGCACCTCCGTCACCGCGACCTCATCGGCCGTGGCCGCCAGGCGGGCCAGCCCTTCGAGGAGCGCGGGCGCGCGGGTGTCGACGTAGACGGGCTCGTGCCCCCGAGCCGACGAGGCGAAAAAGGCGACCGGCAGGTCGTGGATCTCCCGCAGGCGCGCCATCGCCAGCAGGAGCTCGCGATCGCCGGCCGCCTGCCCGAGCGCCTCGAACGACGACCGGCCCACGCGCCACCGCCGCCCCGACATGACGACGTTGTCCCACGTCAGCCGGGGGACCCGGGCGAGGTCATGGAGGCGGGGCAGGCCGATCCTGGGCAGGGCGAGGGCTGTGTGCAGGGCTGTGTGCAGCGCCGGGTGCAGGGCCGTGTGCTGGGCCGGGTCGTGCCCGCCGTTGTGCAGCAGCAGCGGCTCGTCCAGCCCCTTGGCGTACAGGAGGGCCCGCTGCCCGTCGCTGTGCACGTACAGCTCGTCGAGCCCGATCCGCCGCCGCCTCGGGTCGGCCGCCACCCCGCCCAGCTCCAGCACGGGCCCGGGCAGCTCCAGCGGCGGCACGCCGTCGGAACGGCGGGAGATGACGTTCAGCACGGTGAACCCGGACAGCGCCAGCCTGATCTCCGTGTCCCGCTGGGCGAGGCACCTGGCGCTCTCCTCGTGGAACTGCAGCGCCCACGGCGTGAGCAGCACCGCGTCGTGCAGCCGGCTGAGGACTAGCGGGGTCACCCCCGGCTCGTACGCCTCCAGCGAGGGCGCCGCCACCATGACGTCGGCCGAGCAGAGCACGGGCACGGCCGGCGGGGCGGGCTCGTCCAGCAGGCCGGCGAGGTTCAGCTCGGCCGCCCCGGCCGAGGCGTCGCGCACGATGGCGGCGATGCGCCGCGCGAGCCGGTCACCGTGTTCGATCTCCAGGTCGCCGGTCGCCCGCAGCGCCTCGGCCAGCGCGAACGTGCCCGCCCCGAGCCGCCCCGCCACCAGCCGGTTGGTACGCAGCCTGGTCAGCTCGGACTCCTCGGCGAGCAGGTCGAGCACCCGGGGCACGCGGCTCTTGAGGTCGGCCGCGAGCGCGTCGCCGACCGTGACCCGCAGGGTGCCGGCCGCCGCCTCGTGCACGATCGCCCGGTCGTCGCGCTGCCCCCCGCCGGCCAGCGCCTCGATCCGCCGCTGCACGGCCAGCTTCACATCGGGCGAGGCGGCGGGGTACTGCCCGAGCAGCTCGCCGATCTCGCCGACGCGCCTGCCCAGCGGCAGGTCAGCGTCCGCCACGCGGTGGCCGGGAGCCACGTGCTCCCGCTGCGCCGGCACCCCGGCCGGGCCGTCCCCCCGCTCCGGCACGACCGCAGGAGCCACGAACCCCTGCCCCGGCACGCCGGGAGCCTCCGCGAGCCCCCGCCCGCGCACCTCCCGCGCACCTCCGTGCCCGCACCCGCCACCGCCCGGCCCGGAGGAACCCGACCCGGAGGAACCCGACCCGGAGGAACCCGACCCGGAGGAACCCTGCCCCCCGGCGGCGCCCTCTCCGGAAGGGCCCGCCTCCCCCGCGCCGGCACCGTCCTCGGCAGGAGCCGCCCCCGCCGCGCCCCTCCCCGAGGAACCCGATGCCCCGGCGGCACCCTCTTCGGAAGGACCCGCCTCCAGCGCGGAGGGGCTCCGGGCGCCGCCGACCCCCTCCTCGAAGGGGACGGCGAGTCCGCACTCGCAGGTGCCGGCGAGACCCGCCCGGCCGCGCCCGGAGACGGGCGGCCCACCGAAGGCACCCCGCGGACCACCCCGGTCCCTTCCGGACGGCGCGCCGACGGCACCTCGCGGACCGCCCGGGTCACGCCCGGGCGGACCGCCGACGACCCCTCGCGGACCGTCCCGGTCACGCCCGGACGGCCCGCCGACGGCACCCCGCGGACCGCCCCGGTCTCGCCCCGGTGCCTCCCCCGCCCCCGCAGGGCCGTTCCCCCCGGCCCCCGGCGCGACCGGCACCCCCCGGGCGGCGAGCCGCTCCCGGAGCCAGCCCAGGGTGTCGGAGACGGTGGCGGGCGGGCACAGGTCGTGGGTGAGCAGCCCCCGCCGCACCGCCACGGCCAGCGCCGCCGACGCCCGCTCCAGCCCCGTCCCCGTCTCGGCCGCGATCTCGGCCAGCGTGCGCCGCCCGTCGCAGTGCCCGGCGAACGCGGCGCCGTCGGGCGCCTCCGCCGTCCACGTCCTGCGCCGCGGCACCAGCCCCGCCACCAGCGCGGGATCGGCCAGAATGTGCTGCTGCAGCGCCTCCTCCACGCGCGCCGCCGCGAACGCCACCCGCCGGTAGCACTCGCGATGACCCGCCCAGGTGTAGCCGCCGGCCCCCGCCGCGACGGCCCCGTAGCCGATCGGCCCGTAGCAGCCCTCCGTCCCGCACGAGGCCGACAGCCGCTGCACGTGGGCGGCGACCTGCCGGCGCATCTCTCCGCCCTCGGCACCGTGCCGCAGGTCCCGGTAGAGGCCGGGCGAGGAGCACACGAGCGCGTCGAGGAACCGCTCGTCGGCCACGATCCCGGCCATGGCCGCCCGGACGAGCGCCGCGTCGCCCGCGACCATGCCGGCCAGGGTGAGCCGCGCCTCCTCCAGCTGCCCGGTCACGTCGTTCCAGGCCGCCAGCCAGTCGTCGGGACCGGGCGAGCCGGGTGGCAGCGGACGTAGCGCGCGCAGGCGGCCGCGGAAGCCACGGGGCAGCCTTCCCCCGCCGGAAGAACCGGCGTCCGCCCCGTGGTCGGGCCCGTCGTCGAGCAGGGCGAGCGCCTGCCGCTCCAGCCGTACGACGGCCGCGGCCGCCTCCGCCGCCCTGGGGTGGACGAGGGACAGGACGAGCTCCCAGGGAAACCCGGCACTCCGTACGACCACGGCAGGCAGCAGGGTCCAGTCGTGCTCGATGTCCATATGGACTTCTCCCTTTCCTGGCGTGAATTCGCCGCACGGCGCCTCAACTCAGATATTTACAAGATCATTTACCTGTGTCAATGAGTTGCCGGATTAGAAGAAAATGAGAACCACCAAACCCCACGGAGAATTGCCTGCCAACACAAACAAACCCCGCCATAAGGGGCGCGGCTGTTTACTTTGCGTAGCCACCCGACCTATCCTTGCAGCACAGAGGGTCATCGCAGCCCTCCCGCGAGAATGCCCGATTAAATTCGGCGACAGCACCCGGCCCGCCGATTCTGCCGCCCATTCAATACGCGGCCGAGCCGCCGGCCGACGATTTCTCGCGGCCTTTCGTTTTCTCGCGCCTAATTCGCGTTCCCATTTCCGCGCCAGGCCAAGGTGGGGTCAAGGGCGCGTGCCAGCACGCCGGAGAGGAGAAACGGACTGATAGAAGGTGACACGGGGGCGAAGGGGGAGCAGTGACGGAAGACGGACGGCGGCGGCGCGGCGACGGGCCCCACCTGTGGACACCGGTGTTCGTGGTGGGGCTCCTCGTCGTCACCGGAGTGGTGATCGCGCTGGACGTGACCACGGGCACGGCGGTGCGGCTGTTCCCGCTGCTGATCTTCCTGCCGGCGATCGTCTCGGGCCTCGGCGAGGTGTGGCAGACGGTGGTCGCCTCGGTGTGGGTGATAGTGGTGGAAGTGATCACCGGCATCCACCTGCGCGGGGAGCCGGACGACATCCTGCTGGCGACCGGGTTCACGGCGCTGTTCGGGGTGCTGAGCGTGCTGGGCTGCCGCTACCGCGTGCGGCGCGAGGAGGAGGTCCACCGGCTGCGCTCGGCCGCGGCCGCCCTGCAGCGGCTGATCGTGCGCCCGCTGCCGCTGCGCACCGCGGACGTGGTGGTGGACGGCCTCTACCAGCCGGTGGAGGAGGACACGATGGTGGGCGGCGACATGTACGAGGTGGCGCCCTCCAGACGCGGAACCCGGGTGCTGATCGCGGACGTCCAGGGCAAGGGCCTGCCGGCGATCGGCACGGCGCTGGCCGTGCTGGGCTCGTTCAGGGAGGCGGCCTACCGGGAGGAGACGCTCACCGGCGTCGTGGCCGCCCTGGAGAACACCGTGGTCCGCCAGAACACCTTCGCCTCCATGACCGGCGAGCCCGAGCGGCTGGTCACCGCCCTCGTGCTGGACATCGGCAAGGAGCCGGGGGTGGAGGCGGTCAACTGCGGCCACATCGCCCCGTACGTCATCCACGACGGCGACGCCCACCAGGCGAACCTGGGCGAGGCGGCGGTGCCCCTCGGCCTGGCGTCGCTGACGCAGACGCCGCGCCGGGGCGTGCGGTTCGCGTTCCCGCCGGGCGCGACGCTGCTGCTGTGCACCGACGGCGTCACCGAGGCCCGCGACCCCGACGGCACCTTCTACCCGCTGGAGGAGCGGCTGCGCGCGTGGGCCCTCGACCCGCCCGCCGGCCTCGCCCGTAGACTGGGGGCCGACCTGCGGGAGTTCACCCGGGCCGTCCCGCGCGACGACATCGCCGTCCTCACGCTCCGCAGGACGGAAACATCCCTGAGGCTCTTCCGCCCAACATCATGAACCGCTCGCTCCACTGGCGCGTACCTACACACATCGGACACGTGGTCCATGGAGGTGTCGTGGAGCTCAGTCTCTTGCGGGCACAAGCGCACAGCCCGTCGTACTTCTCACTTATGCGCAGCTCGACGGGAGAGCGCGCCCCGGTGGACTTCTGCATACCGTGCAACCCGTATTTCCCCACGCCGGAGATCTTCGATCACCTCGGGAGAAACCTGGAGACGATACTCAAGTTCTATCCCAGCGACGCGGGGACGATCACCGAGGAGCTCTGCTCCACGCTCGGGCTGCATCCCAAGACGGTCGCGATGGGCAACGGCTCGACGGAGCTGATCACGTGGATCGACCACCTGCTGGTGCGCGAGAGCCTGGCGATCCCGATCCCCACCTTCGGCCGGTGGACCGACCAGCCGCTGGAGACGGGCAAGCGGGTGGACATGTATCCGCTGCTGGAGAGCCGCAACTTCACGCTGGACGTGAACGACTACGTCTCGTTCATCCGCATGCGCGGCTCCCGGGTTGCGGTCATCTGCAACCCGAACAACCCCGACGGCGGCTACCTGCCCAAACACGAGGTCCTGCACCTGCTCGACCAGCTCATCGACCTGGACCTGGTGATCGTGGACGAGTCCTTCGGGGACTTCGTGGACGCCGAGCCGTACCCGGGGGTGGCGGCGGAGGCCGCCGTGCGGCCGAACGTGATCGTGCTGCGCAGCCTGGGCAAGAACTTCGGCCTGCACGGCATCCGCTTCGGCTACATGGTCGCCAACCCGGCGCTCGCGGGCCGGGTGCGCGACGCGCTGCCCAAGTGGAACCTCAACTCGTTCGCCGAGGTCGTGGTGTTCATGATGCGGCAGTTCATGCCCGAGTACCAGGAGAGCCTCAAGCGGCTCGGCAGCGACAGGAGGGCGATGTTCCAGCAGCTCAGCACCATGCCGGGGCTGTCGGTGTTCGCCTCGCAGGGCAACTTCCTGCTGGTGAAGCTGCCGCCCGGGCACGACGGGGTGCCGCTGCGCGACCACCTGCTCACCGAGCACGGCGTGTACGTCCGCGAGTGCGGCAACAAGCTGGGCACCACCAGCCAGTTCCTGCGCCTGGTCGTGCGGCCGCAGGAGGACGTGCGCCGGCTGCTGATCGGCATGACGCAGTTCCTGTACTCGGGCAGCCTGCACGAGATCCCCGTGATCGGCCTGCACCACAGGCGCGCCAACCCGCTCTCCGCGTGACCCGGCCGGAGCCGGGACCCGGCAGGAGGGCCCCGCCCCGGCCGTGACCTCAGGTCGGGAGCTCGTTCACCGTGACCGTCGAGACCGCGTCGAGCGCCCGCTGCCCGGCCTGCCGCACGACCGGCGCCAGCGTTCCGCCCGTCGCGAGCGTCTCGGCCAGCGCGGCCGCGGTGAGGGCGTACTGCAGCAGGGTGATGCCCTTGTGGGCGAGCATGATCCCGGCGGACGCCTTCAGCCCGAGCCCGATGACCTGGGCGCCCGTGCCGGCCGGTCCCGTGTCGCCCGGTCCCGTGTCGCCCGGTCCCATGCCGCCCCGTCCCATGCCGCCCCGTCCCATGCCGCCCAGTCCCAGCAACGCGGCGGCGTGCCCCTCGTGCTCGTCACCCATCCGGACCAGCGCGTCCTCGTCCACGTCGGAGAACAGCCGCCCGAGGAACACCTCCATCGGCGCCAGCGCGGCGGGCAGTTCCATGCTCACCGCGCACCCCCTCGCTCGTCCGCGCCGCCATCCGCCGTGCGGCGGCCCGGCTCCCTCAGCCCGTGCACCATCCGCTCCCCCTTTACGATCGCGGCCGGATCCCGGCCATCAGCCCCGCCATCCCCTGCGTGTACGCCCGCATCCGCAGCACGCCCTGCTCCCGCAGCTCCGCCACCCTGGCCATGACCAGGTCGGCCCCGGCGCCGGATTCCGCGCGCCGCCGCAGCACCCCGGCCTCCAGGTCGTCCAGGGCGGCGTTCACCGAGCGGACGACGCGCTCGCCCAGCGCCCTCGTCCCGCCGTACAGGGCCCACGGCGCCACGCTCAGCGAGACCAGCCGCGGCCCCGGCGCGCACACGGCGCTCACCGGCCCCTCCGAGACGCCGCGCAGGTCCGCGTCCGGCACGCCGCCGATCGTCTCCAGCATGTCGATGAGCTGGTCGAACAGCTCGCCGAAGGCCAGCGAGGGCACCCCGCCCACTGCCCCGGCCTCGACGCGGGCTCCGGCGCGCAGGGCGGCCGCGCTCACCTCGATCGACGCCGTCACCCGCGCCATCCGGGCGTCCAGCTCGGCCCGCACGGCGCGCAGCTCCCGCGCCAGCGCCAGCGGCTCGACGAACGGCACGACCCCGTCGTCGGCGGCGGACGACGCCCGGCCGAAGGCCGCGTCCACCGCCTCGGCCACCAGGCCGGCCACGACGTCGGCCGGCTCACGCAGCAGCCGGGGCTCGACCTCCAGCGAGACGAGCCTCCCCTTCTCGAGGACGGCGCGCACGCCGGCCTCCCGGTGATTCTCACGCAACTGAACGAACTCCGACGGACGACCACAGGCGATTGCTGACACGCTATCCGCGCAGGCCGGGGGCTGAGGCGGCCATCGTCCGGCGTTCCTTTCGATTTCACGGCCCGTTGGCACGCCCACGCCATGCCGGACCGGTCCCGAGCCGATGTAAGCTGTCCCGGCTAATCCCCTTACGGCATAAATAGTCGGCCGACGATGGAAGGGTTCCGTGCGCTCCAGCCACCAGGCAAGCACCGTCCAGCCCCGCGACCACACCGCCGCGGACAGCCACGACCGCATCCAGGTCCGCGGCGCCAGGGAGAACAACCTCAAGGGCGTCTCCCTGGACATCCCCAAGCGGCGTCTCACCGTCTTCACCGGAGTGTCCGGCTCCGGCAAGTCCTCGCTCGTCTTCGACACCATCGCCGCGGAGTCCAGGCGGCTGATCGACGAGACGTACACGGCGTTCATCCAGGCGTTCATGCCGAGCCTGGCCCGCCCCGACGTCGACGCGCTGCACAACCTGAGCGCGGCGATCATCGTGGACCAGGAGCGGATGGGCGCCAACCCGCGCTCCACCGTGGGCACCGCCACCGACGCGCACACCATGCTGCGGATCATCTTCAGCCGCATCGCCGAGCCGCACGTCGGCTCGGCCTCCTCCTTCAGCTTCAACATGGCGGAGGGCATGTGCCCCACCTGTGAGGGGCTGGGCAAGGCGTCCGAGATCGACGTGGACGAGCTGGTCGACAGGGAGCTGTCGCTGAACGAGGGCGCGATCAGGGCCCCCGGGTACGCGGTGGACAGCTGGCCCTGGCAGGTCGTGGCCGGCTCCGGGCTGTTCGATCCCGACGTCAAGCTGAAGGACTTCACCCAGCAGCAGTGGGACGACCTGCTCCACAAGCCCGCCACCAAGATCAAGTACGGCGCCAACAACTTCACCTACGAGGGCCTGGTCGTCCGGGTCAAGCGCAGCTACCTGGGCAAGGACCGCGAGTCGCTGCAGAATGCCGCGCGGGCGTTCGCCGACCGGGCGGTCAAGCTGGCCCTCTGCCCCGCCTGCGGCGGCTCCCGGCTGAACGAGGCCGCCCGCTCGGCCCGCATCCAGGGCAGGAACATCGCCGAGTGCTCGGCCATGCAGATCAACGACCTGGCCGACTTCGTCCGCGGCATCGGCAACCCGGCGGTCGGCCCGGTGCTGGAGGGGCTGCGCTCGACGCTGGACTCGCTGGTCGAGATCGGCCTGGGCTACCTCAGCCTGGACCGGGAGTCGTCCACGCTGTCGGGTGGCGAGGCGCAGCGGGTCAAGATGGTGCGCCACCTCACCTCGAGCCTGACCGACGTCACGTACGTCTTCGACGAGCCCACGGCCGGGCTGCACCCGCACGACATCCAGCGGATGAACCGGCTGCTGCTGCAGCTCACCGACAAGGGCAACACGGTGCTCGTGGTCGAGCACAAGCCGGAGACGATCGCGATCGCCGACCATGTGGTGGACCTCGGCCCGGGCGCGGGCAAGGACGGCGGCCGGATCTGCTACGAGGGCGACCTGAACGGACTGCGCTCCTCCGGCACGCTGACCGGCCGCTACCTCGACCACCGCGTACGGCTGCGCGAGGAGGTCCGCAAGCCCACCGGGCAGCTCCCGATCAGGAACGCCACGCTGCACAACCTGCGCGACGTGAGCGTGGACCTGCCGCTCGGCGTCCTGACCGTGGTGACCGGGGTGGCGGGGTCGGGCAAGAGCTCCCTGATCCACGGGCACGTGGCGGGCCTGGACGGCGTGGTGGTGGCCGACCAGTCACCGATCCGCGGCTCGCGCAGGAGCAACCCGGCGACGTACACGGGGGTGCTCGACCCGATCCGCGCGGCCTTCGCCAAGGCGAACGGGGTCAAGCCCGGCCTGTTCAGCGCCAACTCCGAGGGCGCCTGCCCGGCGTGCAAGGGCATCGGGCTGATCTACACCGACCTGGCGATGATGGCCGAGGTGGCCTCGGTGTGCGAGGAGTGCGAGGGCAAGCGGTTCACGCCCGAGGTGCTGACGTACCGGCTGCGCGGCAAGAACATCAGCGAGGTGCTGGAGATGCCGGTGGCCGAGGCCCGCGACTTCTTCCCCACCGGCCAGGCCGGCACGATCCTCGACCGGCTCGTCGCCGTCGGCCTCGGCTACCTGGGGCTCGGCCAGCCGCTGACCACGCTGTCGGGCGGTGAGCGGCAGCGGCTCAAACTCGCCATCAACATGGCCAAGAACGGCACCACGTACGTGCTGGACGAGCCCACCACGGGCCTGCACCTGGCGGACGTGGACCAGCTCCTGGCCCTGCTCGACCGCCTGGTGGAGGCCGGCAACACGGTCATCGTGATCGAGCATCACCAGGCCGTCATGGCCCACGCGGACTGGATCGTGGACCTCGGCCCCGGCGCCGGCCACGACGGCGGCCAGGTCGTCTTCTCCGGCACCCCCGGCGACCTCCTGGCCACCGGCACCTCCCTCACCGCCATCCACCTACGCGACTACGTGAACCGCCTCTGACCGGCCCCGCCGGGCGCCCCGCGCGCCCGGCGGGCCTCACGGAAGTACGGCGGGCCAGAAGGCGCGGACGTGCGAAAGGGCGCAGGAACCTGCGAGAAGCCGAGCCCGGGGACCTCAGACGGCCAGGCGGGCCAGGACGCGGGCGAACTCCGGCGGCGGCGCCACGACAAGCCTGGTGTGCCCGCCCTGCGCGACGATGTCCGCCCTGATGAGCGTCAACCGCCCCTCATGCCACCAGTAGACCTGCGAGCTGAGCCCGTCGGTCCGCACCGCATGCACCCGCAACCGCTCAAGGGCCCGCACCACACCGATCCCGTCCACCGGATGCACGAGCAGCGTGTACGGATCCGGCAGCACCACCAGCACCCCGTCCGCGGGCACCGGCAGGTAGTCCCCCAGCCACCGCAGGTGCGTGGCGGCCGACGGGCTCGGCGCGGTCAGCCGGGTCACCGGCGTGCCCGACAGTTCGATGCCCTCCACGCGCAGCCGCTCCTGCCCGCGCACGTTGGCGACGGCCAGGTCGAGGGCCTGTCCCGTGGGCAGGGGCCAGCACCCGGCCTCCTCCGGCCGCACGGTCCGCGAGCCGACGGTGAGCAGTTCGACCAGGTCGGCGTTCAGGTGGCGGCCGACGACGCGGGTCAGGTCGGGCACCTCGTCCACGGACTCCACGCGGGTCAGCATCAGGGGCCGGGCCTGCTCCAGGTCGCACACGTCCAGCCGCTCGCCGGCGGTGGCCACGGCGTGCGCGAGGTGCTCGGAGACCAGCATCGGCCAGTCCTCCCTGGCCCTGCGCCCGGCCTCGCGCCGCAGCCCCTTGAGCTGCACGACCAGGTCGGCCTCGCCCTTGAGCGTCACGGCGGAGCCGTCCTGGGCGAACGTGAAGGAATATCCGTGGGACTCCGCGACGAGCGCGAGCAGCGAGTCGAGATCGACGTCCTCGACCGGCCGGCGCGCGGGCTCGCGGCCACGCCTGAACCAGTTCACGCGCCGTGTCCCTTTCTGTCGGTTTCGTCCCTCCTACCTTGCCTGCTGCTCATTCCCACTCATGTCCGTTAGGGAGCACGATTCGGTATCGATAACACCAAGTGCCCCCAGCCACACGCTCATCTGTGGCGACCTGTGCCCCACCGGCAACCCGGCCACCACGGGCACCCCGAGCGGCCCCAGCCGGTCCTGCAGAACCGGGTACGGATCCCCGCACCCCACCCACGACCCGAGCGCGATCCCCCGCACCCCGTCGAACACCCCGGCCTGCAGAAGCTGGGTGAGCATGCGGTCGATCCGGTACGGCTCCTCGCCCACGTCCTCCAGGAACGCGATCCCGCCGTCGAACGACGGCTGCCACCGGGTGCCGCACATCGAGGCCAGCAGCGACAGATTACCGCCGCCCAGCACGCCTTCGGCCCGCCCCGGCGCCAGCACCCGGTCGCCCTGCACCGGCGCCGGCGTGCCGAACAGGGCCGCCCGCAGGCTCTCCCAGGTACGCGGCTCGGGCCCAGCCTCGTCGCCCGCGATGACGTCGCAGGCGGCCATCGGCCCGTGCAGCGTCGGCACGCCCAGCTCGATGGCGAACGCGTTGTGCAGCGCCGTGATGTCGCTCGACCCGAGCAGCACCTTGGGCCCGGCCGCCCGCATGGCGTCCCAGTCGAGCAGACCGAGCAGGCGGCCCGCGCCGTACCCGCCCCGGCAGCAGAACACGGCCGACACGGCCGGGTCGCACCACGCCGCCTGGAGGTCGGCCGCCCGGTCGGCGTCGTCGCCGGCCAGATAGTCCAGCCCCTGGCGGTCGAGCGCGTGCGCGCCCACCACGGCTTTCAGTCCGAGGCCCTCCAGTCGCTCGACGCCCCGCTTGAGCAGGTCGGCGTTGGGCGGGCCGGAGGGCGAGACGATGGCGACGGTGTCACCTTGCTGCATCGATCAGCTCCTTGACGAGCGCGGGCAGTGCCTGGCCGATCGGTTCGTTGATCACCCGATCGGCGAAGGGGTCGTAGGGCGTGGGCTCGGCGTTCACGATCACCAGGCGGGCGCCGGCGTCGAGCGCCGCGCCGCACAGCCCGGCGGCCGGATGCACGGTCAGCGAGGTGCCCACCGCCACGAACAGGTCGCACGACTGGGCGGCGTCCAGCGCGGCGCCCAGCACCTCGGGCTTGAGCGTCTGCCCGAACGAGATCGTGTTCGACTTCTGGATGCCGCCGCAGCGCGGGCACGGCGGGTCCTCCTCACCGGCGGCCACCCGGGCGAGCACCTCGTCCATGGGCGTGATCAGGTCGCAGGACACGCACTCGGCCCGGTGCAGGGTGCCGTGCAGCTCGATGACCTTCTCCGGCGCGGATCCGGCCCGCTGGTGCAGCTCGTCGATGTTCTGCGTGATGAGCGCGCGCAGCAGCCCCGCGTGCTCCAGGTCGACCAGCGCGGCGTGGGCGGCGTTCGGCCGGGCGCCCCAGGCCGGATGGTCGATCCTGGCCCGCCACGAGGCGCGCCTGATCTCGGGGTCGGCCAGGTAACGATCGATCTGCGCGTTCGCCGCCGCCTGCGGGTTCTTCGTCCATACACCCTGCGGGCCCCGGTAGTCGGGGATCCCGGAGTCGGTGGAGATGCCCGCTCCCGTGAGCACCGACACGGAGGTTGGCTCGTTCACGTGGCAAACGGTGTCACACTTACCTCTCGTATGCGACTTCCGCCCCACATCCTCGTGGTCAACGGCATCAAGGTCCGCCGGCCGGTCTTCCTGCTCGGAGCGCCGCATTCCGGCGCGGACCTGCTCGCCCGCGCCCTGAAACGCTCCCCGGGCTTCCACGTGACGATGGGTCGCGCGAGCGTGGCGCACGTGGTGTACGCCTTCGCCCGCAAGCCGTCCATCGCCCGCACCGACGGAGCCGTACGCGTCATGAGAGACGCCCTCGCCGAGTCGTGGCAGGTGCTGCCCCGCTCCTGCGGCGAGTGCGCCGAGCCGTGCCGGGAGGCCGGCGGCGTCACGGGAACCGGTCCCTGCGTCTCCACCAGCGACGTCACCCGCTTCGGCGACGCCAGCCCCGACCTGATCTACAGCGCTCCGGTGCTGCTGCGGGCCTTCCCCGACGCCCGGTTCGTCCAGCTCATCCGCGACGGCAGGGACGCGGTGGCCGGCATGCTGGGCGACCCGGCGTGCCTGGCCTGGTTCAAGCCGGCGATGCTGGCGGAGGGGACCGAGTTCCCCAACGCGTTCCTGGGCGTCAGCAAGGACGAGCACCTCGAACGCTGGAAGACCATGCCATCGGCGGGCAAGAGCGCGCTGCGCTGGCGCGGCGCCGTACGCCTGAGCGCCGAGCTGCGCCGCACGCTGCCCGAGCAGCAACTCCTCACCGTCCGGTACGAGGACCTGGTACGCAGGCCGCCGCAGACGGTGGCCACGCTGTCGGAGTTCCTGGAGACGCGGGTGCCGAAGGTCTTCCTGTACGACGACAACGTGCCCAAGGTCGGCGCCTGGCGGACCCGGCTCCGGCGCGACGACCTGGAGCTGGTGGAGAAGGTGGCCAGGGAGGAGCTCAGGCGGCTGGGCTACCTGCAGAGCTGAACTGGGTGCGGTAGAGCTCGGCGTAGAGCCCGCCCCGGGCCAGCAGCTCCTCGTGCCCGCCGCGCTCGGCGATGCGGCCGTCGTGCACGACGAGGATCTCGTCGGCCTCCCTGATCGTGGACAGCCGGTGCGCGATGACCAGCGACGTACGGCCTTGCAACGCGGTCTTCAACGCCACCTGCACGGCCGCCTCCGACTCGGAGTCGAGGTGGGCGGTGGCCTCGTCGAGCACGACCACGCGCGGCGCCTTCAGCAGCAGCCTGGCCAGCGCCAGCCGCTGCTTCTCGCCGCCGGACAGCCGGTAGCCGCGGTCGCCCACCACGGTCTCCAGCCCGTCGGGCAGGCTCTCGACGAGCTCGCCGATCTGCGCGGCGCGCAGCGCCTCCCAGATCTCCTCGTCGCTCGCCCCCGGCCTGGCGTAGCGCAGGTTGGCGCCGATCGTGTCGTGGTAGAGGTGGGCGTCCTGCATGACCACGCCCACGGTGTCGCGCAGCGAGTCGAGGGTGGCGTCGCGCACGTCGAGGCCGTTGATCCGCACCGCGCCCTCGTTGACGTCGTAGAGCCGCGACACCAGGGAGGTCATCGTGGTCTTGCCCGCGCCGCTGGGGCCGACGAGCGCGATGAGCTGCCCGGGCGCGGCCGTGAACGACACGCCCTTGAGCACCGGGTGGGACGGGCCGCCGGCATCCTGCCTGGCCACCGACTCCAGCGAGGCCAGGGAGACCTCCTCGGCGGCCGGGTAGCGGAAGCGCACGTCGTCGAACTCGATCGTCACCGGCCCCGCCGGCACCGGCACGGCGTCCGGCTTCTGCGCCACCATGGGCTTGAGGTCGAGGATCTCGAAGACGCGGTCGAAGCTCACCAGCGCGGTCATCACGTCCACGTGCACGTTGGACAGGGAGGTGAGCGGGCCGTAGAGGCGCATCAGCAGGGCGGCCAGCGCCACCAGCGTGCCGAGCTCGAAGGCGCCGGAGACGGACAGGACGCCGCCGATGCCGTAGACCAGGGCGGTGGCCAGCGCCGCGATCAGGCCGAGCGCGACCCGGAACACGGTGCCGTACATGCCGACCGTCACGCCCACGTCGCGCACCCTGGCGGCGCGGCTGCCGAACATCTCGGCGTCGTCCTCCGGCCGGCCGTACAGCTTGGCGACCATCGCGCCGGCCACGTTGAACCGCTCGGTGGTGACCGAGCTCATCTCGGCGTCGAGCTGCATCTGCTCGCGGGTCAGCACCGACATGCGGCGGCCGACGTATTTCGCGGGCACGATGAAGATCGGCAGCAGCACCAGCGCGACCAGCGTCACCTGCCACGACAGCGCCAGCATCGCGCCCAGCACCAGGATCAGGCTGACCACGTTGGACACGACGGACGACAGGGTGCTGGTCAGAGCCCGCTGAGCGCCGATCACGTCGGTGTTGAGCCGGCTGACCAGCGCGCCGGTCTGGGCGCGCATGAAGAACGCGACCGGCATGCGCTGCACGTGGTCGAACACCTCGGTGCGCAGGTCGTAGATGAGGCCCTCGCCGATGCGGGACGAGAACCACCGCTGCACGAGCGTCAGCCCGGCGTCCACCAGCGCGAGCGCGGCGATCGCCACGGCCAGCCAGACCACCACGCCGGGTCGCTTGGGCAGGATGCCGTCGTCGATGATCGCCTTCATCAGCAGCGGGTTGGCGATCACGATCACCGCCCCGGCCACGACGAGCGCCAGGAAAACCGCGAACTGCCGGGTGTACGGGCGCGCGTAACGGGCGATGCGCCGCACGGTGCCCGGCCGCAGCCGCTGCTTGGTCACCGATCCGTCGCGCCGCAGGGACGCCATCACGTGGGGCCCGAAGCCGCCACCCATCATCGCCATCCGGGGGATCCCTCCTCCTCCGCCGGAGACAGCGTCCCAGGGGCACGCCAGGATTCCCGGCTCAGCTCAGCGCGAAACCCCACCCCGCACCCCAGCGCCCCCTTCCCCCATCCCCGCAGCTCACGCCCACCCACCACTCACGCCCGCCCGCCGCCCCCGTCCACCACTCCGCAGGCCGCACCGGGACGTTGCGCCGCGATCCCCAACCGGACGTTGCGCCCCACCTCACCGCGAGCCCCAACCGGACGTTGCGCCCCACCGCACCGCACACCCCAACCAGACGTTGCGCCCCCACCGCACGCGGCACCGCCGTGGGTGCGGCACCACCGCACGAGGCACCGCCGTGGGCGCCCCCTCTGCGGCCGCCATCGGAGCACGCCCCATTGGCGGCGCCCCAACGCTCCGGCCGCCCCCTGATCGCCGCCAGGAGGCGGGCCGCAGGAAACGCCATCGGGGCCAGGGCCGCCATGGGGATGCCGCTGCGTGCCGCGACAGGACGCACGCTGCCGTCGCCGCCGAATGCCGGGCCGCAGGAACGCCGCCGCGGCGGGGCCGCCGCCACAGGAGGCACGTTGCCGCGAAGCAGCGGGACCGCATTGTCATGGTTGCGGCTGTGATCGCCGCTGAGGCCCCATCGCGCCGCGCTCCCGGCCCGGAAGTCCCAACTGCCGCCGATCGTGCGCCACAGGGCCTCTGGGCCCGGCTGCGGGCGTTCCGGAGACGCTCCCGCCGGCACCGCGTAGCAAGTCAGGCGGAACAGCCCTGAGCCGCGAGTCAGCCCAAGAGGCCCTTGCGCGAAGAAACCACTCAAGAGACCTCAGAGCGGAAAATCACCCCAAGAGCACCTCTGAGCGATGAATCACCCGAAGAGGGCCTTGATGCGTGCGGCCTGTTCGATCCCCTCGGCCACACTCTGCTCCTCCAGGGTGCGTCCCTGCGCCCCCTGGAGGAGTCGCTTGGTCGCCATAGCCGCGTCCCGGTTGGTCGACAGCAGTTGCGCGACCTTGTCCTGTACCGCTTGCTCCAGGTCGCCCCCGGCGACCACTCTCTCGGCGAGGCCGATGCGCATGGCCTCGTCGGCGTGCACGGTCCTGGCGGTCAGGCAGATGTCGATCGCCTTGGCCAGGCCGACCAGCTCGACCAGGGGCTTGGTCCCCGTCAGGTCGGGCACCAGGCCCAGTGCGGGCTCCTTCATGCAGAACGAAACGTTGTCGGCCACGATCCGCAGATCGCAGGCGAGCGCGAGCTGGAACCCCGCGCCGATCGCGTGCCCCTGCACTGCGGCGATGGAGACGATCTCCGGGCGGCGCAGCCACAGGAACCCCGCTTGGGCCTGTCTGATGCGCTGCTCGAAGCCGGCGTCGTCGGTCTTGGCCGCCGAACTGAACGAGCCCTGTCCGGGCACCCCCTCAGGTGTGAACATTCGCAGGTCGATCCCTGCCGAGAAGGACGGTCCCTCACCTTTCACGACGACGACGCGCACCTGCCCGGGCAGGCTCTCGCCGATGCGGGCCAGCTCCGACCATGTCGCGAACGTCTGTGCGTTGCGCTTTTCCGGCCGGTCCAGCGTGATCGTCGCTATCTCACCGTCCACCTCGAAGCGAACTCCGCTCCCTGCCGCGGCAGAGCCGTCGTCCGCGTACCCCCCGCGCTGTTGCGCCTGCGCTTCCGCCATCGCCCGCTCCTCTGTCCTGCTGACCGTCGCGCCCGAGCCTACAGAATATGGTTCTGGCCCGGGCGCGACGGCGGCTGACTAGGGACGGGCGGCTGCGGTCGCACGTTCCGAGGCGGCCGTCAGCGCTTGGACTTGCCTCGGGTCGCCCCGCCGCGCCCGCGCAGAGTCACACCGGACTCGCTGAGGATGCGATGGATGAACCCGTAAGACCGACCGGTAGAAGCGGCCAGCGCGCGGATGCTTTCGCCCGCGGCGTAGCGCTTCTTGAGATCGCCGGCCAGTTTTTCCCGGTCGGCCCCGGTGACCCGGGTGCCCTTCTTCAGTGTCTCGGCCACGAGTACCTCCTGTAGTGCCGGACTTCCGCAGCGTTACTCCGCCATGATCAGTCATTTCAGCGGGATCGGCTACCTACTCCACGGGAAAAGATCCGTACCCACTCAAATTAAGATCAGGCAAGTGCCACAAGATCGGAAAATTCGTCGCTCCATGCGTCTTCAGTTCCGTCTGGTAGCAAGATCACCCTATCCGGTGACAGGGCGTCAACGGCACCCTCGTCATGTGTGACTAGGACGATTGCTCCTGAATAGGACCTCAGAGCATTGAGAACCTGCTCGCGGCTGACCGGATCGAGGTTGTTCGTGGGCTCGTCGAGAAGCAGGACATTGGCGCTCGAGAGCACCAGGATGGCGAGCGCCAGCCGGGTCTTCTCACCGCCGGAAAGCACGCCGGCCGGCTTGTCCACGTCGTCACCCGTGAACAGGAACGAGCCGAGGACCTTGCGCAACTCGGTGTCGGTGAACTCGCCGCCGGCCGAGCGCATGTTCTCCAGCAGGGTCCGGCCGCTGTCGAGGGTCTCGTGCTCCTGGGCGTAGTAGCCGACCTTCAGGCCGTGCCCCGGCTTGATCTCGCCGGTGTCGGGCTGCTCGATCCCGCCCAGCAGGCGCAGCAGCGTGGTCTTGCCGGCGCCGTTGAGGCCGAGGATGACGACCCTGTGACCTCGGTCGATGGCCACGTCGACGTCGGTGAAGACCTCAAGGGAGCCGTACGACTTGGACAGGCCCTCGGCCATGAGCGGGGTGCGCCCGCAAGGCTGCGGATCGGGGAAGCGCAGCCGCGCCACCTTGTCGCTCTTGCGCTCCTCCTCGGTGCCCGACAGCAACCGGTGCGCGCGCCGCATCATGTCCTGGGCCGCCTTGGCCTTGGTCGCCTTGGCACGCATCTTGTCGGCCTGCGCCAGCAGCGCCCCGGCCTGCTTCTCGGCGTTGGCCCGCTCGCGCTTCCGGCGCTTCTCGTCGGTCTCGCGCTGGGCGAGGTAGGCGTTCCAGCCGACGTTGTAGTGGTCGACGACCGCCCGGTTGGCGTCCAGGTGCAGGACCTTGTTGACCGTGGCTTCAAGAAGGCCGACGTCGTGGCTGATGATCACCAAGCCACCTTGATGACTTCGCAAAAAATCGCGAAGCCACCCGATTGAGTCCGCATCTAGGTGGTTTGTCGGCTCGTCGAGAAGGAGAGTTTCCGCTCCACTGAAAAGAATTCGGGCCAATTCCACGCGCCTGCGCTGACCGCCGGAAAGCGTTTGCAACGGCTGTCCCAGGACACGGTCGGGCAGGCCGAGGCTGGAGGCGATGGAGGCCGCCTCGGACTCGGCCGCGTATCCACCGAGGACGTGCATCTGGTCCTCGAGCCTGCCGTACCGCCTGACGGCCTTCTCGCGCGTGCGCTCGTCGGCGGAGGACATGCCGAGCTCCGCCTCGCGCAGCTCCCTGATGACCTGGTCGAGGCCGCGCGCGGACAGGATGCGGTCGCGGGCGAGCACCTGCAGGTCGCCGGTGCGCGGGTCCTGGGGCAGGTAGCCGACGCTGCCGGTGACGGTGACGCTGCCCGAGGCGGGCAGGCCCTCGCCCGCCAGCACCTTGGTCAGCGTCGTCTTGCCCGCGCCGTTGCGGCCGACGAGCCCGATCTTGTCACCGGGGTTGACCCGGAAGGAGGCTTTCTCGATGAGCAGGCGCGCGCCCGCGCGCAGCTCGATATCATGGGCAATGATCATGGTGACCGGAACACTCCCGAGCTAGGAAACGAGGATTGGGCGTGCGACGCCGGTCAATCGGGAGCATGCATACCGATCAGTGTAGGGCTCCTGGCGGGAGCCCCACCTCTCCGTTCAGTGCTCTGTCAAGTGCTTGCCGATCAGCACCAGGTTGTGGATCGCGGCCAGGCCGTACTGCGCGGCGCTGTTGGTGCTGACGAACGGCGCCTCGTGCACCGGATGCGGCACCTCCGGGCCGTCCACCAGGGTGAGCTCCCAGTTCTGCTGATGTTGCAAGGGGTTGCGGTTGAGCTGGTCGCCCTCGCCCAGGAAGAACTTGCGCCAGGCCCAGGCCGCCAGGTCGGCGTCGCCGGTGCGCGCCGCCGCGTACGCGGTGAGCCGGCTGTGCGCCTGGATCAGCGAGATCCCGCTCAGCCGCTGCCCCACCTCCCCCTCCTGCTGCTCGGGGGTGGCGAGGTAGAGCCGGCAGTACTCCAGCCACGCCTCCTCGAACCCGGGCACGTCCAGATCGAGGGCGATCAGCTCCGCGCACATCTCCGGCAGCCCGAACAACGACGACAGGTGCGAGATGGAGATCTGGTCACGGGAGGTGTCGAAACGCCCGCTCTCCAGGTCCATCCGCCCGTCGCCGGACAGGAACCGGCGCGGCATCGCGCCGATGTCGGCCATCGTGCCCAGCAGCCGGTCCCTGGCGCGCTCGTCCCCGTGCCGCTCCCACCTGGTCAGCCAGGCCGCCGCCAGCGAGCCCCAGTCGGTGCCGAGCCCGACCGACAGGGCGGTGGGGTCCGGGGTGTAGACGTCCTCGCGCACCTTGCGCTGGGGGTCGATGACCAGGAACGTCTCCTCGGGGACGCTGAGCTCGTCCATGAGGTCGCCGGTGCGCTCGTCGGCCGTCAGGTAGTAGTAGAAGCGCCGGTAGGCGGCGTTGGAGATGCGCAGCTGCTTGCAGCTGCACCCCCAGTGCTGCACGTTGTGCCGGCTGCCCAGGCCCTTCCACCGGCCGAGGTGATAGACGTCCACCTCGCCGGTGTGGCGGGTCATGGACTCGGCGAAGCGGAAGACGTCGGCCCGGCCGGTGCGCAGATACTGCAGCCACAACCACAGGTCGGGCGACAGCTCCGAGTTGTCCCAGGCGTAGCCGCCGATGTCGTAGCGCCAGGTGTGCCGGTCCTCGTCGTAGGTGTGCATGACGTCGCCGTAGTCCCAGAAGCCGTACCAGCGGCGCTGCTCGCGCTCGCGCGCGTACAGGTCGAACAGGAAGTCGAGGCGGTCCTCGATCTTCGCGTGCGCGGGCGTGCTGCGGTCGGGCAGGTCCCACACGCCGAACACGCCCGCCTCGCGCACCCGCTCGGGGCTCGCGGCGAGCAGCCCGGGCTCGTTCATGGCGGCGGCGTGCGCGGCGAGCTCGTGCGCGGCGGGCGTGGCGTCGTGGAAGCGCAGGCTCAGCTCGTGCGTACGCGCGATGCCCCGGGCGTCGCCGAACCCCGGCTCGTAGTCCTCGTACGTGATCTCCAGGCCCTCGAGTTGCTCGGCGAAGGTGTCCTGGCCCATGCCGTCGTGGTAGAAGCGCAGGTCCATCGCCGGCGCGGACGGCGACCACAGCCAGACGGTGGCGGTGGCCACGTCGGTGGCCGCGTTCCGGACGTCGAGGCGGGTGGGGTGCAGGCGCCAGAAGTCGCGCAGTCCGAAGCCGAGGCCGCCGCTGACACCGCCGACGTAGCCGTACCCGGCGGAGCGGGCGCCGGCCGGGATCGTCACCCAGGCGTGGCCCTCCTTGGTGCGCTTGCGCAGCGTGTAGCCGTCGGCGGAGCCCTGGTCGAGGGTGTAGTCGTTCCAGGCCGGGATGAGGTGCAACCGGGTGGCGACCTCGGGGTCGAGCTCGCCGGCCGGGCGGCCCTCGACCTGGGCGCGGCGGGCGGCCTCGCCGGGGTCGCGGCGCAGGCCGGTCAGCCCGCGTACGGCCTCGGTCAGGAAGCCGTCGCCGCCGGCCAGGCGTACGTGCCGGTCGTGCGGCTCGTCGCGCATGACCACGTCGGCGCGCAGCCCGAGCCCGGCCAGGAAGTCGCGCTCGGGGTCGCCGTCCCAGACGAACGTGTGCATGATCCGCACGTGCTCGGCACCCGCGTAGAAGTACAGGCGCACGGTGAACGGAAGCCAGTCGCCGTGCCGGCCCTCCAGCCGCACGACGGCGCGGACGGGGCCGTCCTGCTCGACCGTGACGCTCTCGACGACGCCGTCGGCCTGCTCGCGGGCCACGCAGCCGCCCTCGTCGGGGGTGGGCTCGGCCTGGCGGAGGCTGACCAGGCGCACGTCCCTGGCGATCTCGCGGCTCCCGCGCGAGATCGAGCGGGCCAGCGTGCCACCGCCGATCGTCCAGGTGACCACGCCGGTGCCGACGACCAGGTCCCGGCCCTGGCGGGTCACGGTGACCGCGGTGTCCGGGGCGGCAGGCTCGCGGCCGGGCTCCAGCCGGTACGCCGGGGAGCCGGGCCCGGCCCCCGCGGCGTGGGCCGACCACTTGACCGAGCCGTCGGGCCAGGTGGCGGTCACCCAGCTCTGCAGGGGCACCTCGCTCCCCTCGGCGTCGGACAGCGCGAACGGCGTGCCCCGCTCGACCGCACCGCGTGGCCACGGAACTCCCCAGGTCACCCCCTGCTCACCCGGTCGGTCCAGCCAGCGAAGTACGGTCATGGGATCTCCTTCAGTCCTTCGGCGACGATCGCGGCCACCTCGTCGGCGCCGCGGAAGCAGAAGTGGGTGTCATCGGCCACGCCGTCCGGGTAGAGCGGATGCGTGCCCGGCGGGAAGTGCGTGAACAGGGCCTTGGACCCGTCGGGGCCGAGCCGCTCGTACAGCTCGGTGGTGGCGGCGGTCAGGTCGATCAGCGGTACGTCCTCGGCGGCGGCCAGCGCGCGCACCCGCTCGGGGTAGTCCCCGTGCGTGGGCACCAGCCGCCCGCCCTCGAACCTGCGCCGCTGCACCGGCGTGCACAGCACCGCCAGCCCGCCCGCCCTGCGCGCCTCCTCGACGAAGGCGCGCAGGTTGTCGCGGTAGGGCAGTCCGGGCTCCTTCTGGTCGTTGTGCCCGAACTGGATCACCACGAGGTCGCCGGGTGCGACCTCGCGCAGCAGCGCCGCCCACAGCCCCTCTTCCCGGTGGCTGGCCGTGGTGGCGCCGCCCTTGGCGAAGTTGCGCACCGGGCCGCCGGTGTACGACCCGAGCTGCGCCCCCCACCCGGACATGGGCGCCTCGAAGGCCGGGCAGGAGGCGACCGTCGAGTCCCCGGCCAGCAGCACGGTGCGGGTCACTCCTTGACGCCCCCGATCAGCACGCCCTTGGCGAAGTGCTTCTGCAGGAACGGGTAGAAGAACAGGATCGGCAGCGTCGCGATCACGATGACCGCGAACTTCAGGCCCTGCTCCGGCGGCACCCAGGTGCGGTCCATCTGCGCCAGGGCGGCCGCGGCGTCGGTGCTGATGAGCTGGCGGACGAGGATCTGCAGCGTCCACTTGTTCGGGTCGTTGATGTACAGCAGCGGCGACATGTAGTCGTTCCAGATCGCCACCGCGTAGAACAGCGAGAACGTCGCGATGATCGGCTTCGACAGCGGAAGGACGATCTTGAAGAAGACGCCCATCTCGTTGCAGCCGTCGATCCTGGCCGCCTCCTCCAGGGCCTGCGGCAGCTCCTGGAAGAAGCTCTTGACGATGATCAGGTAGAACGGGTTGATCGCCAGCGGCAGGATCAGCGCCCAGTAGCTGTTGAGCAGCCCCAGGTCGCGCACCACCAGATAGGTGGGGATCATGCCGCCGGAGAAGACCATCGTGAAGATGACCAGGTTCAGCACCAGCGTGCGGCCCGGCAGGTACCGCTTGGCCAGGGGGTAGGCCATGGTGAAGGTCAGCATGACCTGCACCACCATGCCGACCGCCGTCACGATCACGGTCGTGAGCAGCGAGCGGACGAAGGTGGGGGTGGCGAAGATGTACTCGTACGCCTCGGTGACGATCTTCTCCGGCCACAGGAAGAACGGCCGCGAGGCGATCTCCGGCTCGCTGGCGAACGACGCGGCCAGCACGTAGATCAGCGGCAGCACCGTGATCAGCCCCAGGCCGACGAGCGCGATGACGTTGAACACGTCGAAGGCGCGGCTGCCGAGTGAGTTGCTGTGGTTGACCGCGGCCTGCTTGCCGGGCTTGGTCTCAGTCATGGTGGTCATGGCGGGGCTCCCTTAGAACAGTCCCCGCTGGCCGAGGCGCTTGGCCAGCCAGTTGGAGCCGAAGATCAGGATGACGCCGGCCACACCCTTGAACAGGCCGACGGCGGTGGAGTAACTGAAATTGCCGTTCTGGACGCCGGCGTAGTAGACGTAGGTGTCGAACACCTCGGCGACCTCGCGGTTCAGCGAAGTGGTCATCAGCCAGATCTGCTCGAAGCCCGAGTCCAGCAGGTTGCCGGAGGCGAGGATGGCCATGACCACGACCGTGGGTCGGATCGCCGGCAGCGTGACGTGCCAGAGCTGGCGGAAGCGGTTGGCGCCGTCCATGCGGGCGGCCTCGTACAGATTGGGATCCACGCCGGCCAGCGCGGCCAGGTAGATGATCGTGCCCCAGCCCGTCATCTTCCAAAGCTGCTGCAGGATGATCAGTTGCCGGAACCACTGCTCCTGCGCCATGTAGTCGATCTTCGCGGTGTCGCCCAGGAGGTCGCGCATCCACGCGGCGATCACCCCGAAGTCGGCGGCGAACAGCACGTACGTCAGCGCCGCGACGATGGTCCACGACAGGAAGTGCGGGATGTAGATGAGCGACTGGATCGAGCGCTTGAGGATGTTGACGCGCAGCTCGTTCAGCATCAGCGCGACGATGACCGGCGCGGTGAAGACGAAGATGACGTGCAGCGCCGCCAGGATCAGGGTGTTCGCCAGCAGCCGGCCGAAGTCCGGGCCGGAGAAGAGCTGCTCGAAGTGCTTGAAGCCGACCCAGGGGCTGCCCGAGTAGCCGAGGAACGGCAGGAAGTCCTGGAACGCGATCGTCACGCCGTACATCGGCAGGTACTTGAAGATCACGAAGTAGGCGACGCCCGGAAGGAGCATCAGGTAGAGCCAGCGGTAGCGCAGCACCGCCGTGCCCAGCGGCACCCTGTCGGCCCGCTTCGGCTTCTTCGCCTTGGGCGCCGCCTTCGCGGGAGGCGTCGCCAGGTCGGTGGCCACAGCGGCCTCCTTTCATGTGAGGGGCCCGGACGGTGGCCGGGCCCCTCAGGCGGGGGGTCGTACTACTTGGGGAGCTTGGCGAGCAGGTCGTTGATCTCGGTGACGATCTGGGTGCCGCCGCCGTCGTACCACTTCTTGATCTCGGCCTTGAGCCCCGCTTCGTCGATCGCGCCCGACAGGAACTTGACCCGCGCGTCACCGATGATCTTGTCGATCTGCGGGCCCTTCTCGATCTGGGTCGGGGGGACCACGGGCAGCGCGACGTTGTGCACGGCCGTCTTGAGGTCCTCCTCCACCAGCTTCTTCTGCAAGGCGAGGATGTCCCGGTACGGCTGACCGGACGGGACGCGCTGGTAGGCGATGCCGCCGATGTCCATCGTGCCCTTGGTGCTGAGCTGCGTGAACGCGTCGTCCACGTTGTCCTGGACGGCCTTGACGGCCGGGTCGTCCTCGTTGATCAGCGCGGCGGTGTCGCCGTTCTCGACCTTGAAGTTGCGGCCCTCGATGCCGTTCTGCAGCAGGACCTGGCCCTCCTTCGTGGCCAGCTTGTCCAGCGTCTTCAGCACGTTGTCCAGGTCGGCCTCGGTGCGCACGCTCTGCTTGGAGATGGCCAGGGAGTCGGCGTAGCCGGTGAACGGGTAGGAGAACTTCTTGCCGTCCGACCGCGCGAGGTTACCGACCATGGTGACCTTGTCACCGTAGTTCTGGTCACCGTCCTCCCTGAACAGGTCGAGGACCTGTCGGGAGCGGATGTTGACATCGATGATCATGCCGCCCCTGCCGAAGAAGAACGGCTCGTTCCACTTGGCGGTGTCGAGGGTGGCGAAGTCGGGGTTGACCAGGCCCTCGTCGACCATCTTCTTGAGGAACTTGTTGGCCTCGACGAACTCCGGCGTGTCGAAGCCGGGCACCACCTTGCCGTCGCGCTCCCCGTAGCCGTTCGGGGCGCCGAACCAGGTCTCGATCACGTCGTACGGGCTGGCGCTGGCGTAGGAGCTGGACGGCCACTTCGGGATGATGAGGCCGTAGGTGTCCTTCTTGCCGTTGCCGTCGGGGTCCTTCTCGGTGAACGCCTTGGCGACCTCGTAGAAGTCGTCGATCGTCTTCGGCTCCTCCAGCCCGACCTTCTTCAGCCAGTCCTTGCGGATGACGACCGCCGAGCGGAGCAGGGGTCGCATCCGGTAGAGGCCGTAGGTCTTGCCGTTGACGGAGGAGTTCAGCGCGGTCCGCGCGTCCGCAGGCTTGAGGTTCGGGTACTTGTCGAGCTTGTCGGTCAGGTCCCAGAAAGCCCCGGCCTGCGCGGCCTTCACGAACGCCGGCATCTTCGGGTCCACGACGATGACCTGCGGAATGTCGTCCGAGGCCAGCGTGACGTTCATCTTCTCGGTGTACTCGGCGTTCGGGACCCAGGTGACCTTGATCTTCTTGCCGAGGAACTTCTCGATGGCCTGCTGCAGCTCACCGGTCGGCTCGGGCGCCGTGCCGAACAGCTTCGCCATGAAGGTGATCGTGTTCGGGTCGGACTGAGACGCGTCGCCACCGCCAGAGCAGGCCGAGGCGGTGAGGGCAGCCGTTAGCGTTAACACACCGGCAAGGAGCCGCCGGCGACGGGGTGCGCTCATGAGTTCCCTTTCGAAAGCAGGCGCGCCTCGTTCTCCTGGAAGAAGCGCAGGCAGAGCCACGTGTTGAGATAGATCCACGCGCCGAAGCTGATCATCGGCGCCAGGATGGGCGCCACCGAGGTCGCGAAGGCGATGGCTGAGAGCGCTAGCAGCAAGATCACGGACGACGCCGGACGCAGCAGCGCTAGTTGCGCCGCCTTGAGCCAGTAGGCCCACAGCGGCAGGTCGTAGTGCGCGTAAAGCGGACCTACATGTGCCCCCACACCCGCCAGCACAATGAGTGCCACGAAACTAGCGATTCGCGGCGCTCCGTGGTCGGGCCCCAGTGCGGAGAGGTAGAGATAGTTGCCGACCAGCACGGTGGCGACCAGCGCCGCCGGCAGGACCAGCAACGAGGCCCGGACGAACTCCCGTCGGTAGACGGGCCAGAATTCGCGCCAGACCTGAATCGTTTCATTCCGGGCATGCCTCCGAGCCAGCGTGTAGGCGGCAACGGTGGCGGGCCCGAGCCCGAGAATCACGCCTCCCGCGAGGGTGAAGACGAGCCAGATCAGATTCAGCCGCACCGCCCAGATCAGCTCTGAGCAGGCAGCTTGAATCCTGATTGACAAGGCGGGGTGGTTCATCCGGCACCACCTTTCGTGGCATGTGCACGGATACGGGGGTGGAGTGTTGCACCGTGGTTCCTGCCCAGTTACAAGCAAGTGAACGGCGGTTGGTGCGAAATTAGTGTTGAATCGACTCAAAGTCAATGACGAGATACGCGGAGATTTGCGTACTCTCCGATCAGCGGAGCCATCTGCCGGAACCCGACTTTGCCTCCTGCCAGGGCGGAACCGCCGATCGAGCCGTCGTCCTCCCAGCGGAACGAGACCAAATCGTTGATTGAGAAGCTCACCACGCTTCCCTTGACGTCGATCCGGATGGCATAGGGCCCCCGGGCGTCCAGCACCCCCGGCAGCGGGTCCGCCCCCTGCGCGACCAGGTGAAACCCGTGGCTCTTACGCAGGTTGCAGGTGTGCAGGGCGCGCTCGGACTCCCACATGCGCCGGAAATAGGACACGTGGTAGGCGTCGATGTCGCCGTGGTGATACTGCTCGTACGGCCCGTTGCGCGGGGCCAGGGCGGGATCGAAGACGTCCTCACCGTTCCGGCCCCTGGCATGGAAGAACATGATGGCCAGGCCCGGCTCCCTGACGGGCCAGAAGTCCCACTCGATCCGCACGTCGGCGGGGAACTCCTCGGGGCACCAGAGCACCAGATTGGCCGCCTGCCCGTCGGAGGCCGGCCTGAGGCTCTCCAGCCGCATCCGCCCCTGGGGGAAGGACATGGCGCCGTCCCCCTCCATCCGGAATCCGGCCAGGTCTTCGGGGGCGGCGAGGGGGTTGCGGTAGATCTCGGTCAAGGACCGACTCCTCTCGGTGATCGGACGAGCTCCCGCGCACGCAGAGAGGGCCTCATGCGCTCTGATGTGGCGGCAAGGCGTGCGAAGGGGCCCGGCGCAACCCGTACGGCGACCGGCGCACCCGATCACCGCAGCACGGAAGCAGGAAGCGCGGAAGCGCGGAAGCGCGAGCCACCGAGCCACCAGCCCCCGGAGGCGCGAGGGTCACCCCTCGCGACGCAACGCGCTGGACTCGCGGATCACCAGGTCAGGCTGGAAGATGACCTGCCGATGCCGATGCTGCTCAGGCTCGGCCACCTCCTCCAGCAACAGATCGATCGCCGTGCGCCCCAGCAGTTCCCGGGGCTGCCGGACGGACGACAGCGGCACCGCGGCCGCCGCGGCGAAGTCGATGTCGTCGTACCCGATGATGGCCAGGTCCTCGGGGACCCGGAGCCCGTGCGAGGCCATGGCCTGTAAGAACCCCAGCGCCATCATGTCGTTGGCGCAGAAGGCCGCCGTGGGCCGTTCATCGGCGGGCAGGGCCGCCACGCGCTCGCCGATCGCCCGCCCCTCGGCCACGGTGAGCGTGGGCGCGGTGGAGGTGAGCAGTTCAACGGCACCGTCCGCGGCGGCGACGGCGCTGGTCACGCCCGCGTGCCGGTCGGCCACCTGTTTGATGGACGGCGGCCCGCCGACGAACATGATCCGCCGGTGCCCGCGTTCAATGAGATGGGCGCCCGCGATCTGCCCGCCGAGCCGGTCGTCGACGGCCACCGAGCACTGCAGGCCGGTCGCCGGGCTGTCGACCAGCACCACGGGGGTGCCCCGGGCGGCGAGCTCCTCCAGCCAGGGGGTCTCCATCTCGACAGGAGTGATCAGTATTCCCATCACCCGCTGCTGTTCGAGCTGGTCGAGGTGGCGGCGCTCGCGGCCGGGGTCGCCGGCGCTGTTGCAGAGCACCACCATCGTGTCGTGGTCGTCGGCCACCGCTTCGGCGCCCTGGGCCACGTCCACGAAGAACGGGTTGGACACGTCGAGCACGACGAGCCCGACCGTGCGGCTGCGGCCCACCCGCAGGTGGCGGGCCACCTCATTGCGGACGAAACCGAGTTTCTTGATCGCTTCGAAGACGCGTTCGCGTGTGGCGGGGGACACGATCTCCGGGCGGTTGAGCACATTGCTCACCGTGCCCACCGAGACGCGCGCCAGCTGCGCGACCTCCTTGATGTTCCTGGTCGCCATCGATCCTCACGAGGCCGTGCTGCTGAAAGAGCCGTGCTGCTGAATGAGCGAGTGCGCCGCCCGAGGTGCTCCGCTGACGCGGCCGCCCACCGGGAGAGCGCAGGATCCGCTGCTGAAGGTGGACCGCAGAACGCGGTTCACCGGAACTTCGGCTCATCATAGCGGCATTCAAGATTTTTTTGAATCGTCTCAAAGACTCGGAGCGGTCACGCTCCGGCGCCGGGCGGCGGCGTGGCGGCGCCGGCCTTCATCCCGTCGAGCATCAGCCGCAGGTAGCGGCCCGGATCGGCGGCCACGGGGGCCGGCAGGTCGTCGGGGTGGCAGGTGAAGACGTTCAAGAGGTGGATGAGGTCCTCGACGCCGACGTCGGGCCGCATCGAACCCTCGGCCTGCGCCCGGCGGACGAGCCCGTCGAACCGTTCCACCCACTCCCCCCGCACCCGCGCGAACTCGGCCCGGTCCACGATCGCCTCCTCCGGCAGCACCGCGAGCGCGGTGGCCAGCGCCGTGCGGCCCGGCTCGGCGGCCCAGCAGACGAAGTCCCAGATCGCGCTCCACGCGTCGGCGGTGCCGCCGGCGGCGGTGTCCAGCGCGTTCGCCATCGTGTGGATGTAGTGGTCGCCGACGGCCGCGATCAGGGCGCCGCGGTCGGGGAAGCGGCGGTAGAGCGTGCCGACGCCGACGCCGGCCCGCTTGGCGATGGCCTCCATCGGCGCGTTGACGCCGCGCTCGGCGACGACCGCGGCGGCCGCCTCGACGATCTTGTCCAGATTCCGCCTGGCATCCGCTCGCACGTACGACTCCAAAGTGGACGATCCGATTCCGCTTAGTGTAGCGTCGAGCTAACCGGAATTCGAGTTTCCACTTACGGAGGTCCCCCATGATCGTGGTAACCGGTGCCACCGGCTCCATCGGCCGCGCGCTCGTCGGGCGGCTGCGCGGCCACGACGTCCTCGCCGTCGTCCGGCGCGACGCCGAGGACCTGGGCGTCCCCTACGCCAAGGCCGACTTCGACCGGCCGGACACGATCGGCGGGCTGCTCAACCCGGGCGACCGGCTCTTCCTCAACAGCTCGCTCTGGCCCGGCTACGTCGACGCCCACCGAGCCGTCATCGACCTGGCCGCCCGGGCGGGCGTCGCGCAGATCGTCGCCGTGTCGGTACGCGACGCCGAGCCGGGCGCCAAGCTCGGCATGGGCATGCACGGCGCCGTCGACGCCCACCTCAGGAAGTCGGGCGTGCCCTGGACGATCCTCCAGCCCAGCGGCTTCATGCAGAACCTGCCGCGCGACTTCGAGCACGGCAGCATGTACGGCGCGTACGGCTCCACCCCGGTCAACTACATCGACACCCGCGACATCGCCGACGTGGCCGCCGCCCTGCTGACGGCCCCGGTCGGCCCCGACCGCGACCTCGTCCTCACCGGCCCCGAATCCCTGTCGCACGACCGGATCGCCGAGGAGATCGGCAGGGCCCTCGGCCGCCCGGTCCGCTACGTGAACCTGCCCGTCCCCGAGATGACCGCCCACCTGGAACGCCAGGGCATCCCCCAGCCGCACGCCGGCGACCTGGCCGCCCTCATGGCCGAGACCGGAGACGGCCGCTGGGCGGCGACCACGACGGCGGTGCGGGACGTGACCGGCCGCCCGCCCCGCCCGCTGTCAGCCTTCCTCGCCGATCACCGGGACGCGTTCCCCGCCTGATCCGGATCGACCACCCGCACGCGTACCGACCTGAACTGGGCGGGCGTGTCCCGCAGGACCGCCAGCCGCGGATCGGGCACCACGAGGAACGGCTCCCGCTCCAGCTCCAGCAGCGGCGCCAGCCGGCGGTCCGGCCGCAGGGCGTCCACCGCCCTGCGGTCCCCGCCGAGCACCACCCCGTCCAGCTCCCCCAGGTACGGCGTCAGCACCCGCACCGCGGTCTCCACCGCGTCGTCGAACGCCTGGGCGGCCTGGTTCTTCCGCCGTCGGGCGAAGCGCTGCTGCGACCACCCGCCCGCCGCCGTACGCCCCTGCACCAGCCGCGACCCCACCTTGGACGCCACGAGCGCGCTCCCGTGGAAGACCCCGGCCGCGTAGCCGCCGAGCCGCACCAGGAACACCCCGACCCGCCGCTCGGCCCCGGCGTGCGCCACGAACCGGCTCACGTGCGGCGGCCCCGGCGGCGCCATGGGCGGGAAGGGCACGTGCAGCTCGGCCAGCGCCCCGTCGCCGGCCAGCAGCCGCACGACCCGCTCGTCCCCGCTCGCCGTGAAGGGCCCGTGACGCGCCGCGAACCCGTCGATCCATGGATGCAGACGCTCCGGCGGCACCGTGACCCACCGGCCGCCGCCCCTCGCCGGACGCGCGTTCATGCGCGAAGACTAACGAACGACGTTCCCCTCCGGTCCAGTAGGGAACCAAAACGGAAATGTCGGTAAATTTTGTTTCGGGGGGCTTCTGGTGCGGCTGTGACAGGAGCACCATCTGTACGTGTCCTCCCTGCTCACCAGTCCCATGGTGGATCTCGACACGGGTGCTGTCATCGCGCACCCGGCCATCGTGGACAACACCGGCACCCTGAGAGCGGCGCCCCTGCCGATGGTGCTGGAGCTCCCGGTACGGGTGGTGCTGTCGGGCGCGGGCGCGCTGGCGCCGCTGCACGAGGCGCTGAGGAGGGCGGGCCGGCATCCGCGCGAGGCGATCCTGCTGCTCACTGGACCGTGCCAGGAGCAGGACCGGCCGCTGCTCAAGGTGGGGCTCGACGGCCTGCGCACGATCGGGTACCTGCTCGGCTTCTCCGACGTCGGCACCTCGGGCGCGGCCCTGGACCTGGTGGCGGACGCGTCCCCGTACCTGCTGGCCCTCGACCCCGAGGTGGTGGCGCGCATCCCCGGCGACCACCGGGCCATCGCGGTGGCGCGGGCGGTCGGCACGCTGGCCCGCGCCATCGGCGCGCACGTCATGGCCCCGGGCGTGGAGCGAGAGGCACAGGTCGGGATGGTCCGCGGCCTGGGCGTGCGCCTGGCGCACGGCCCCCTGCTCGCCCCGGGCCCCGACGGCAAGGTACGGGTGCCGCTGCCGATCGCCGACGAGTCGCCCGACACGGTCCTGCTCGGCCCCCGCGTGCAGGAGCTGCTGCTGCCGGCCGTGACGCTGCCGGCGGAGGCCAAGGCGGAGGAGGCGGTGGCGGCGTTCGGGCACGAGCCGACGATCACCAGCGTGATCCTGGTGGACGAGTTCCAGCGGCCCAAGGGCAGCCTCGACCGCAGCCGGTTCCTGCTGTCGTTCGCGGCCCGCTACGGCCATGCCCTGCACGGCTCGAAGCCGGCGCAGCGCCTGGCCGACCCGCCGCGCACGGTGCCGCGCACGACGCCGGCGATCGCGGCCATGCAGGCCGCGGGCCGGGACTCCACCCGCGTCTACGACGACCTGGTGGTCACCGACGAGCTGAACCGCTGCCTGGGCATCGTCCGCGTATCCGATCTGATCAGGCAGGTTGCCGCGATCAGGAGCTGACCGTGCCGGGTAGGAAGCCACCATGCTCAACAGACGGGCCCTGCTCGGCGCCGGGCTCCTGACAGGCGTGGCGGCGTGCACCAGTGACACGCCCGCGCCCAAAGGCGCCGCCTTCGACCCCGCCGACTGGGCGTCCGTGCGGGCCCAGTTCGCGCTGGACCCCGCGTACGCGCAGTTCGCCGCGTTCGTGCTGGCGCCCGCGCCGGCCCCGGTCCGGCAGGCGATCAGAACGCACCGCGACGCCCTCGACGCCGACCCCGAGTACACCCCGCCGGGCGGCTCGCCCGACCAGGCCGTACGCGAGGCCGCCGCCCGCTACCTGGGCGCCCGCGCCGACACGATCGCGCTGACCGACAGCACCACGATGGGCCTGGGCCTGCTCTACTCCGGTCTCGGCCTGCGCCCCGGCCAGGACGTGCTGACCACCGAGCACGACTTCATGGCCACCCACGAGGGCCTGCGCCTGCTGGCCGCGCGCACGGGGGCGAAGGTGCGCCGGGTCAGGCTGTACGACGACCCGGCCCGCGCCTCGGCCGACCGCATGGTCTCGGCGATCAAAGAGGGGCTCGGCCCGCGCACGCGGGTGGTGGCGCTCACCTGGGTGCATTCGAGCACCGGCGTGCGCGTGCCGGTCCGCGCCGTCGCCGATGCGCTGGCCGAGGCGAACAGGGGCCGCGACGAGCGGGACCGGGCGCTGCTGTGCGTGGACGGGGTGCACGGGTTCGGCGCGCTGGCCGACGGCGTGGCCGACCTGGGCTGCGACTTCCTGGCCAGCGGCACGCACAAGTGGCTGTTCGGGCCGCGCGGCACGGGCATCGTGTGGGGCCGGGCCTGGGACACGGTCGCCCCGATCGTGCCCAGCTTCAGCCAGGCCGCGTTCGATGCCTGGCAGGGCGGCGGCGCGCCGGGCGCGAACACGGCCGAGCTGGTCACGCCCGGCGGTTACAAGGCGTTCGAGCACCGGTGGGCGATGCCGCAGGCGTTCGCGTTCATGACGGCGATCGGCAAGGACCGCGTCCAGCGGCGCACGCAGGAGCTGGCCTCCAGGCTGAAGGCGGGCCTGGCCGCGATCCCGCACGTCAGGCTGGCCACCCCGAACGCGCCGGAGCTGTCGGCGGGGCTGGTGTGCTGCTCCGTGGCGGGCATGGAGCCGTTCGAGGCGGTGGAGCGGCTGCGCGGGCAGAAGGTGGTCGCGAGCGTGACGCCGTACCAGCCCTCGCTGCTGCGCTTCGGCACGAGTATCGTGACGGGGCCCGAGCAGGTGGACCGCGCTGTCAGAGCCGTGGAGGCGCTGCGATGAACTGGGCTGAGCCGTACGGACCGCTGATCGAGACCCGAGTGCGCGTGCTGACCTGGAACGTGTGGGGCGAGCACGGCCCGTTCGCCGAGCGGGCGGGGCGGATCGAGAAGGTGGTGCGCGAGCAGGAGGCCGACGTGGTCCTGCTGCAGGAGTGGGCGGGCCAGTCGTTCGGCTACGAGCACGTCGCCTCCTACGCGGACGGCGTGCCCTGCGCGGTGCTGTCGCGCTGGCCGATCACCCGGCAGGACGAGTGCCGCCTGCCCGGTGGCGAGTTCGCGGGCAGCGCGCTGTTCTGCGAGCTGGCCGGGCCGCGCGGGCCGTTACAGGTGTTCAGCTCGATCGTCGGCTCGTTCCGGCTGGACGAGTCCGAGATGCGGCAGTCCCAGGTGCGGGCGCTGACCGCGTTCGTCCGCGAGGCGGCCGCGCGCCAGCATCCCACGCTGGTGTGCGGCGACTTCAACGCCGGGCCCGACAGCGACGAGATGCGGATGCTGACCGGACGCAGCGCGCCGGCCACGCCCGGCGTGGTGTTCTACGACGCGTGGGAGCTGGCCGGCGACGGCGGCCCCGGCCACACGTGGAGCAGCGCCAACCCGTACGCGCGGCCCGGGCCTCTATCCCGACCGCCGCTTCGACTACGTGCTGAGCGCCTGGCCCCGGGCGGGCGGGGCGGGGCATCCGGTGCGCTGCGAGGTCGTGGGCGACGGCCCCGAGCCCGGTTCCGACCACTACGCCGTGCTGGCGGAGCTGCGTTACTGAACGGGTCCGCCGGCCGGACCCGACCCTGCACCATGGCGCGCCGCGCGGCCGGCGTCCTGGAGCATGGCGCCCATCTCCCCTGCCCTGCCTGCCTCGGCCGGGGCGCGACGATCGCGCCCCGACCGGGGGTGAGCGGGCCGAGCGGCAGGTTGATGGCGGTCGACTCGCCCGCACCGTCGGCCCCGGGCAGGGCGACGGTCTGGCGCGGGCTCGATGGTGAGCGAGAGGTCGTCCACGGGGAGCACGTCCCCGTGGTGCTTGCTGACGTGGTCTGTCAGGTCACGCGGCTCACCAGCCCCGTGTCCAGGCTGTAGTAGGCGCCGATGACGGTGGCGCTGCCGTACAGGAGGGGGTCGGCTCTCAGGCGCGAGACGGTCCGCCGGATGTGGGCGTGGACCATGGGCTCGACCCGGCCGTCGGCGGTGAAGTAGGCGGGTTGGAGGGCCTCGACGATGTGGGGCAGCTCGCCGGGCAGGGTGACCCGCCTGCGTAAGGCCCGGGCGGCGGCGGTGACCGCCCCGCAGCGCTGGTGCCCCAGGACCACGACGAGGCAGGAGCGCAGGTCCTGCGGGCCGTACTGGACGGCCGCGGTGACGAGGGAGTCGAGCGTGTGCGCCGCCGTACGGACGACCAGCAGGTCGCCGAGGCCGACGTCGAAGACGACCTCGGGCGGCACCCGGGAGTCGATGCACGACAGCACGACCGCCCGGGGCGACTGGCTCGTCGCGACCTGCTTCCTGCGTCGGGGATCCTGGTGCGGGCGGTGGGATCGACCCGCCGCCCAGCGCCGGTTGCCCTGCTCGAGTAAGGACCACGTTTGCCTGGCACTACCACGCCAAGCGACTGGCTCGTTACGCACGGTCCGGATATGCCCGCCGGCACGATGGCCTAGCGGGCATATCTCACAGGCGGCAGGCGTAGATGTCGGTGACCAGGATGGCTCTTGCTCCGATGTCCCACAGCTGGTCCATCACCTTCTGGTGACCCTTGCGCCGGACCAGGGCCCGGACCGCGACCCAGCCCTCGCGGTGCAGCGGGGAGATCGTGGGGCCCTCCATGCCGGGCGTGAGCGCGGTGGCCTCGTCGATGCGCTCGGCGCGGATGTCGTAGTCCATCATGACGAAGTCGCGGGCGTGCACGACGCCCTGGAAGCGGCGTACGAGCTGCTCGACGTTCGCCGTCTCCGGCGCGCTCTGCTGCTTGATCAGCACCGCCTCCGAGCGCATGATCGGCTCGCCGAACACCTCGAGCCCGACGTTGCGCAGCGTGGTGCCGGTCTCGACGACGTCGGCCACGGCGTCGGCCACGCCGAGCCGGATGGCGGTCTCGACGGCGCCGTCCAGCTTGATCACGCGGGCGTCGACGCCCTGGTCGGACAGGTATTTGTCGAGCAGGCCCGCGTAGGAGGTGGCGATGCGCCGGCCGTTGAGGTCGCCGACCGACGTCATCGTGCCGGCCGCGGCGGCCAGCCGGAAGGTGGAGCCGCCGAAGCCGAGCGGCATGATCTCCTCGACCGGGGCGCCGGAGTCGACCAGCATGTCCCGGCCGGTGATGCCCGCGTCGAGGGTGCCCTCGCCGACGTAGACGGCGATGTCGCGGGGGCGCAGGAAGAACAGCTCACAGCCGTTGGCCTCGTCGACGACGAACAGCTCCTTGCTGTCCCTGCGTGACCGGTAACCGGCCTCTTTCAGCATGCTCTGGGCGGCCTCGCTGAGCGCGCCCTTGTTGGGTACTGCCAGACGCAGCATGTCAGGTCCTCACGTGTCTCGCTCTCGATGTCTGTCTCCAGGTCATGGGGCGCCCGGCGCCCTAGAGATGCTTGTAGACCTGGTCGAGGCCGATGCCCTTGGCGATCATGAGCACCTGCACGTGGTAGAGGAGCTGCGAGATCTCCTCAGCTGCCCTGTCGTCTGACTCGTATTCGGCCGCCATCCAGCTCTCGGCGGCCTCCTCGACGACCTTCTTGCCGATGGCATGGACGCCGGCGTCGAGCGCGGCCACGGTGCCCGAGCCCGCGGGCCGGGTGGTGGCCTTCTCTGACAGCTCGGCGAACAGCTCTTCGAAGGTCTTCATGGTCTCTCTCGTCGGTCGGCTGCGTGCCTGATAAGCCTAGTCTGCGTCATGGAGTGACGCCGCCCCGCGTCCGCCACGCGAGACGGCGCCATCACCCGTTCATCCGAGCGCCTTCTTCGCCCTGGCGACCCGTTCCATGGTGTGCGCCGACTCGCCGCCCTCGTGCCCGTTGTACGGATATATCCGGATGTCTTTCTCTCCGGCGTAGTGGTTGTAGGCGGCGAACACCGTGGACGGCGGCGTGACGCCGTCCTGCAGCCCCACGGAGAACAGCGCGGGCGTGGCGGCCCGGGCGGCGAAGTTGACCCCGTCGAAATAGGCCAGGGTCTCGAAGACCCGCTCCACCTGATCCTTGAACGCCCGGCAGTACGCGGCGAGCTCGGCGTAGGGGTATTCGGGGGTGATCTGGGTGGCGTGCCTGATGTGGCACATGAACGGCACGTCCAGCAGGGCGCAGGCCAGGCCGGGAGCCAGGGCCGAGACGGCCAGCGCGATGGCGCCGCCCTGGCTGGCCCCGCCGACCGCGACCGCGCCCACCCCGGGATGCGCCCTGGCGGCCTCGACCGCGCGCACGGCGTCGGTGTAGAGCCGCCGGTAGTAGTAGGCGTCCGGGTCGTGGATGCCGCTGGTCATGACGCCGGGCGTCTGCGGCCCGGTACCGGGGTAGGGGTCGGCGGTGTCGCCGCGCCGCCACCCGCCGGCGCCCTGTCCCCTGCTGTCCATGGCGAACACGGCATAGCCGAAGCCGGGCCACAGCAGCCAGTCGATCGGCAGGCCGCGCCCGCCGCCGTACCCCTGGTACTCGATCACGCACGGCACCGGCCCGGTGGCGTGCCGCGGCAGGAGTAGCCAGCCCTTGATGGGGTGGCCGCCGAAACCGGCGAAGGTGACGTCGAAGACGTCGGCGACGGTCAGCTCGGACGGCACGGGGGTGAACTCCGCCGCGAGGTCGTGGGTGCGGGCCTCGGCGAGCGTGCGCTGCCAGAAGGCGTCGAAGTCGCCGGGCTCGGCGCGTTCCGGCAGGTACTCGCGCAGTTGCGGGAGTGGCATGTCGACGAACACGGACGTTCCTAGGGGGTCGAGGACATCGGCCCATGGAACTTACCCGTTTAAGTGATGAGATTCCACACAAAAAGCAGCGAGAGGTCGGATGGGCGTCAGTGCGACGACGGACTGGAGCCGCCGGGGACGGAAACGGCACTGCCCGCCGCGCCTTCCTCCCGGAGGAGGGGGCACGGCGGGCAGCGCCGTTTGTGCTGTCAGACCTGCTCAGCGCTCGAAGCGACGGCCGCCCGTGTTACGGCGGAACCCACCGTTGCCACGCTCGTCCGTACGGCCGCCGACGGGCCGGTAACCGTCACGCGGTCCCCGCTCGTCGGTGCGGCTGCCGCGGTCGCGGTCGGCCGAGAACGGCCGGCCACGGTCGGTGCCGAAGCGCGTGCCCCGGTCGTCGGAGCGGTAACCGGCGCCGCGCTGGCCGCGGTCGTCCTGCCGGACCGGGCGGTCGTCGGAGCGGAACCCGCTACGCGGCCGGCGGTCGTCGCTGAACGTGCGCGGCTCCTGCGTGCGCCCGAACGGCCGCTCACCGTCGGTGTGCCTGCGCGGCCGGCGGTCGTCGCCGGACGTGAACGGACGGTCGCCGTCCTCGTGCCGGCGCGGCCGACGGTCGTCGGCGGCCACGACCGGACGCTCGCCGTCCTCGTGGCGCCGCGGACGGCGGTCGCCGTCGAACTCGCGCCTCGGGCGGCGGTCGTCGCCGGACCCGTACGGACGGTCGCCGTCCTCGTGCCGGCGCGGGCGGCGGTCACCGTCGAAATCCCGGCGGCCACGACGACCCCTGCGCTCGGAGGTGCCGCCCTCGCGGCGCGGGCGCAGCGGCTTGCGGACGTCCGGCTCCCACACGGGGATGGCCTCGCCGCTCGGCCTGCGGGCGCCGGCCACCTCGGCGAGCCTGGGGTGACCCGGGGTCGCCTTGAGGCGGAACGGGTGGATCCCGGCACGGCGGGTCAGGGCGTCGGTCGCGCGGCGCTCGTTGGGCAGCACCAGCGTGACGACCGTGCCCTTCTCACCGGCGCGGGCCGTACGGCCGCCACGGTGCAGGTAGCTCTTGTGGTCCTGCGGCGGGTCCACGTGCAGCACCAGGCTGATGTTGTCCACGTGGATGCCGCGCGCCGCGACGTCGGTGCAGACCAGCACGTTGACGGAGCCCTCGCGGAACTCGGCGAGGATGCGGGTGCGCTGGTTCTGGCGCTTGCCGCCGTGCAGGCCGCCCGCCTTGACGCCGACCCTGGCCAGCTGCTTGCACAGCCGGTCCACGCCGTGCTGGGTGCGGACGAAGATGATCGTACGGCCCTCGCGGTTGGCGATCTCGGCCGTGACGTCGAACTTGTCGTCGCGCGAGACCTGCATCACGTGGTGCTCCATGGTGTCGACCGGCGAGGTCGCCGGGGCCACGGAGTGGGTGATCGGGTCCTTGAGGAAGCGCTGCACCAGCTTGTCGACGTCGCCGTCGAGCGTGGCCGAGAACAGCAGCCGCTGGCCGTCGGACGGGGTCTGCGCCAGCAGTTCCGTCACGACGGGGAAGAAGCCGAGGTCGCACATGTGGTCGGCCTCGTCCAGAACGCTGACCTCGATGTCGCCCAGCGAGCACTCGCCCTGCCGGATCAGGTCGCCCAGGCGGCCGGGGGTGGCGATGACGACGTCCACGCCGCGCCGCAGGGCCTCGATCTGCTTGCCCATGGACATGCCGCCGACGATGACCTTCATGCGCAGGCCGAGGCCGCGCCCGAGGGGCTCGAGGGCGTCGTGCACCTGGAGGGCGAGCTCACGGGTGGGCACGAGGATCATCGCGCGGGGACGGCCCTGGGCGGGCCGCACGCCCGCGATGCGGGCCATGGTGGGCAGACCGAAGGCGAGCGTCTTGCCGGAGCCGGTCTGGCCGCGGCCGAGGACGTCATGCCCGGCGAGCACGTCAGGGATGGTCGCGCTCTGGATGGGGAACGGGCTGTCGAAACCCAGTTTGGCCAGTCCGTTCACCAGCGGCTTGGGCAGGCCCAGCAGCTCGAACTCGGACGGGCCCGGCTCGGGGGTCTCACCGAGCGTGGGCATGACAGCGTCAAGCATGGTCACGAAAGTCGTGCCTTTCCGTCGAAGTGGCGCGTCACTTCTGCGAAAGGACGAGCCAGGGTGTGCGGCACCGGGCCGCACAGGTTCAAGGGCACCCGCCGTCATGGGGGCGGGATGAATGAGGGGGGATACACCTGGGCACCGGCCGCAGGCGATGCGAGACGCGCGATGAGACGTCAGGTGTACCTGATTGCCAACGCCGGGGATGTTATCGGATATTCCTTGGCATGAGCACCGACTTTCCGAAACCCCCATTGGCACGCTGATACGGGCTGACGCTTTACGCCAGCCGTAACAGCAGAAAAGATCAGACGTTAAAGCCTAGCATACGAAGCTGCTCGCGGCCCTCGTCGGTGATCTTGTCCGGGCCCCACGGCGGCAGCCAGACCCAGTTGATCTTCACGTCGGAGACCATGCCGTCCAGCGCCGAGTGGGCCTGGTCCTCGATGACGTCGGTCAACGGGCAGGCCGCGCTGGTGAGCGTCATGTCAATGGTGGCCACGGGCTGCCCGCCGTCGGACGGGTCGAGGTTGAGCCCGTAGATCAGGCCCAAGTCCACCACGTTGATGCCGAGCTCGGGGTCCACGACGTCCTTGAGCGCCTCCATGACCTCCTCGACGGTCGCGTCACCGTCGAAGCCGGTCGGGGTCTCCACTGGCTTACTCATTGGGCAGCACTCCTCACAACAGCGTCCTTGTAGGCCATCCAAGAAAGCAACGCACATTTAACGCGCGCCGGGAACTTGGCCACGCCCGCGAACGCGACCGCGTCGCCGAGGACCTCCTCGTCGGCCTCGACCTGTCCCCTGCCCTGCATCAGCCGGGTGAACTCGTCGACCACCGAGAGCGACTCCTCGATCGTCGAGCCGGCGGTCAGCTCGTGCAGCACGGAGGCGGCGGCCTGGCTGATCGAACAGCCCTGTCCGTCGTAGGAGACGTCCAGGATCTTGCCGGCGTCGCCCACCTTGACCCTGAGCGTGATCTCGTCGCCGCACGTCGGGTTCACGTGGTGAACCTCGGCGTCGTACGGCTCGCGCAGACCGCGCCCCTGCGGGTGCTTGTAGTGTTCCAGGATCAGCTCCTGGTACATCGACTCACCGATCATGGCTATGCGAACACCTTCTGCACGTGATGGAGGCCACGCACCAGGGCATCGATCTCGCCCGTGGTGTTGTACAGGTAGAACGACGCCCGCGTGGTCGCGGGTATTCCGAAGCGCAGGTGCAGCGGGCGGGCGCAGTGGTGCCCGACGCGTACGGCGACCCCGAACTGGTCGTCCAGAATCTGCCCGACGTCGTGCGGGTGGATGCCCTCCAGCGTGAACGACACCGTGCCCCCGCGGCCCTCCAGCGACTCGGGGCCGATGACGCGCAGCGTGGGCACCTCGCGCAGGGCCTCCAAGGCGTAGGCCGTCAGCGTGCGCTCGTGCGCCTCCACGGCCTCCATGCCGACCTCGGTGAGGTAGTCGACCGCCGCGCCGAGCCCGATGGCCTCGACGATCGGCGGCGTGCCCGCCTCGAACTTGTGCGGCAGCGGCGCGTACGTCGAGTGGTCCATCCAGACCGCCTCGATCATCTCGCCCCCGCCCAGGAACGGCGGCATGGCGTCGAGCAGCCCGGCCCGCCCCCACAGCACGCCGATGCCGGACGGGCCGACCATCTTGTGGCCGGTGAAGGCCACGAAGTCGGCGCCCAGCTCGGTGACGTCCACCGGGTGGTGCGGCACGGACTGGGACGCGTCGAGCATGATCAGCGCGCCGACCTCGTGCGCCCGCCTGGCCACCTCGGCGACCGGGTTGACGGTGCCGAGGACGTTGGACTGGTGGGCGATCGAGACGATCTTCGTCCGCTCGGTGATCAGGTCGGGCGTGTAGTCGAGCCGCCCGTCGTCGGTCACGCCGAACCACTTCAGCGTCGCCCCGGTGCGCTGCACGAGCAGCTGCCACGGCACGATGTTGGAGTGGTGTTCCATCTCGGAGATGACGATCTCGTCACCCGGGCCGAGCGTGAAGCGCGGATCGGTGTTGGCGGGGTTGCCGAAGGAGTAGGCGACCAGGTTGAGCGCCTCGGAGGCGTTCTTGGTGAAGATCACCTCGTCGCGGGACGGCGCCCCGACGAAGCCCGCGACCTTGTCGCGGGCGCCCTCGTAGGCGTCGGTCGATTCGGCCCCGAGCACGTGCATGGCCCGCCCGACGTTGCTGTAGTGCAGCGCCAGGTGCTCCCGCATGGTCTCGATGACCTGATTGGGCTTCTGTGAGGAGTTGCCCGAGTCGAGATAGACGAGCGGTCGCCCGTCGGGCAGCTCGCGGGAGAAGACCGGGAAGTCCTTCCTGATCTTCTCCACATCGAAGCTGTTGGAGCTCATGCAGATGCCTTCGTGTACTGCTCGTAGCCCTCGGCCTCGAGCTTGTCGGCCAGTTCGGGGCCACCCTCCTCGACGATCCGGCCGGCCGAGAAGACGTGCACGAAGTCCGGCTTCACGTAGCGCAGGATGCGGGTGTAGTGCGTGATCAGCAGCACGCCGGTCTCGCCGGTGGAGCGGAAGCGGTTGATGCCCTCGGACACCACGCGCAGCGCGTCCACGTCGAGGCCGGAGTCGGTCTCGTCGAGCACCGCGATCTTCGGCTTGAGCAGCTCGAGCTGGAGGATCTCGTGGCGCTTCTTCTCGCCGCCGGAGAAGCCCTCGTTCAGGTTGCGCTGGGCGAAGGCGGAGTCGATGGACAGCGCGTCCATGCCGTTCTTGAGGTCCTTGGCGAACTCGCGCAGCTTGGGCGCCTCGCCGCGGACGGCGGTGACGGCCGAGCGCAGGAAGTTCGAGACCGACACACCGGGGACCTCGACCGGATACTGCATCGCCAGGAACAGGCCGGCGCGGGCCCGCTCGTCGACGGACAGCTCCAGCAGGTCCACGCCGTCGAGCAGCACCTGGCCGCCGGTGATCGTGTATTTGGGGTGGCCGGCGATCGCGTAGGCGAGCGTCGACTTGCCCGAGCCGTTCGGGCCCATGATGGCGTGCGTCTGCCCGGACTTCACGGTCAGGTTGACGCCGCGCAGGATTTCCTTGTCGTCGACGGCGACCTGCAGGTCACGAATCTCAAGGGTGGACATGTGCTTAGGACTCCTTCGAGAGCGAGACGAGGACGTCATCGCCGTCGATCTTCACTGTGTAGACGTTCACTGGTCGGGTCGCGGGCGGTCCGGTGGGCTTGCCCGAGCGGATGTCGAAGCACGAGCCGTGCAGCCAGCACTCCAGCGTGCCGTCGTAGACCTCGCCCTCGCTGAGCTTGACCTCGGCGTGGGAGCAGATGTCGTGCAGGGCGAAGACGTCCTCACCCTTGCGCACGAGCGCGACCGGGGTCTCCCCCACCTCGACGCCGATGACCCCCTCGTCGGGGATGTCGTCGAGTTTGCACACCTTCTCGAAACCGCTCATCGCGCGAGCTCCGCCTCCACGGCACTGAGCACGCGCTCGCGGATCTCGTCGATCTGGATCTTCTCGATGAGCTGACCGAGGAAGCCCCTGATGACCAGGCGGCGAGCCTCGTCGAAGGGGATGCCGCGGGCCTGGAGGTAGAAGATGTGCTCGTCGTCGAGGCGGCCGGAGGCGGAGGCGTGCCCCGCTCCCGCGACCTCACCGGTGAGGATCTCCAGGTTGGGCACCGAGTCGGCGCGGGCGCCGTCGGTGAGGATGAGGTTGCGGTTGAGCTCGTAGGTGTCGGTGCCCTCGGCCTCGACCCTGATGATCACGTCGCCGATCCAGACGGCGTGCGCCTCCTCGCCCTGCAGCGCGCCGCGGTAGTCGACGTTGCTCTTGCAGTTGGGCTGCGAGTGGTCGACCAGCAGGCGGTGCTCCAGGTGCTGCCCGGCGTCCACGAAGTAGACGCCCGACATGTCCGCGTCGCCGCCGGGGGCGGTGTAGGTGACAGTGGGCGACAGGCGTACGAGGTCGCCGCCGAGCGTCACCACGAAGCTGCGGAACGTCGCGTCCTTGGCGAGCTGCGCGTGGTGGTGCGAGACGTGGACCGCGTCGTCCGCCCAGTCCTGCAGGCTGACGATCTTGAGGTTGGCGCCGTCGCCGACGACGAACTCGATGTTGTCGGCGTAGACCGCGCTGCCCTTGTGGTCGAGCACGATCACGGCCTCGGCCAGCGGCTCCACCTTGACCACGATGTGGCCGTAGGCGGCGCCGGCACCGTCGCCGCCCGGCTCGCCGGTCAGCGTCAGGACGGTGGGCCTGGACGTGACGGCCTCGCGCGGCACCGTGATCACGGTGGCCTTCTCGAAGCTGTTCCACGCCTGCGCGCTCACCCGGTCGGAGGGCATGAACGACTTGCCCACGCGGGCGTCGTCGCGGCCGACCGTCTCCACGGTGACCTCCGGGGCCGCGTCCACGTCCACCCGGACGTGACCGACGGCTTCGGCCTTGCCGTTGTGCAGGCCCTTCAGGCGCGAGAGCGGCGTGAAGCGCCACGCCTCCTCGCGCCCGGTCGGGACCTCGAAGTCGCCCAGGTCGTAGGACGCCTTCTCGTGCAGGGTCGACAGGGGCTTCTCGTTCAGGCCCATCAGCCGACGGCTCCTTCCATCTGCAGCTCGATCAGCCGGTTCAGCTCGAGCGCGTATTCCATGGGCAGCTCACGCGCGATCGGCTCCACGAAGCCGCGCACGATCATCGCCATCGCCTCGTCCTCACCGAGCCCGCGGCTCATGAGGTAGAACAGCTGGTCCTCGCTGACCTTGGAGACCGTGGCCTCGTGACCCATCGAGACGTCGTCCTCGCGGACGTCGACGTAGGGGTAGGTGTCGGAGCGGCTGATCTGGTCGACCAGCAGGGCGTCGCACTTGACGGTGCTGGCGCTGCCGTGGGCGCCCTCCTCGATCTGCACGAGACCGCGGTAGGAGGTGCGGCCGCCGCCGCGCGCCACCGACTTGGAGATGACGCTGGAGCTGGTGTTGGGCGCCAGGTGCACCATCTTGGAGCCGGCGTCCTGGTGCTGGCCCTCGCCCGCGAACGCGACGCTCAGCGTCTCGCCCTTGGCGTGCTCGCCCATGAGGTAGACGGCCGGGTATTTCATCGTGACCTTGGAGCCGATGTTGCCGTCGATCCACTCCATGGTCGCGCCCTCGTAGGCCACGGCGCGCTTGGTGACCAGGTTGTAGACGTTGTTCGACCAGTTCTGGATGGTCGTGTAGCGGCAGCGGGCGTTCTTCTTCACGATGATCTCGACGACGGCGCTGTGCAGCGAGTCGGACGAGTAGATCGGCGCGGTGCAGCCCTCGACGTAGTGGACGTAGCTGTTCTCGTCGACGATGATCAGGGTCCGCTCGAACTGGCCCATGTTCTCGGTGTTGATCCGGAAGTAGGCCTGCAGCGGGATCTCGACCTCGACGTTCGGCGGCACGTAGATGAACGAGCCACCGGACCACACGGAGGTGTTGAGCGCGGCGAACTTGTTGTCGCCCACCGGGATGACCGAGCCGAAGTATTCCTTGAAGAGCTCCTCGTGCTCCTTCAGGCCCGTGTCGGTGTCGACGAAGATGACACCCTTCTCCTCGAGGTCCTCACGGATCTTGTGATAGACGACCTCGGACTCGTACTGCGCCGCGACGCCGGCGATGAGGCGCTGCTTCTCCGCCTCGGGGATGCCGAGCTTGTCGTAGGTGTTCTTGATGTCGGCGGGCAGCTCGTCCCAGGAAGCGGCCTGCTTCTCGGTGGAGCGCACGAAGTATTTGATGTTGTCGAAGTCGATGCCGGTGAGGTCGGAACCCCAGGTCGGCAGCGGCTTCTTGTCGAACAGGCGGAGGCCCTTCAGGCGAAGGTCGAGCATCCACTCCGGCTCGTTCTTGAGTCCGGAGATGTTGCGTACGACCTCCTCGGACAGGCCACGCCTTGCCGCCGACCCGGCGGCATCCGAGTCGGCCCAGCCGAACTTGTAATTCCCGAGGCCTTCCAGCTCCGGGCGGTCGGTGACAGTCACCTTCCGGTCTCCTTGCTCTTGTCTCTATGTGCGGAATCGGCCAAGGACTGCGGGGAGACGTGCGTGGTGCACACCCCGTCGCCGTGGGCGATCGTGGCCAGGCGCTGCACCGGCGTGCCGAGCAGCTGCGCGAACGCCTCCGTCTCGGCCTCACACAGCTGCGGGAACTCCGCGGCCGCGTGCGCCACCGGGCAGTGGTGTTGGCAGAGCTGGTCGCCGCCCGACTTGGCCTTGCTGGCCGAGGCGGCATACCCCTCTGCCGACAGCGCCTGCGCCAGCACCTGCACGCGCTGGTCCGCCGGCACCGTCCGCATGACCGGCTCCAGCCGTTGCAGCAGGCTCGAAACCTGCTCGCGGGCGAAGTCGGCCACGGCTTGCTCCCCCATGCGCTCGGCCAGGAAGCGCAGCGCGCTCCCGGCCAGGTCGTCATAGGCGTGCTCGAAAGCACTGCGCCCCGCGTCGGTGATCGCGAACAGCTTGGCCGGCCGTCCGCGCCCGCGCTGTCCACGAGGGCGCACGGTGCGAGGCTCTATCATCCCGTCGGCCAGCAGCGCGTCGAGATGACGCCGGACGGCGGCGGGCGTGAGCCCGAGCCGCTCGCCGAGAGCCGCGGCCGCGACGGGACCATGCTCAAGAATCAGCCTGGCGACACGGGCGCGGGTGCCGCGCTCGTTGCCTGGCTCCATCGTGGGCATGTTTTTCACAACATCAGTGTGCCGTAATTCCTTCCCGCTTCACAAACGGATCCGAGCAGGGGCGGGAATGGAATTTGTCACGCAGGGTAGCCTTACCTAACCTTTGCTCGTCCCAAAATCATGAATGTCAGGGCCGAGCAGGTGATGAGCCCGAGCATGACACAGGCCATGGGCACGGCGGTGCCCGATCCGGCAAGTCCGACCAGCGGGGCCGCGGCGGCCCCGAGCGCGAACTGCAGCACGCCCGTCAGTGCCGAGGCGCTCCCCGCGATCTGTGCCGGCTGTGAGCCGAGCGCCAGCGCGCCGGTGCCGGGCAGCGTCAGGCCCTGGCCCAGCATGATGACGAACAGCCCGGCCACGATCCCCCAGAGACCGAGGTCGGCCAGCGCGGCGGTCATCAGCAGCACCGCGCCGATCAGGCCGGTGAACAGGCCGATGCGGACCAGCAGGGTCGGCGGCACCCGCCCGGACAGCCGGCCGCCGAGCTGGGCGGTGGCGGTCAGGGCCAGGGCGTTGAGGCCGAAGATGAGGGAGTACTGCTGGGGCGTGGCGCCGTACACCTCCTGGAGGACGAACGGCGAGCCGGAGATGTAGCCGAACATGGCCGCGAACGCCAGCCCGCCGGTCAGGGCGAAGCCCATGAACGCGCGGTCGCGCAGGAGCTGCCAGAACGTGCGCACGGTGTGCTTGAGACCGCCGCTCTCGCGCTCGGCCGGGGGCAGCGTCTCGCGCACGCCCGTCAGCACGGCCAGCAGCAGCACGACGCCCGCGAGGCTGAGCGCCACGAAGACGCCCCGCCACGAGGTGAACGCCAGCAGCTGCGCCCCCGCGATGGGGGCGAGGATCGGGGCCAGGCCGCTGACGAGCATCAGCGTGGCGAAGATGCGGGCGATGGCGGCGCCGTCGTACAGGTCGCGCACGACGGCCCGTACGATCACCAGCGCCGCGCCGCCGAGCATGCCCTGCAGCAGGCGGAAGGCGATGAGCATCGGCACCGAGGGGGCGAACGCGCACAGCAGCGAGGCGGCCATGAACCCGGCCACCCCCACCATGAGCGGCACCCGCCGGCCGCGCACGTCGCTCACGGGACCGGCGATCACCTGGCCCACGGAGACGCCGATGAGACAGGCGGTGAGGGTGAGCTGGACCTGCGCGGGGGCGCTGAGCATCTCGGAGGCGATGGAGGGCAGCGCGGGGAGGTACATGTCGATGGAGAGCGGGCCGATCGCCGAGAGGGCACCGAGGATCAGCAGCAACAGCCCGCGGCGGCTCCTCGTCTCCGGCTGGACGGCTGTGGGCGTGGCGACTTGTGCCACGGACATGCGTGCTCCCCTTCCCTCGTAGGCCTGTGGCCCACGAGGGCCGAGGGATCAAACCATGTTCCGGTCCTCCGAATTCCCGGTTATCAGATATTTCAGGAAATCTCGTGAAGCTGGATGATGGAGAGCGTCGCGCCGTGCGGGTCGGTGAACGCCGAGAACCGGCCGGGAGTGGCGTCCATGCCGCTGACCAGCATCCGGGCGCCCGCCCGCTCGGCCGCCGCCGTCGTGGCGTCGAGGTCGGCGACGGCGACGTACGTCATCCAGAACGACGGCGTCGCGGCCGGGTAACCGGGGTCCATCTCCAGCATGCCGCCCACGGCGTGCCCGCCCACGTGCCACTCGGTGTACTTGCCGAGCGGCGTCTCCAGCAGGTGGGGGTCCCACCCGAAGACGGCGGGGTAGAAGGTCTCGGCGGCCGGCAGGTCGCGGGTGACCAGCTCGCTCCAGCAGAACGAGACGGGCTCGTTGACCAGCTCGGCCCCCGGGTGGTCGGCGGCCTGCCAGCCGGCGGCGAACGAGCCGTCGGGCGCCCGGAAGACGGTCACGATGCCGTACTCGAAGACCTGCGTGGGCTCCATGGCGACCGTGCCGCCCGCCTGCCTGACCCGGTCGGCGAGGGCCGCGGCGTCGTCCGTGGCGACGAACGTGTCCCAGGTCGAGACCGGCTGGCCGGCCATGGCCGGAACCAGCCCGGCCACCTTGCGGTCCCCGTGGAGGAACATGCCGTAGCCGCCGGCCGCCGGGTCGTCGATCGTCTCCGCCCGCCAGCCGAGGACCTCCTCGTAGAAGCGCGCGGAGGCGCCGACGTCGGTGCTGGACAGGTCCACCCAGCACGGCACTCCGGGGGCGTACTCACTGCGTCGAGACATTGCCACCTCCTGGGCAGGGGATCTCACCGCCAGGCTGCCACTCCGTGCGCGCGGGCAAAAGGAACGGCGCAAAAGGAACGGCGGGGCTGGACATGTCCAAATGAGGTCATGTTCACCTGCGGCCCGGACCGCCTGGGGAAGTCCCTAAACTCGTGGCCATGGATTCCCCAGCCGTCGAGATCGTCGACCTGGTCAAACGCTACGGCGGCAGCACCGCCGTGGACGGCCTCACGCTCCGTGCCGAGCGCGGGGCGGTCACCGCGGTCCTCGGTCCCAACGGCGCGGGCAAGACGTCCACGGTGGAGATCTGCGAGGGGTTCCGCAAGGCCGACGCGGGCACGGTCAGGGTGCTGGGCCTGGCGCCCACTCTGCCCGAGCTGCGCCCGCGGGTGGGCGTCATGCTGCAGGCGGGCGGCGTGCCGCCGGCGATGCGCTGCGGCGAGTGGCTGCGACTGGTCTCGCGCTTCTACGCCCGGCCCCTCGACCCCGATGCGCTGCTGGTGCGGCTGGGGCTGGCGGAGCACATACGCACTCCCTACCGGCGGCTGTCCGGCGGCCAGCAGCAGCGGTTGTCGCTGGCCGCGGCCGTCGTCGGCCGGCCCGAGCTGGTCTTCCTCGACGAGCCGACGGCGGGCCTCGACCCGCAGGCCAGGCACGCCTGCTGGGAGCTGGTGGGCGAGCTGCGCGCGGCGGGCGTGTCGGTGGTGCTGACCACGCACCACATGGACGAGGCCGAGCGGCTGGCCGACCACGTCGTGATCATCGACCGGGGGCGGGTGGTGGCCGAGGGCAGCCCGGCCTCGCTGACCGGGGCGGAGCGGCAGCTCAGGTTCCGGGCCCGGCCGGGGCTGGCGCTGGAGGAGTTGCTCAACGCGCTCCCGGCGGGCAGCGCGGCCAAGGAGTCACCGGCCGGCCACTACATCATCGAGGGCCTGGTCGGCCCCGAGCTGCTGGCCACGGTGACGGCCTGGTGCGCGGCCGAGGGCGTCACGGCCGACGACCTGCGCATCGAGCGCCGCACCCTCGAAGACGTCTTCCTCGAGCTGACCGGCAGGGAGCTGCGATGACCGCCCCATGCCCGACCACCGCGCCCGACCATCCCACCGCGGGAGAGCTGCGATGACCGCGCCCGACTCGACCCTCGACCTCACCCCGGCGCCCGGCGCGGCGCCGTTCCCGCGCATGGTGGCGGCGCAGGCGGGCGCCGAGATCCGCGCGATGCTGCGCAACGGCGAGCAGCTCCTGCTGACCTTGATCATCCCGGTGCTGCTGCTGGCCGGCTTCTCGCTGGCGCCGCTGATCGACGTCGGCGGCGGGCGGCGGGTGGACTTCCTGGTGCCCGGCGTGCTGGCGCTGGCGGTCATGTCCACGGCCTTCACCGGGCAGGCCATCGCGACCGGCTTCGAGCGCCGCTACGGCGTGCTCAAGCGGCTGGGGGCGACCCCGCTGTCCAGGAGCGGGCTCATGCTGGCCAAGACGGCGGCGGTCGTGGGCGTGGAGATCATCCAGGCCGTGATCATCGTGGTCGTGGGGCTGGCGCTTGGGTGGCGGCCGCAGGGGTCGTTCCTGAGCGCGGCGCTGCTGATCGTGCTGGGCACCGCGGCCTTCAGCGGGCTCGGGCTGCTCATGGCGGGCACGCTGCGCGCGGAGGCCACGCTGGCCGCGGCCAACCTGGTCTACCTGGTGCTGCTGGGGGCGGGCGGGGTGGTGTTCCCGCTGACGAAGTTCCCCGAGGCGGTGCGGCCGGTCCTGGAGGCGCTGCCCATCTCGGCGCTCACCGGCGGGTTGCGCGCGGTGCTCGCCGAGGGCGCGGCGCTGCCGCTGGTCCCGCTGGCCGTCCTCGCCGTCTGGGCGGTGCTGTCGCTGGGGCTGGTGTCGCGTACCTTCCGCTGGGAGTAGCCCGGGGCGCCCGGCGTCATTCGGGGAGCGGGTCCGGGCGGTCGGCGGGCAGATCGGCGGGCAGGGCGCCGTAGCGGCGGCGGGTGAGGGCGGCCACCGCGGTCAGCGGGATCGCGGCGCCCGCGGCCAGGCCGAACAGCAGCCCGTACCTGCCGTGCTCGGCCAGCGGCCCGGCCGCCCATGACGCGACCGCGCTGCCCACGAACAGCGCGCAGGCGAAGAACGCGATCGTGGTCCCCCTGGCCTCCGGCACGATCGAGGTGGCCCACGTCTGCAGCGAGGAGTGCAGGAAGGACCAGCCGCCGCCCAGCAGCAGCGCGGTGACGGCCACGGCCGGCACGCTGACGTGCACCGCCACGATCGCGAACCCGAGACAGAGCTGTGTGCCGCCCACGACCATCAGCAGGGGCGCGGGCCAGCGGCCCGACAGCTGCTTGACGAGCTTGGAGAAGGCCCAGAGCCCCAGCCCGTACGCGGTGATGGCCAGGCCCGCCACGGCGGCGGCCAGCCCGGTGTGCTGCAGCGCGGTGGCCAGGAAGGGCATGGCGCCGAGCATGATCGCCCCTTCGGTGAAGGCCAGCCCGAACACCAGCAGCGCCCACCGCTGTCCCAGCACCGCCCCCAGGTACCGGCGCACTCCCGTCCCGCCCCGCAGGGCCGACTCCTCCCGGGGCGGCTCGGGCAGCGAGCGCAGCGACACCGCGCAGGCCAGGGCGCAGGCGGCCGGTACGGTGAAGGCCACCCGCCAGTCCACCAGCCCGGCGACCACCCCGCCCAGTCCCGTGGCCAGCGCCGTGCCGAGGGCGGCGGCGGCCATGAGGTCGGTGAGGGCGCGCTGGCGTACCGACGGCTGGACGGTGTCGCCCACGTACGTCAGGCCCGTGGGGATCACCGCGCCGAAGCAGGCGCCCGTCACGACCCTGGCCACCACCAGCGTGGCCAGCACCGGCATCAGCGCCGAGGCCGCCCCCGCCACCGCGGCGCCGAACAGCGCCCAGCGCATCACCCGCACGCGGCCGAACCGGTCGGACAGCAGGCCCCACAGCGGCTGGGTCAGCCCGTACGCCAGGTAGTAGCCGCTGGCGGCGCCGACCGAGGCCGACAGCGAGACGCCGAGGTCGGCGGCGATGAGCACGAGCATGGGGCTCACCGCGAAGCGGTCGAAGCTGCTGACGAAGGAGGCCACGGACAGGGCCAATGGCGGGCGGGAGAGGCTCACGGGCAAGGTGGGGGATTTCATGCGTCCATGGTCTATTTGTCCGGATGAATGATCCAGTAAGCAGTAGTACCACCTTAAATCAAGGGATGTCTCCCCAGGTGAGTAGGCTGAGCCGGTTGCCTCGCGTTCCAGAGGAGTCCTGTGACCGACTTTGCCCTTGACGACCCGTTCGACCGCGGCTCCGGCGTGCCCCGGCCCGGAAACCTGTTGCGCACCGCGGCCGACTCGATCCCGCCCTCCGGGCTCGTGCTGCTGGCGATCTTCTCGGTGCAGCTCGGCGCCGGCTTCGCCAAGGAGCTGTTCGCGGCGCTGCCGCCGAGCGCGGTGGTGTTCCTGCGCATCGCGGCCGGCGGGGTGATCATGGCGGCGGTGGTCCGGCCCAGGCTGAAGGGGCTGTCCTGGCGCGACTGGGCGGTGGGCGTCGGCTTCGGCCTGACGCTCGCCGTCATGAACCTGACCTTCTACGAGGCCCTGTCGCGGCTGCCGATGGGGATCGCGGTGGCGATCGAGTTCCTCGGGCCGCTGGGCGTGGCGGTGGCCGCCTCCCGGCGCCGGATCGACCTGCTGTGGATCGGGCTGGCGGCGGCGGGCGTGGTGCTGCTGGCGCCGTGGGGCGCGTCGGAGTCGGTGAGCTGGGTCGGCATCGGGTTCGCGATGGTGGCCGGGGCCGGGTGGGCGGGGTACATCCTGCTGTCGGCGGCGGCCGGGCAGCGCTTCCCGGGGACGAGCGGGCTGTCGTTCGCGATGATCGTCTCGGCCGTGGCGATCGCCCCGGTCGGCGTCGCGACCGGCGGGGCCGACCTGCTGGAGCCGGAGTTGCTGCTGATCGGGCTGGGCGTGGGGCTGCTGTCGTCGGTGATCCCGTACTCGCTGGAGCTGCAGGCGCTGCGGCGGATGCCCAAGCACGTGTTCGGCATCCTGATGAGCCTGGAGCCGGCCGTGGCGGCGCTGGTCGGGGTGCTGCTGCTGAGCGAGTTCCTGCACACGCAGCAGTGGGCGGCGATCATCTGCATCGTGGCCGCCAGCCTGGGCTCGACCCGGGCGGGCAGCAGGCGGCGGAAGTAGCCGGGGAGCCGGAGGAGGGCCGCCGCGCGCCCGTGGGATGGGGTCTCGGGCGCGCGGCGGGGGGCTCGGCCTCGGTGGGCGGGGTGTGCCGAGCCCGGGGACGGTCAGCGGAGTGCGGGAGTCCGCGTGACCAGGCAGGTGCCACCACCGGAGGGCGGGGGTGGCCGGTCCGCTGAGGACCAGGATCTCGGGGCCGCCGGCGCTCGCGCGAGGCGTCGCTCGGTCGGCTCACAGTCGAGATTACCGCCATCGGGGAGTGTCTGATCCCCGAATGTCAGAACTTGGCGCTCAGAACCGGTGCTCGGCTCAGTGCTCGGCCCAAATGCCGCGTACGTGGCCGATGTGCTCCCCCATGAGCTGCCCCACGGCCGTGCTGTCGCCGCTCTTGAGCGCGTCGAGCAGCGCCAGGTGCTCCCGGGCCGAACCGCCGAGCGTGCCGCGCTCGGAGAGCTGGGACAGGCCGTAGAGCCGGGCCCTGTTGCGCAGGTCACGCACCACCGAGACCAGGTGGGCGTTGCCGCACAGGGACAGCAGCTCGACGTGGAAGCGCAGGTCGGCGTCCACGTACGCGAGCAGGTCGCCGCGCTCGCTGGCCGAGACGATCTCCTCGGCGATGGGCCTGAGCCGCTCGAACTCCTCCGCCCGCGAGCTGTCGGCCAGCCGGGCCACCGTGGGCACCTCGATGAGCTGGCGGATCTCGGTGAGCTCGTCGAGATCGCGGTCGGACAGCTCGGTCACCCGGAAGCCCTTGTTGCGCACCGCCTCGACCAGGCCCTCCTTGGCCAGGTCGAGCATGGCCTCGCGTACGGGCGTGGCCGAGACGCCGAACTGGGCGGCCAGCACCGGGGCGGAGTAGACCACCCCCGGCCGCATCTCCCCCGTGATCAGCGCGGCACGCAGCGCGTGCGCGACCTGCTCGCGCAGGCTCTGCCGCTCCCCCACCATCGGCAGGTCGAGCCGGTCCTCGGCAGCCATCCGCCCATCCCTTCTATGTCCACGCCTCGTAAGCGGCAGCCGCGACCACGAGGTCCTCCCACGCCATGCCCGTGCTCTTGAACACGCGCGGCCCCGGACCGGCGACCACCCTTCCGGCGATCAGCTCGGCGAGGTTTCCGGCGAGATGACGGGAGGTGATCGTACCCCGGCGAATCGGGACGATGACGTCGCCGGCCTCCGCGAGGGCGGACGCCCTGGCCTCGACGACCACGGTGGCGCGGGCGACGAGGTCGCCGTCGAGCTCGCGGGCGTCCGGCTCGTGCGACCCGACCGCGACGACGGTGACGCCGTCGCGGGCGAGCTTACCGGGGAACAGGGGGTCTCTGGCCGTGGTGCAGCAGGCGATGAGATCAGCCGCGGCCACCGCTTCGGCCACCGGACCGGCCACCGGGCCGACCGCTGGGCCCGCCTCTGGGCCCGCCTCTGGGCCCGCCCCTGGGTCCGCCTCTGGGCCCGCCGCCGGCGGATCCGTCCGGGCGCGGGCGGTCAGGCCCAGTTCGCGGCAGCGGGCGGCGAGGGCCTCGGCGCGGCCGGGGTCGCGGGCCACGACCGTCACGTCCTCGACCGGCCGCACCTCGCGCAGCGCCAGCACGTGCCCGTACGCCTGCGGCCCGCTGCCGAACACCACCAGCCGCCGCGCCCCCGGCTCGGCCAGGTGCCGCACGGCGAGGGCGGAGACGGCGGGCGTGCGCAGCGAGGTGAGCGCGATCCCGTCCATGGCCGCCAGCGGGGCCAGGGTGTCGCCGTCGAACAGCAGGTACGTCCCCTGGATCCGGGGCAGCCCCAGCTCCGCGTTGCCGGGCGCGATGCTCACGGCCTTGACGCCGACGTACCGCCGCATGGACGCGGGCATGAGCAGCAGCTGCCCGGCGGGCACGTCCACGATGGGCCGCGGCGGCGTGGCCTCCGGGTCGAGGCCGGCCCGCAACGCGTCCTCCAGGACCGCCACGGCCCGGCCGATGGGCACCAGCCGCTCCAGCGTGGCGGCGTCGAGGTAGGGCAGCCCGCTCATCGCAGCGTGAACCCGGTCGGGAAGGGGTCGTCGGGGTCGAGCTCGAAGACGTGCCGCCCGGTCCGGTGGGCCATGCCGTCGATCGCCACGACCACGCCCTCGCCGGTCCGCTCGACCACCCGGGCGGTGAAGACGCTGCCCACGATGCTCCGGTGGACGAGGCCGCCGCGCCTGCCCCGGCCGTCCAGCCCCTCGTCCAGCCCCTCGTCGTCCAGCAGCGCCATCCGGGCGGCGGTGCCGGATCCGCACGGCGAGCGGTCCACCTCCCCGTCGGCGAACACGGTGACGTTGCGCTGCTGCCTGACGCCGTCCAGGTCGGGCAGCTCGTCGTGGAAGATCACCCCGTAGACGCCGGACAGCCGCTCGTCGGACGGGTGCCGCGCGGCCGGGTGGCCGGCCAGCCCGGCCTTGATGCGGGCGGCGTGGCCGACGAGGGCGTGCAGGTGCCGGGGCTCGACCGACAGCCCGAGGGCCGAGGCCGGCACCGAGGCGTAGATGGCGCCGCCGTAGGAGACGTCCGCGCTCACGCCCGCGACGGGCACGTCGCGGGCGATGACGAACGAGGGCACGTTGACGAAGGTCACGGATTCGACCCGGCCGCCGGCGGTCCGCACGCGGGCCGTGACGCGCCCGGAGGGCACGTCCACGACCACGTCCGTCACGCCGTCCTGCACCGCCTCGACCAGCCCCTCGTGCACCGCGTACGCGCCCAGCGCGATCGTGCCGTGCCCGCAGGCGGTGGAGAAGCCGTCCTTGTGCCAGAACAGCGCCCCCAGGTGCGCCCCGGGGTCGTTCGGCGGGACGAGGAAGCAGCCGTACATGTCGGCGTGCCCGCGCGGCTCGTGGCACAGCAGCCGCCGCACGTCGTCGAGCTCGGCCATGGCGGTCGTGCGGCGCGAGAGCACGTCGGCGCCGGGGATCTCGGGCACGCCGCCGGTCACGATCCGGAACGGCTCCCCGGCCGTGTGGTAGTCGACCGTGGTGATCGTCACAGCTCGAACCCCGCGGGGAACGGGTCGCGCGGGTCGAGGAAGTATTGTGCGGTGCCGGTGATCCAGGCCCGGCCGGTGATCGACGGGACGACCGCGCTCTGCCCGCCCACGGCGGTCTCCTCCAGCAGCCGGCCGATGAACCGGGTGCCGATGAACGACTCGTTCACGAAGTCCCGGCCGAGGGGCAGCTCGCCCCGGGCGTGCAGCTGGGCCATGCGGGCGCTGGTGCCGGTGCCGCAGGGCGAGCGGTCGAACCAGCCCGGGTGGATGGCCATGGCGTGCCGCGAGTGATGGGCGTCGGAGCCGGGGGCGGCGAAGTAGACGTGGTGGCAGCCGCGGATGCGGTCGTCCTCGCGGTGGACGGGCTCGTCGGAGGCGTTGATCGCCTCCATGGTGGCCAGGCCGGCCGCGATGATCTCGTTCTTGGCCTTGCGGTCGAAGGGCAGGCCGTAGCGGTCGAGGTCGACGATGGCGTAGAAGTTGCCGCCGTACGCCAGGTCGTACGGGATCTCCCCGAACCCGGGCACGGTCACCGAGGCGTCCAGCCGGTCGCAGTAGGAGGGCACGTTGCGCAGCGTCACCGACATGGCCATGCCGTCCTCGACGGCCACGTCCACCTCGACGAGCCCGGCGGGCACCTCCAGGCGTACGGTCGTGACCGGCTCCACGACCTCCACCATGCCGGTCTCGACCAGCACGGTGGCCACGCCGATGGTGCCGTGGCCGCACATCGGCAGCAGCCCCGACACCTCGATGAACAGCACGCCCCAGTCGGCGTCCGGCCTGGTGGGCGGCTGGAGGATGGCGCCGCTCATGGCCGAGTGGCCGCGCGGCTCGGTCATGAGCAGGGTACGGATGTGGTCGAGGTGGTCACGGAAGTGGACGCGCCGCTCGGCCATGCTCGCGCCCGGGATCACGCCGATGCCGCCGGTGATCACGCGGGTGGGCATGCCCTCGGTGTGGGAGTCGACGGCGTGGAAAACCCGTTTGGTCCTCATCGCAGCCCTTCTGCCAGTGCCTTCTCGGTCGCCGCCCGCACAATAGCCGCTTGCTCGTCCGTCAGTGGCTGCCTGGGCTGCCTGCACGGGCCCCCGTGGCGGCCGGCGAGGTCCATGGACAGCTTGATGGCCTGGACGAACTCGGTCTTGGAGTCCCAGCGCAGCAGCGGGTGCAGGGTCCGGTAGAGGGGCAGCGCGGTCTCCAGGTCGCCGGCGACGGCGGCACGGTAGAGGGCGGAGCTGGCCGCGGGCAGCGCGTTGGGGTAGCCGGCGATCCAGCCGACCGCCCCGGCCACGGCCAGTTCGAGCAGCACGTCGTCGGAGCCGATCAGCAGGTCCAGCTCGGGGGCCAGCTCGGCGATCTCGTACGCCCGCCGTACGTCACCGCTGAACTCCTTGATCGCCACGATCAGCCCCTCCTCGTGCAGCCTGGCCAGCAGCGCGGGAGTCAGGTCGACCTTGGTGTCGTAGGGGTTGTTGTAGGCCACGACCGGCACACCGGCCCTGGCCACCTCGCGGTAGTGCTCGACGACGGAGCGCTCGTCAGCCCGGTAGGAGTTGGGCGGCAGCAGGAGCACCGAGCCGCAGCCGGCCTCGCCCGCCTGCTCGGCCCAGCGGCGCGACTCGGCGGCGCCGTACGCGCCCGCCCCGGCCATCACGTTGTCGCCGCCGACGGCCTCGACGGCGGTCTCGATCACCTTGGCCCGCTCCTGCGGGGTGAGCGTCTGGTACTCGCCGAGCGAGCCGTTGGGCACGACGCCGTCGCAGCCGTTCTCGACGAGCCAGCGGCAGTGCTCGGCGTAGCCGTCGTAGTCGACCGACAGATCCTCGCGCAGGGGCAGCGCGGTGGCCACCATGACGCCGTGCCAGGGCTTGCTGCGATGTTCCATCTGGGAGTCCTCCATGTCGGGGGTCAGTGAGCGGGGTGGTCGTCGGGTCCCGGCGCGCCGGGGGTGTCGAGGTCGAGGGAGCCGAGCGCGCCCAGGGTGACGGGCTGGGCGATGGGGCGGCGGGGCGGCTGCGGCGGCTCCCCGGCCAGGCAGGAGACGGCGTAGCCGCAGATGCGGCCCTGGCACCAGCCCATGCCGGGGCGGGCCAGGAGTTTGATGGAGCGCGCGTCGGTGGCGCCCATGGCCTGCGCCTCGCGTACGCGGGACAGCGGCACCTCCTCGCACCGGCACACGATCGTGTCGTCGCGCAACCAGCCCTGCCAGCCGGGCCGCACGGGGTAGGCCCGCTGCAGCGCCTCGCCGAACGCCCGCCACCGCTGCCGCCGCCGCGCGAGCACCGGCGGGACCACGTCACCAGGGGCCGGGGCGGCGGCGTCGTGACCGGGCCTGGTGGCCACGTCGCGACCGGGCGGGGAAGCGGCGTCGCGTCCGGGCGTGGAGGCTGTGTCGGCGGCGATGGCGCGGCCGGCGATGCGACCCTCCAGCTCGGCCAGCCGCCAGCCGCCCACCCCGGCGGGCTCGCCGGCCGCCCACACGCCGGGCACGGTCGTGCGCAGGGTCGCGTCGACCGCCAGCACCGGGCTGCCGTCCACGTCGTGCCGGGTCTCGCACCCGAGCTGCGTCCCCAGCTCGATCTGCGGCACGAACCCGTACCCCACGGCCACGGCGTCGCACTCCACGACCCGGGTGGCCAGAACGTTCCACTCCTCGTCGAGGCGGGCCACGGTGACGGCCTCCACCTCGCGGTCCCCGTGGGCGGCGACCACGGCCTGGCGCGTGCGGTACGGCACCCGGTGCCGGGCCAGGGCGGCCGCGTACCCCGCCGCCTCCCCGGCCTTGCCCAGGGCCAGCAGCGGATGCCGGGCCAGGCCGAGCCCGCCGTTGGCCTCGTACACACCGAGCACCCGCGCGCCGGCGCCGGCCAGCCCCGTGGCGACGGGCAGCAGGAACGGGCCGGTGCCGGAGACGACGATCCGCCCGCCCGCCACGACGCCGCCGCCCTTGAGCAGCGCCTGCGCGCCGCCGGCGGTCAGCACGCCGGGCAGGTCCCAGCCGGGGAAGGGCAGCGGCCGGTCGTGCGCGCCGGTGGCGATCAGCAGCCGCCGGGCCCGCAGCACCACCGGCCGCTCGCCCGAGGTGTCCCTGGTCAGGCAGTGCACGACGAGGCCGGCGTCCGGTTCGCGGGACACGCTCCACACCTGGTGCCCGAGCAGCACGTCGGCCCGGGCGCCGAGCGCCCGCGCCTGACGCAGGAACCGGTCGAGCCCGGGGGCGGCCTTGGGTACGGCGGCGTGCCGGAAGTACTGGCCGCCGAGCCGCGTACCGGAGTCCACGAGCGCCACCCGCAGCCCGGCCAGCGCGGCCGTGAGCGCGCCCGCCATCCCGGCGGGCCCGCCGCCGACCACCACGAGGTCGTACGTCACGCCGTCGTCACCTCGTCCCCCGGCGCGGCCTCCAGCAGGCAGGCCCGTTCGGGCGCGCGCCCGTTGACCGAGATCAGGCAGTCGAAGCAGACCCCGATCCCGCAGAACAGGCCGCGCGGCCGCCCGCCGAACCGGGTGGTGCGCCACGAGCGCACGCCGGCCGCGTGCAGCGCCGCGCCGATCGTCTGCCCCGGCACGACCGGCACCGGCCGGCCGTCCACGGTGATGTCGAAGGTCACGCGGCCTCCTCGGCGAAGCGGTCGGGACGGAAGGGGTGCAGGTCGAGGTCGGGCCGCCGGCCGGCGAGGAGCTGGGCGAGCAGGTGGCCGGTCGCGGGGGCCAGGCCGATGCCGGCCCCCTCGTGCCCGCACGCGTGGTACAACCCCGGCACGCGCGGATCGGCGCCGATGACGGGCAGGTGGTCGGGGCAGTACGGCCGGAACCCGCAGTAGGACCTGATCGCCCGCACGTCGCGCAGCGCGGGGAACAGCGCCACCGCCTGCGCGGCCAGCCGCGACAGCACCGGCACCGACGTCGTCCGGTCGAACCCGACCCGCTCCCTGCTGGCCCCGATGAGCACGGTCCCGGCGGGCGTGCCCTCCACGACGGCCGACGTCTCCAGGTCGGCGGAGTCGCTGGCCACGTTCGTCACGTAGGCGGCGGTGTAGACCTTGTGCCTGATCAGCGGCTCGCGCAGGGGCTCGGTGACGAGGATGAACCCGCGCCTGGGCAGGATCGGCAGGTTCGCGCCCGCCAGGGCGGCCACCTCGCCGCCCCAGGTCCCGGCCGCGTTGACGACGGCGCCGCCGAGCAGGTCGCCGTGCGAGGTGCGTACGCCCGTCACCCGGTCCCCGGACCGGAGGAACCCGGTCACGCGGACCCCGAGGCGCAACCGCAGCGTGCCGTGCCCGAAGCTCTCGGCGCCGTGCCGGAGCAGGGTCGCGGCGGCCAGCATGGGCTGGACCTGCGCATCCTGCGGGTAGTAGACGCCGCCCGCCAGCCCCTCGGCCAGGTGCGGCTCGTAGTCGCGCAGCTGCGTCCCGGTCACCGGGGCGTGCTCCACCTGCTGCTTGGCGGCCAGCTCGGCGAGCTGCCCCAGGACATCATCGGTCTCGGCGACAACCAGCCCGCCCTTGGGCTCGAACTCGAACCCGCCGAGCCCGGCCAGCGAGCGCCACAGCCGGTTCGACAGCACGGCCAGCTCCAGCTCGGGCCCCGGCTCCTTGTCGGACACCAGCACGTTGCCCTCGCCCGAGCCCGTCGTGCCGCCCGCCACGGGCCCCCGGTCGACCACGGTCACGTCGAGCCCCGCGCGCGCGGCGTAGTAGGCGCAGGCCGCCCCCACCACGCCCGCGCCGACGACGATCACGTCGGACATCACCACCTCCTCTCAGTAATATGTCACATACCCTGCTGTCTTGAGAAGCCCGTTCCCGATGGCGGGACCGACCGGCCGGGCCCCTACCATCGATGACGTGAAGCTACCCGCGGACAACCCCAACGTCTTCGTGCGCTTTCTGCTGTCCTTCTGGGCACCGACGACGCGGTCCCTGCGGGCCTGGGCGCTGGCCTCCGTGGTGGTCAACGCCGGCATCGCGGTGACCGGGGCGGGCGTGCGCGTCACCGGCTCCGGGCTCGGCTGCCCGACCTGGCCCAGGTGCACGCCCGACAGTTTCGTCCCGGTGGCGCATCCCGAGGTCTCGCCGCTCAACATGGCCGTCGAGTTCGGCAACCGGCTGCTGACGTTCCTGGTGCTGGCCGTGGGGGCCGCCTGTGTCGTGGCCGTGCTGCGGATGGCGCAGCGCCGCCGCTCGCTCGTGCTGCTGTCGTGGCTGCAGCCGGCGGGCATCGTGGTGCAGGCCCTGTGGGGCGGGCTGGTGGTCAACACCATGCTCAACCCGTTCACCGTCGGCATGCACTTCGTCTTCTCCGTCGGCCTGATCGCCGCCTGCTGGCTGCTGTACGCCCGCGCCGGCGAGGGCGACGGCCCGGTGCGCCGGATCGTGCACCGCGACATCCGCCGGCTGGGCAACGTGCTGCTGGCGTCCGTGTTCGCGCTGGTGGTGGCCGGCGTGGTGGTCAGCGGCACGGGCCCGCACTCGGGCGACGAGCGGGCCTCCCGCTTCGACCTCGACATCGAGGCCGTGGCCCGGCTGCACGCCGACGTGGCCTACCTCGTGGTGGGGCTGACGTTCGCGCTGCTGTTCGCCCTGCACGTGACCAACGCGCCCCGGCCCGCCCGGCGGGCGGCGCTGGCGCTGCTCGGGGTGGAGCTGCTCCAGGGCGTGATCGGCTACACGCAATACTTCCTGGCCGTGCCGGCCGCCCTGGTGCTGCTGCACGTCCTCGGCTCGACCCTGGTCTGGATCGCCGCGCTGAGGGTCGTCACCTCGCTGCGGGCGCGTGACCCGGAGGCCGCCCCCGCGCACCACTCCCCCACCGAGGCCGCCGCCATCGCCTGAGCGGATATGCCAGGCTATGTGGTGTTAAGTTCGCCACTCCCCCGGCCCACAAGGGGTGCGATTTGCTGGGAAAAGTCCGCCCCACTCGAAAGGGGCTGCGCCGGGCGTACCAGGGGCTCGTGCTGCTCAGCGTGCTCGCCCTGGCGCCCATGACGTGGGCCTGGCTCGGCAGCTCGGGCCACCGGGTGATGGCCGAGGGCCGGGAGTGGCTCGGGCAGGTGCCCGAGACGCAGGCCGCGCTCGTGCTGGGGGCGGGGCTCTACGCCGGGCAGCCCACCCCGATGCTGGCCCGCCGGCTCGACATCGCCGCCGAGCTCTATCACGCGGGCAAGGTGCGGGCGCTGCTGCTGTCGGGCGACAACAGCCGCAAGGAGTACGACGAGCCCACGGCCATGCGCGACTACCTGCGCGCCAGAGGTGTGCCCGACACGGTGATGGTGCTGGACTACGCCGGGTTCGACACGTGGGACTCGTGCGTGCGGGCGCGCAAGGTGTTCGGGGCCGAGCGGGTGACGGTGGTGACCCAGGAGTTCCACATCCCCAGGGCGGTCACGCTGTGCCGGACGGCGGGGCTGGAGACCTTCGGGGCGGGCGACGACTCGGCCCGGCGATGGGCCTCCACCACGTACGTCTACGCCGCCCGCGAGCTGCTCGCCACCGCCAAGGCCTTCGCCGACGCCCTCGTCCTGCACTCCGACCCGATCTCCCCCGGGCCGCGCGAGGTCTCGCTCACCCGCATCCTCGGTCAGCCGGGCGCGCCCGGCGCGTAACCCGGCGGCGGTGAGCCCCTGGCGACCGACCTGGCGTGCACCGACGGCACCGGGAAGTCCGCGCGCGCGGTGCTCATGCACTCCAGCAGCGCCCGCTGCTCCTCGTGGAAGGTGTGCTCGTCGACCATGTGGCGGCCCGCCCGCTCGTGCAGCAGCCCCAGCTCGGTGGCGGCGAGCTGGTAGTCGCGCATCGCGCGCAGCCCCCGCTTGCCGCCGTGGGCCTTGGCCCACTGCCGGGCCTGGCGGCGCCGGGAGAAGGCCGACAGCATGTAGATGTCGGCCTCGTTGACCAGCTTGGTCGGCTCGTACGGCGGCAGATAGCGCTGGATGAGCGCCACGATCCGCCGCCGGTCCCTGAACACCACGCCGATGAGCACCACCAGCACGACCAGCAGCGCCAGGTAGGCCACCACGAGCCCGGGGAACCCGCCGTAGGAGGCCAGCCCGTTCCACAGCCCGTGCAGGATCATCGCCCCCGACCAGCCCGCCAGCACGTAGGTCACCCGCTCGGGGCCGCCCCGCTGGGCCGCGTACGCCACGCCGACCCCGATCATCGAGCTGAACAGCGGATGCGCCAGCGGCGACAGGATCCCGCGCAGGACCACCGTGACCGCCAGCCCCTTGAACCCCTGCCCGGACAGCGCGGAGATGTAGTAGCTGACGTTCTCGCTCATGGCGAAGCCGAGCCCGACCATGCTGGCGTAGATGATGCCGTCGGTCGGCCCGTCCAGCTCGGCCCTGCGGAACCTGAGCAGCCCCAGCAGCACCAGGCCCTTCATCGTCTCCTCCACCACGGGGGCGCCGAACGTGGCCGCGATGTTGCGGGCGCTGGCCTCCGACAGCTTGGCGGTGTCGATGATGTAGTGCAGGTTGAGCGAGTTGATCACACCGGCGACCAGCACGGCGACGCCCGCGCCCCACGCGAAGGCGAAGACGAGGTTGCTGCGCGGCTCGGGCTCCATCCGGTCGAGCGCCAGCACCGCCGCCAGCAGCAGCGGCACGGGCGCCAGCGCCAGCGCCAGGGCGATGAAGAACTGCACCGGCGCGCCGTTGAACACGTCGAAGGAGAACGAGACCAGAGCGCAGATGCCGGTGAGGACCAGCCCGATGATCAACGCGAACGACGGGCGGTCCTTCAACACCCAGCGTGGATCACGGGTCGCCATAGGGTGACTTTAACGGATCAGAGTGCCGGGGTCCGTGCGGGTCCGCGCAGTGCCGGTCGAGGCCGGGAATGCCGTGGTCGACCTGGAGCGTGGTGTGGCCGATCTCGAACCGCTCGTGCAGCAGGTCGGCGAGCCGCGTGCGCACCCGGTGACAGTCGGAGCCCCTCGCCACGATCACGTGGGCCGACAGTGTGGGGTACCCACTCGTCACCGTCCAGACATGAAGGTCGTGCACCTCCTCGGTCGCCGAGCAGCCGGAACAGCTCGGCCAGCCGCGTGGCCTCCTCAGGCGTGACGAGCCGGTCGCGGGTGGCCGCGACCCGGGCGGCGTCCGGCTCCTGCACCACGCACCCGTCCAGCCCCGCCACAACACCTGAAGAGCTATTCATATGTGCATGATACGGACGGAAAAAAGCCCGGCGCAACGGCCGGGCCGGAACGGATCAGGCGAGCAGCGGGTCGATGGCCACGGCGAGGAACAGCAGCGCCAGGTAGGCGTTGGACCAGTGGAAGAAGCGCATGGGCCGCAGGTCGACGCCGCTCTTGCCGGCGTTGAGCCGGGCCAGCAGGCGGTGCACCTCCCACAGGCACATGACGCCGAGCACGGCGGCCACGACCGGGTAGAACAGCGTGGTGCCGGCCACCGGCCACAGCGCCAGCGAGCACAGCACGGTGGCCCAGGTGTAGGCGATCGACTCCAGCACGACCCGGCGCTCGGTGGCCACCACGGGCAGCATCGGCACCTTGGCCGCCGCGTAGTCCTCCTTGTAACGCATGGCCAGCGTCCAGGTGTGCGGCGGCGTCCAGAAGAACACCACCCCGAACAGCACCAGCGGCGCCCAGTCGAGCCGCTCGGTGATGCCGGCCCAGCCGATCATCACCGGCATGCACCCCGCGATGCCGCCCCAGACGATGTTCTGGGCCGTGCGCCGCTTGAGGATCATCGAGTAGACCAGCACGTAGAACAGGATCGCCGCGAGTGACAGCAGCGCGGCCAGCCAGTTGGTGGTCAGCCACAGCCCCGCGGTGGACAGGACGCCCAGCACGATGCCGAACACCAGCGCCCCGCGCGGCGAGACCTGGTGCCTGGCCAGCGGCCGGCGGCGGGTGCGGCGCATCTTCTGGTCGATGTCGCGGTCCACGTAGCAGTTGAGCGCGTTGGCGCTGCCCGCCGACAGGGTGCCGAACACCATGACCGAGATCGACGTCCACAGCGGCGGGAGGCCGCCCGCTGCGAGGAACATCACCGGCAGCGTCGTGATCAGCAGCAGCTCGATGATCCGCGGCTTGGTGAGCGCGATGTAGGCCCTGATGGTCATGCCTATCGAGCGCGGCGCCTTCACCTGCGGTGAGGGGGCCGTCGCCTGCCTGTTGGTCAGCACCGTCAAGGCGCTTCCAGCCTGTGCGGAGTCAACGCGTAACCTCTGTAAAGAGCGGATCCATGGGCGGGCGCCGTGACGCCCCTGCGAACAAACAAACTGTAGTCGCAGGGTCGGCCGGTCCGGCCAATGGGGGGCTTGCGCCGTACATGGACACGCGAGGGTGGAATGGGAATCGATCGCCAGCTCCACTCGGTTAGGGTCCCGTGTAGGCGCGGGCGCGCAACCTGCGGCAGGCCGCCGGAAGGCGGCCCGTCTCGGGCGGGACAGCCGACCGGCATACCAATGACAACTAGATTCCGGAGATCGAGCACTTGAGCACCGAACTCGTGCCAGCCCTTGAATGGACCGACCTGGACAAGCAGGCGGTCGACGTCGTTCGAGCCCTGGCCATGGACGCAGTGGAGAAGGCGGGCTCGGGTCACCCCGGCACCGCCATGAGCCTGGCCCCCGCCGCATACCTGCTTTTCCAGCGCGTGATGCGTCACGACCCCACCGATCCCGGGTGGCTCGGACGTGACCGGTTCGTGCTGTCGTGCGGCCACTCGAGCTTGACGCTCTACATCCAGCTCTACCTGTCGGGCTACGGCCTCACGCTGGACGACCTCAGGCGGTTGCGCCAGTGGGACAGCCTGACCCCCGGTCACCCCGAGCACGGTCACACGGCGGGTGTGGAGACCACGACCGGCCCCCTCGGCCAGGGCCTGGGCAACGCGGTCGGCATGGCGATGGCGGCCCGCCGCGAGCGCGGCCTGTTCGACCCCGACTCCGAGGCCGGCTCCTCGCCGTTCGACCACCACATCTGGTGCTTCGTCAGCGACGGCGACATCGAGGAGGGCATCAGCCACGAGGCCAGCTCGATCGCCGGCCACCAGAAGCTGGGCAACCTCATCGTCATCTACGACGACAACCACATCTCCATCGAGGACGACACGCAGATCGCCCTGTCGGAAGACGTGGTCGCCCGCTACGACGCCTACGGCTGGCACACCCAGAGCGTCGACTGGACCGCCTCCGGCGACTACGTCGAGGACGTCCAGGCCCTCTACGACGCCCTGCAGGCGGCCAAGGCCGAGACCGACCGGCCGTCGTTCATCCGGCTGCGCACCATCATCGGCTGGCCGGCCCCCAACAAGAAGAACACCGGCAAGATCCACGGCTCGGCCCTGGGCGAGGCGGAGGTCGCCGCCACCAAGGAAGTGCTGGGCATGGACCCGGCCAAGACCTTCCACGTGCCGGCCGAGGTGCTGGCGCACGTGCGCGGCATCGCCCAGCGCGGCCGCGCCGACCACGCCGAGTGGGAGAAGGCCTACGCCGAATGGCGCCTGGCCAACCCCGAGCGGGCCGCCGAGCTCGACCGCATCTCGCACCGCGAGCTGCCGGCCGGCTGGGCCACCGCGCTGCCCTCGTTCGAGGTGGGCGCCTCGGTCGCCACCCGCAAGGCGTCCGGCGAGGTGCTGGGCGCGCTGGCGCCGGTGCTGCCCGAGCTGTGGGGCGGCTCGGCCGACCTGGCCGACTCCAACCTCACCACGATGAAGGGCGAGCCGTCCTTCATCCCGGAGGAATACCAGACCAAGGAGTTCCCCGGTAACCGCTACGGCCGCACGCTGCACTTCGGCATCCGCGAGCACGCCATGGGCGCCATCCTCAACGGCATCGCCCTGCACGGCGGCACCCGCCCGTACGGCGGCACGTTCCTGGTCTTCTCCGACTACATGCGCCCCTCGGTCCGCCTGGCCGCGCTGATGAAGCTGCCGGTCACCTACGTGTGGACGCACGACTCCATCGGCCTGGGCGAGGACGGCCCCACCCACCAGCCGATCGAGCACCTGTGGGCGCTGCGCGCGATCCCCGGCCTCGACGTGGTGCGCCCGGCCGACGCCAACGAGACGGCGTACGCCTGGAAGGCCGTGCTGGAGCACACCGACCGGCCTGCCGCCCTGGCGCTGACCAGGCAGAACCTGCCGGTCTACGAGGGCACCAGCGCCGACGGCGTGGCCCGCGGCGGCTACGTGCTGCGCGACGCGTCCGACGGCCAGCCGAAGGTCATCCTCATCGCCACGGGCAGCGAGGTGCAGATCGCGGTGGACGGCCGCGAACTGCTCGAGGCGCAGGGCATCCCCACGCGAGTGGTCTCGATGCCGTGTGTTGAGTGGTTCAAGGGGCAGGAATCCGCATATAGGCAGACGGTTCTGCCCTCGTCGATCCGGGCTCGCGTCGCGGTCGAGGCGGGCATCGCGCTCGGCTGGCACGAATACGTCGGCGAGTGCGGCGAAGTGGTCAGCCTCGAACACTTCGGTGCCTCCGCGCCGTACAAGACTCTGTACGAGCAGTTCGGTCTGACGGCGGAGCGGGTGGCGGCCGCGGCGAAGGCGAGCCTGGCCAAGCTGGGTCAGGACAAGGGCGAGACGACGGGAAACTGAAGAAAAGATGAGCGAGATCCTCAACAAGCTGTCCGGCCAGGGCGTGGCCATCTGGCTTGACGACATCAGCCGCGAGCGCCTGCGCAGCGGCAACCTGGAACAGCTGATCCGCGAGAAGAACGTCGTCGGAGTGACTTCCAACCCGACGATCTTCGCCAACGCGCTCAGCAAGGGCGACGCCTACGACGCCCAGCTCCACGACCTGGCCGTGCGCGGCGTCGACGTGGGCGAGGCCGTACGCGCGATCACCACCTACGACATCCGCTGGGCCGCCGACGTTCTGCGCCCGGTCTACGACGCCTCCGGCGGAGTGGACGGCCGCGTCTCGCTGGAGGTCGACCCGCGGCTGGCCCGCGAGAGCGAGAAGACGGTCGCCGAGGCCCGGTCGCTGTGGTGGATGGTGGACCGGCCCAACCTGTTCATCAAGATCCCGGCGACCCTGGAGGGCCTGCCCGCGATCACGCAGGCGCTGTCGGAGGGCATCAGCGTCAACGTCACGCTGATCTTCTCCCTCGAGCGCTACCGCGCCGTCATGGACGCCTGGCTGGCCGGGCTGGAGGCGGCGCAGGCCAAGGGCCTCAACCTGGCCACGATCGAGTCGGTGGCCTCGTTCTTCGTCAGCCGCGTCGACACCGAGATCGACAAGCGCCTCGACAAGCTGGGCAAGCCGGAGCTGAAGGGCAAGGCGGGCGTGGCCAACGCGCGCCTGGCGTACGCGGCGTTCGAGGACGTGATGAACTCGGAGCGCTGGCAGCGCCTGCGCTCGGCGGGCGCCCGCCCGCAGCGGCCGCTGTGGGCCTCGACCGGTGTCAAGAACCCCGAATACTCCGACACCCTCTACGTCGACCAGCTCGTCGCCCCCGGCACCGTCAACACGATGCCGGAGAAGACGCTCGACTCCACGGCCGACCACGCCAACATCACCGGCGACACCGTGCGCCCCTTCTACGAGCAGGCCTGGAACACCATGGCCGCGCTCAAGGAAGCCGGCGTGGACTACGACGACGTGGTCAAGGTGCTGGAGGACGAGGGCGTGGAGAAGTTCGAGGCGTCCTGGAACGAGCTGCTCGAGAGCGTCACCAAGAACCTGGTTCCGTGATGGAGGTCTCCTACCGCGAGGAGGGGGTGGCCTCGGCCGCCTCCTCCGTCGCGGGGCGCCTCGTCGCCGACGGCGTGCCCGCGCGGCTCGCCGCCGGCGACCCCACGCTGTGGGGTGAGGACGCCGAGGCGGAGGCGGCGGTCAGGCTCGGCTGGCTGACCCTGCCCCGCTCCTCCCGCGAGCTCCTGCCCGTACTGGGCGAGCTCGCGGGCCGGGCCCGCGCCGCGGGCCTGACGAACGTGGTCCTGGCCGGGATGGGCGGCTCGTCGCTGGCGGCGGAAGTCATCTGCAACACCGCCGACGTGCCGCTCACGGTGCTCGACACCACCGACCCGGGGCAGGCCCGCCGCGCCCTGACGGACCAGCTCGAATCCACGGTCGTGGTCGTGGCCAGCAAGAGCGGCTCGACCGTGGAGACCGACTGCCACCTGCGCGTCTACGAGCGGCTCTTCGCCGACGCGGGCCTGGCGCCCGCGAGCCGCATCGTGGTCGTCACCGACCCGGGCTCGCCGCTGGAGCGGCGGGCCGTGGACGGCGGCTACGAGCTGGTGCTCGCCGTGCCCGACGTGGGCGGCCGCTACGCGGCGCTGTCGGCGTTCGGGCTGGTGCCCGCCGCGCTGGCGGGCGCCGACGTGGAGCGGCTGCTCGACGAGGCGGACGAGGTGCTGCCGCTGCTGTCGCGCGACACCGGCAACCCGGGCCTCGACCTGGGGGCCGCGCTCGGCGGCGCGGCGCTGGCCGGACGCGACAAGCTGGTGCTGGAGGACCAGCTCTCGCCCATCACCGGGCTGCCCGACTGGATCGAGCAGCTCGTCGCCGAGTCCACCGGCAAGCAGGGCAGGGGGATCCTGCCGGTCGTGGGCGCCGATCCCAACGAGACCGGCGACGAGCTGATCGTCGCGATCGATTCGGACGTCGGGGACGTACGCGTGGACGGGCCGCTGGGCGCGCAGTTCCTGGTCTGGGAATACGCCACCGCCGTCGCCGGGTTGCTGCTGGAGATCGACCCCTTCGACCAGCCGAATGTGGCCGAGTCGAAGGAGAACACCGCGACCCTGCTGGCCCTGCCCGACCTGCCGGTCGGCGCGCCGTCGTTCGTGGACGGCCCGGTCGAGGCGTTCGGGTCGGCGACGGCCAAGGACCTGCCCGGGCTGTTCGCCGAGCTGCTGCACGCGATCCCGGGCGACGGTTACCTGGCGGTCCTGGCCTACCTCGACCGGCTGGCGGCCTTCGACGCGCCGGTGCCCGACGGGGCCGACTTCGAGCAGATGACGGACGCCTGGATGATGGCCGATCCGGCCACGTTGCGGGCCCTGCTCGCGCTGCGCACGAACCGGCCGGTGACGTTCGGGTGGGGGCCCCGCTATCTGCACTCGACCGGGCAATACCACAAGGGCGGGCCGCAGAACGGGGTGTTCCTGCTGATCACCGGGGAGGTTTCCGAGGACGTCGCCGTCCCCGGCGCCCCCTACTCGCTGGGCCGGCTCCAGCTCGCCCAGGCGCTCGGTGATCTGGGGGCGCTGGAAACCCGCGGGCGTCCGGCCGTACGCCTGCATCTGACCGACCGCGCGGCGGGAGTCGCGCGTTTGCTCGCAGCCGCACAGGAGGCTTGAGATGACTGACCCGGCAGCACCCGCGGAGGAGGCCGCCACCGTGGCGGCGGCCGTCGCGGGCACCTCCACCACCTTGGAAGTGGCGGCCGCCAACCCGCTGCGCGACCCGCGCGACAAGCGGTTGCCCCGGGTGGCGGGACCATGCGTGATGGTGTTGTTCGGCGTGACGGGTGACCTGGCCAAGCGCAAGCTGCTGCCGGCGATTTACGACCTGGGGAACCGGGGGCTGTTGCCACCCGGGTTCTCGCTGGTCGGGTTCGCCCGGCGGGATTGGAAGGACCAGGATTTCGCCCAGCTGACGCACGACGCCGTCAAGGCTCATGCCCGGACGCCCTTCCGCGAGGAGGTCTGGAAGCAGATCCGCGAGGGCATCCACTTCGTGCCCGGCGAGTTCTCGGACGACGGGGCGTTCGACGCGCTGGCCATGGCCTTGGCTGAGATCGACGAGACCCGGGGCACCGGCGGAAACTACGCTTTCTACCTGTCGGTGCCGCCGAAGTTCTTCCCCGTGGTGGTGGAGCAGCTCAAGCGGACCGGGCTGGCCGACGCGCCCGAGGGGTCGTGGCGGCGGGTGGTCATCGAGAAGCCGTTCGGGCACGACCTGAAGTCGGCGCACGAGCTGAACGAGATCACCACCTCGGCCTTCCCCGAGAGCTCGATCTTCCGGATCGACCACTACCTGGGCAAGGAGACCGTCCAGAACATCATGGCCCTGAGGTTCGCCAACAACCTCTACGAGCCGATCTGGAACCGCAGCTTCGTCGACCACGTGCAGATCACCATGGCCGAGGACATCGGCATCGGGGGGCGCGCGGGCTACTACGACGGCATCGGCGCGGCCCGCGACGTGATCCAGAACCACCTGCTCCAGCTGCTCGCGCTGGTCGCGATGGAGGACCCGACGTCCTTCGACGCCTCCGCGCTGCGGCGGGAGAAGGAGAAGGTGCTCAAGGCCGTGCAGCTGCCGGCCAACCTGGGGCTCAACACGGCGCGCGGGCAATACTCGGCGGGCTGGCAGGGCGGCGAGAAGGTCGTCGGCTACCTGCAGGAGGACGGCATCTCCGCCGAGTCCACCACCGAGACGTACGCCGCCGTCAAGCTGGAGATCGCCAACCGGCGGTGGGCCGGGGTGCCGTTCTACCTGCGCGCCGGCAAGCGCCTGGGCCGCCGCGTCACCGAGGTGGCCGTGGTGTTCCAGCGGGCGCCGCACCTGCCCTTCAGCAAGGACGACACGGAGATCCTCGGCCAGAACGCCCTGGTGGTCCGGGTCCAGCCGGATGAGGGCATCACGGTGCGCTTCGGCTCGAAGGTGCCCGGGACGCAGATGGAGGTCCGCGACGTCTCCATGGACTTCGCCTACGGCGAGTCGTTCCTGGAGTCGTCGCCGGAGGCGTACGAGCGGCTGCTGCTCGACGTGATGATCGGCGACCCGCCGCTCTTCCCGCACCAGCGGGAGGTCGAGCTGTCGTGGAAGATCCTCGACCCGATCGAGGAGTTCTGGGCCACCCAGGGGCAGCCGGAGGGCTACGAGTCCGGTTCGTGGGGGCCGGAGTCCGCCGACGCGATGATGGCCCGCGACGGCCGCGTGTGGAGGAGGCTCTAGTGAGTGAGCGCAGCGAGCGAACAATTAGACGCGGCACGACAGTTGGCACGAGACCGACGAAGGAGGGCTCGTGACGACCTTTATGCTCACTGACACCACGGCCGGGAAGATCGCCGCCCAGTTCACGCACCTGCGCCACCAGATGGGGGCGCCGGCCATCGGCATGGTGCTCACGCTCGTCGTGATCAGCGAGGAGCGCCACCAGTACGACGCGCTGCGCGCCGCCACCGAGGCGGCCCGCGAGCACCCGTCGCGCATCATCGTGGTGATCAAGCGCGAGGAGGACGAGCCCATCAGGCTCGACGCCGAGCTGCGGATCGGCGAGAACACGCCCGGTGAGGTGGTCGTGCTGCGCCTGTACGGCGAGCTCACCGAGCACGCCGACTCCGTGGTCAGCCCGCTGCTCCTGCCCGACACGCCGGTCGTGGCGTGGTGGCCGGGCGCGGCTCCCGACGTGCCGTCCAAGGACGCGATCGGGGCGCTGGCGCAGCGCCGCATCACCGACGCCAAGGGCTTCGACGACGGCGGCGTCAAGACGCTGGTGATCCGGGCCAAGGGGTACGCCCGCGGCGACACCGACCTGGCCTGGGCCCGGCTGACGCCGTGGCGCAGCCTGCTGGCGGCCGCGTTCGACCAGCCGGTGGGCAAGGTGCGCAAGGGCGTCGTGGAGGCCGCGGCGGGTCACCCGAGCGCGCCGCTGCTGGCCGCCTGGCTGTCGGAGCGGCTCGGGGCGCCGATCAGGGTCGCCGACTCGCAGGGCCCCGGCCTGACCTCCGTCCGCCTGCAGCTGGGCGAGGGCGATCTGACGGTGACCAGGTCCGACGCCCGCCTGGCCACGCTCTCCCGCCCCGGCCAGCCCGACAGGAACGTGGCCCTGGCCCGGCGGCAGACCTCGGAGCTGCTGGCCGAGGAGCTGCGCAGGCTCGACACCGACGAGATCTACGAGGCCGCGGTCAAGCGGTTCGCCAGGACGTACAAGGGATGACAGTGAGCGTTCCCAGCATCGTCGTGCACCGCAACGCCGACGTCCTGGCCAAGGCCGTGGCGGCGCGGATCATCACCCGGCTGGTCGACGTGCAGTCGGCCAAGGGTTCGGCCTCGATCGTGCTGACGGGCGGCACGGTGGGCATCGCCACCCTGGCGGCCATCGCCGCCACGCCCGCCCGGGACGCCGTGGACTGGCGGCGCCTGGACGTCTGGTGGGGCGACGAGCGCTTCGTCCCCGCCGGCGACAAGGAACGCAACGAGACCGGCGCCCGTGAGGCCCTGCTGGACCACGTGGACGTGGACCCGGAGCGGGTGCACGTCATGCGCGGCCCCGACTCGGGCATGTCGGCCGAGGAGTCGGCCGACGCCTACGCCACCGAGCTGCGCAAGGCCGCCCGGCCGGAGGACCACGGGCCGGTGCCGAACTTCGACGTGATGCTGCTCGGCATGGGCCCCGACTCCCACGTGGCCTCGCTGTTCCCGGGGATGCCCGCGCTCTACGACACGCGCCCGGTGGTGGCGGTGCACGGCTCGCCCAAGCCGCCGCCCACGCGCATCTCGCTGACGCTGCCGGCCATCCACGCCTCGCGCGAGGTGTGGGTGGTGGCGGCCGGTGAGGAGAAGTCGGGCGCGGTCCGGCTGGCCCTGTCGGACTCGGGTCCCGTACAGGTGCCGGCGGCGGGGGCGCGGGGCCGGGGGCGGACGTTGTTCCTGCTGGACCGGGCGGCGGCGAGCAAGATCCCGCCGGGGCTGGGCCGGATCGCGTCCCCCTGAGATCTCCCACCGTGGCCTCCGGGTGCCTGCGCGGCCCCGGAGGCTACGAGGCGGCGACCAGCGCGTCGATCTCCGCCTCCAGCGCCCGCTTGCGCTCCTCGGCCAGGTAGGACGCCCGCACCCCGTTGCGCGCGAGCAGCGCCAGCTCCTCCTTCCCGAAGCCGAACACCCCGGCCGCCACCCGGTACTCCTCCGCCAGCGTCGTGGCGAACATCGGCGGGTCGTCGCTGTTCAGCGTGACGTACAGGCCCTCCTCCAGCATCCGGGGCAACGGGTGGTCCTCGATGCGGGCGATCTGGCCGGTGCACAGGTTGGAGGTCGGGCACACGTCCAGCGGGAGCTGGGTCTCGCGCAGGTGGGCCACCAGGCGAGGGTCGGACAGGCAGTTGATGCCGTGGCCGATGCGCTCGGCGCCGTAGCCCTCGATGACCTCCCAGATCGTCTCCGGGCCGGACATCTCCCCGCCGTGCGGGACGCTGTGCAGGCCCGCCGCCCGGGCGGCCGAGAACGCCGAACGGTAGGCGTCACGATATTTCGGCCGCTCCTGCTCGATCCCGCCGATGCCGAAACCTACCAGCGCGGCGGGAGGTTCCTGGAGGGCGTGCTCCAGGGTGATCTTCGCGGCCTCCTCGCCGTACTCGCCGGGGATGTCGAAGATGTAGGCCATCTCGACGCCGTGGTCGGCCAGCGAGCGGCCGGCGGCCAGGTCCAGGGCCTCGGTGACCTCGCGCATGGGCATGCCGACGATGTGGTGGGCGTACGGCGTGACCTGCAGCTCCACGTAGCGGGCCTCCTGCGGGGCGAGGTCGCGGGCCAGCCCGAGCACGAGGGTCGCCACATCCTCCGGCTCGCGGACCAGCGCGTTGACGGCCCGGTACACCCGGGCGAAGTGCGGGAAGTCGGTGAAGGTGTAGAAGCGGCGCAACTCCTCCTCCGTGGTGGGCACCTCGGTGCCGGGGTGGCGGCGCGACAGTTCCAGCACGGTGGATACCGAGGCCGAGCCCACCAGGTGCACGTGGAGCTCGACCTTGGGGAGGGCGTCGATGAAGGCGTCGATGGTCATGCGGATGACCTTAGGGGCGACATTTCCCGAAAAAACAGCCTTTAGGGGGAAATCTCACATCAGAATGTGAGGTTCGGCTGCTGGGCTAGGCTGGGCCGCGTGACCAACGCCGAAGCGTACGATCGCGGCTTCGCCCACCTCAGCTCCCACACCGTCGGTCCCCTCCTCGCCTCGGCCTGCCAGGTCCGCGCCCCCCGCCTGCTCGACGTGGGCTGCGGCACCGGCGTGGTGACGGCGGCGGCGCTCGCGGTGGGCGCCGAGGTCACCGCCGTGGACGCCGATCCCGGCATGCTGGAGCTGGCCTCCCGGCGCCACCCGTATGCGAGCGTCCGGCTGGCCGCGCTGCCCGACCTCCCGTTCGAGGACGGGCAGTTCGACGTGATAGCCGGAAATTTCGTCATCAATCATGTGCCCGACGCCGCCGCGGCGCTCAGGGAGCTGCACCGCGTGCTGCGCCCGGGCGGGGTGATCGCCCTGACCTGGTGGAAGTCCGACGAGATGACCGCCACGAACGTCTTCACCGAGGCCATCGCCGCCGCCCGCGTCCCCTACGACCCGCCGGCGCGCCCCTTCACCGCCCACGACACCCCGGGGCGCTTCACCGCCCTGCTGGCGGGGGCCGGCTTCGCCGGGGCGGCCGTGGAGACCGTCAGGTGGCGCCACCGGGTGGATCTCGCGACCTGGTGGACGGACATCGTGCAGGCGGGCGGGCCCCGGTTCGCGATGATCGCCGGCCAGCCGCCGGAGACGGTCGAGCGCATCAGGGGCCACTATCTCCGGCTCGCGGAGCCGTACGCGGGAGAGGGTTTTCCCGTCTGCGCCTACCTGGCCCGGGCGACTAGCCCGCCCAAGCCCTGATCACCGGCATGAGCACGCCGTCCACCGACTCCTCGACGAACGCCGCCTCGAACGGCGGCCCCGCGAAGATCATGCGGTGCCACACCAGCGCCTCGGCCAGCCCGAACAGCCGCCCGGGATCGACCGGCCCGGCCAGCTCGCCGCGCTTGACGGCGCGCTCCAGCAGCGCCCGCACGTCGCCGAGGTTCTTCGTCGGCATGTGGGCGCGCAGCGTGCGGGCCAGCTCCTGGTTGGACACCAGCGTCGAGGACAGCCCGATGACGAGCGTGTGCTTGCGCTCCACCGCCTCGCACAGGCCACGGAAGATCGAGGCCAGGTCGCCGCGCAGCGAGCCGGTGTCCTCGCCGGGCGGCGCGTCCGTGTCGAAGCGCCGGCAGATGACGTCGACCACCAGCTCGGGCTTGCCCGCCCAGCGCCGGTAGATGGTGGCCTTGCTGGCCCTGGCCCGCTTGGCGATCTGGTCGACCGTCATGCGGTCGTAGCCGACCTCGGACAGCAGCTGCATCGTGGCGTCGAGAATGGCCCTGTCACGCTCAGGGTCGAGTGGAGCCACGTGCACGTCCTTCAGAGATTGGCGAACTTCTCGAATCGTACGCCCGTCAGCTCGCTGGACACGTCCCACAGCCGCGCGGCGGTCGATTCGGACCGGGCCGCCTGCGACGGCTCCAGCACCTTGGCCTTCGGCCCGAAATACTCGCCGCCCCGCACGTCGGGCGAGGTGGCGGCGTAGAGCGAGGGCACGGCGCCGGCCTCGGCCGACTGCAGGAACACGCCCAGGAGCGGCTGGAACGGCCCCAGCTTGACGATCCGCGTGGCCGTCATGCCGGGGTGGGTCGCCATGCTCTTCAGGTCGATCCCCGCCTTCGTGGCCCGCCGCTGCAGCTCCAGCGTGAACAGCAGGTTGGCGAGCTTGGAGCGCCCGTAGGCGGACATGCGGCCGTAGCCGCGCTCCAGGTCCAGGTTGTCGAAGTCGATCCGGCCGACCGAGTGCGCGTCGCTGGACACGGTGACGACCCGGGCGCCGGGCCTGGCGGCCAGCAGCGGCAGCAGCAGGCCCGTGAGCGCGAAGTGCCCCAGGTGGTTGGTGCCGAACTGCAGCTCGAAGCCGTCCTTGGTCTCCCGTCTCGGGACCATGCTGATGCCGGCGTTGTTGACCAGCAGGTCCACCTTGTCCACGCCCTCGGCGAACCGCCTGACCGAGTCCAGGTCGGCCAGGTCGAGCCGCCCGTACTCCACCTGGGCGCCCGGCACCTCCCGCAGGATGCGCGCGACCGCCTCGCCGCCCTTCTCCGGGTCGCGCGCCGCCACGACGACGTGCGCGCCGTGCCGGGCCAGCTCCAGCGCGGTGGGCAGGCCGATGCCGCTGTTGGCGCCGGTCACGATGGCGGTCTTGCCGGTCTGGTCGGGCATGGAGGCGGGGGTCCAGGTCGTCATCGCAACTCCTAGGTGTACGAAACCGTTTCGTACACCTTACCGCTCCAAACGCTGCCGCGCGTGCCGTTCCTCGCGCCGCGTCACCTCCAGCCGCTGCCGGCTGTCCTCGAGCCTCTTGCGCGCCTTGGCCAGCTTCCCCTCCAGCCGCGCCACCTTCTCCGCGCGCTCGTCGTGCTCCTTCTCGGCCGCGTCCAGCGCCTGGCGCCACTCCCGGTGCGCCGCCTCGGCCTCCGCGCGTTCCTCGGCCTTCCTCGCCTCGGCCTCCGCGCGCTTCCTGGCCTCGGCGGCCTCGTCCTCCGGCGTCTTCCGCTTCCGCGCGGCCGGCCGCTCGCGCGGGATGGGGGCGGGCGCGAACCCGCTGTAGTGCAGGGGCTTGGCCAGGTGCCCGCGGCGCACCTCCGCGGCCGCGTCGGCGTCCACGAGGGCGGCGTCCAGGGTCTGGTCCACCTCGGTCCCCGCCGCGGGCGACAGGCCGGCCGCCTGCCTGGCGAGCCTGCCGACCTTCCCGGTCACCTCGGCCCGGCGCTGGGTCAGCGCGGCCAGCTCGTCGGCGTCCTGCTCCGCCCAGGCCGCGCGCAACCGCTCCCCCACCTCCAGCAGCTCGGCCAGCTCGTCGGGATGCTCGCGCGAGAGCCGGTTCACCGCCCAGGCGGACACCGTCGGCCTGCGAAGTTTCGCGATGTCACGCGAGAGCCCCGCCTCGCCCGCGTCCTTGGCCGCGCGGGCCTCCGCCGTACGCGCGGCGGTGAACTCGGACGGCGGCAACGCGTACAGCCGGTCCGCCACCTCGTCAAGATCCACACAGGACAAATACCCCACATCGCCGGCTTTGTAGCGCATAGTGGAGGCAGCCCCAGCCGAACGGAGGCCCCCGGTGTTCGAACGCTTCACCGACCGTGCGCGCAGGGTCGTCGTCCTCGCCCAGGAGGAGGCGCGGATGATGAACCACAACTACATCGGCACGGAACACATATTGCTCGGCCTCATCCACGAGGGCGAGGGACTGGCCTCGCTGGTGCTCGACAGTTGCGGCGTGGAGCTCGGCCACGTGCGCGCGTTCGTCGAGCGCGAGGTCGGCCGCGGCGGCAAGGCGCCCGGGGAGCACATCCCGTTCACGCCGCGGGCCAAGAAGGTCCTGGAGCTGTCGCTGCGCGAGGCGCTGCAGCTGCGCCACAACTACATCGGCACCGAGCACATCCTGCTCGGGCTGATCAGGGAGGGCGAGGGGCTGGCCGCCCAGGGGCTCGCGGACGCCGGGGCGGAGCTGGCGGACGTACGCCAGCGCGTGCTGGACCGCGTGGGCCGCGGCCCCAAGGAACGCCCCGCCGAGATGTTCTTCGCCGGCGGCTCCATGCTGGGCGAGCGGCTCACGCAGATCCAGGAGAGCCTGGAGCGCATCGAACGCCACCTGGGCATCCGGCGGGATCCGGATGCCGGCAAGACGGACGACGAGGCGGGCCTGGGCTGAGCCTGGGACCCTAGGCCGGGGCCATCGTGCCGACCGGCAGCCGCGCCTCCACGACGCCGGGATCCTCGGTGTAGCCGAGCGTGGCGCCCAGGGAGATCAGCAGCCTGCGCATCTTCGCGTTGTCGGACAGCATGGTGGCCCTGACCTCGGCGTAGCCGAGATCGCGGGCCGCCCGCACCAGCATCCGCGCCATCGCCGTGCCCAGACCGCGCCCCTGCCAGCGGTCCTCGACCAGGAATGCCATCTCCGCGATGCCGGGATCCGGGGTGAACATGAGGTTGGCCATCGCCACGACCTGCCCGTCGTGCCCGGCGACCAGCGAATATCCCCTGCTGCGGTCGCAGAGCCGGTCGAACATGCGGGGCGGCAGCGCGGGCATCGAGGTGAAGTAGCGGAACCTGCGCGACTCCGGCGAGCACCGGTCGTGCAGGTCGCGCACGGCCTCGCGGTAGATGGAGGTGAGCGGGCGCACGGTGACCTCGACCCCGTCGGCGAGCTTGACCCCGCGCTCGCCGCCGGCCTGCTCGGTGGCGGGCTGGGCGAGCCTGGCGAAGGAGGCCGCCCTGGCCGCCTCGGTCAGCGTGAACGGCAGCTCGGCGCGGCGCAGCCGGACCGCGCGCCTGGGCGCGACCGGCACGACGAGCTGGGTCGGGTCGGGAAGATCACTCACCGCTTCACCATAGATCCACCGGGCGTCGTCCGCGCGCAGCAGCTCGGCCAGCAGCTCGGGCAGCCGCCACGGCATCGAGCGCAGCCTGGAGGCCAGCAGCAGCGCCCTGGTGGGCTCGTCGGTCAGCTCGTGGGCGGTGGCGGGCACCACCTGGACCCGGCGGCCACCGGCCGCCTCCAGAGCCTCGCGCACAGTCTCGGGACTGGCCGGGATGTCGGCGACGAACTCGTCGACGGTGCCGTCGGCGTCGGACTGTACGCTCAGGCCGAGGATGTTGCCACCCCTGGCCGCCAGGGCCGCGGCCAGCGAGGCCAGCCGGCCGGGTCGCTCGTCCACCGTGGTGCGGATGCGCAAGAATCCCATGCACACGAGCATGCCGGGCGGCTGTTACACGGTCGCTAACGATGTGTTTCATTGCGTATTTCGTCGCGAGATGCGCCGACTTATCCCGATATAGGAGGATATGTCGCCATGAGCGTGCGTGCCCCTTTGTCGTCCGGGTTCGTGAACGGCGACGTCTCCTTCTGGTACCGGTCCTCCGGCGTGCCCTCCCCCGGCCACCGGCTCGGCGGCGACCTCCAGGCCGACGTGGCCATCGTCGGCGCCGGCTACACGGGTCTGTGGACCGCGTACTACCTCAAGCGGGCCCGCCCGTCCCTGAGCGTGGTGGTGCTGGAGCAGGAGTTCGCCGGGTTCGGCGCGTCCGGGCGCAACGGCGGCTGGCTGACCGGCGACCTGGCCGGCTCGCACGAGCGGTACGGCGAGGGGGCCCGGCGGCTGCAGCGCGAGATGTACGCCTCGATCGACGAGGTCATCGCGGTCTGCGAGAAGGAGTCCATCGACTGCGACCTGGTCAAGGGCGGCGTCCTGAACGTGGCCCGCACCCCCGCCCAGGCGGCCCGGCTGCGCGCGACGGTGGCCTCTGCCCGCTCCTGGGGCATCCTGGAGCCCGACCTGCGCCTGGTGAACCCCGCGGACCACGTACGCGTCTCCGGGGCCCTCACGGCCTCCTGGAGCCCCCACTGCGCGCGCATCCAGCCCGCCAAGCTGGCCCAGGGCCTGGCCAGGGCGGTACGCGACCTCGGCGTGCCCATCTACGAGCGCACCCCGGTCACCGAGATCGCCCCGCACCGGGCGGTCACCCCGTACGGCACGGTGTCGGCGGGCCATGTGATCCGCGCGACCGAGGGCTTCACGGCCCGCCTGCGCGGCCTGCGCCGCCAGTGGCTCCCGATGAACAGCTCCATGATCGTCACCGAGCCCCTCCCCGCCTCCTTCTGGGACGAGGTCGGCTGGCAGGGCGCCGAGTTGCTCGGCGACATGGCCCACTACTACATGTACGCCCAGCGCACCGCCGACGACCGCATCGCCTTCGGCGGGCGCGGCCGCCCGTACCTGTACGGCTCCAGGGTCGACGCGCGCGGCCACACCCACGAGTGGACCGTCGAGGCCCTGTGGCGGCTGCTGACCGACTTCTTCCCCGCCGCCCGCTCCTCCTCGATCGCGCACGCCTGGTCAGGCGTGCTGGGCGTGCCGCGCGACTGGTGCTCGACCGTCCACGTGGACCGTGCCACCGGCCTGGGCTGGGCGGGCGGCTACACCGGCCACGGCGTGACCACCACGAACCTGGCCGGCCGCACGCTGCGCGACCTGATCCTCGGCGAGGAGACGGAGCTGACCGCGCTGCCGTGGGTGGGCCGCCGGGTGCGCTCCTGGGAGCCGGAGCCGCTGCGCTGGGTGGGCGTGCACACGATGTACCGGCTCTACCGGATGGCCGACCACCGCGAGCGCACGATGCCGCGCACCTCGGTCCTGGCCCGCTTCGCCGACCTCATCACCGGTCACTGAGCAGGGGCGGGAAGATAAGAGCGATCGAGAAAGGGAGACCCCCATGAACATCCTCTTCCGAGGGGGCCGCGCCTTCACCCCGAAGGGCGTTCTGGCCGAGGCCGTGCTGGTGCGTGACGGCGTGATCGCCGCCGTGGGACCGGAGGGGGACCTGTCGCGGCAGGCCCACGAGACGGTCGACCTGGACGGCGGTCTGCTGGTGCCGGGTTTCACGGACGCGCACATCCATCCCGTGCAGGCGGGCCTGGAACGAGCAAAGTGCGATTTGTCAGAGGTTTTCGGGCTTGAGGCGTACGTAGAAAAGATCGCCGACTATGCGGCGAGCAATCCTGATAAAGAGTGGATTGATGGCGGCGGCTGGGACATGTCGGCATTTCCCGGCGGCCTTCCCCACCGTGACCAGATCGACTTCCTCGACCGCCCCGCCTACCTGATCCAGCGCGACCACCACGCCGCCTGGGTCAACGGCCGCGCGCTCGAACGGGCCGGCATCACCCGCGACACCCCCGACCCCGCCGACGGCCGCATCGAGCGCGACGCCACCGGCGAGCCGACCGGCGTCCTGCACGAGGGCGCGATGGACCTCGTCGGCCTGCTCACCCCCCGCCCGGCCGCCCAGGACCTGGAGGACGCGCTGGTGGAGGCGGAGCGGCACCTGTTCTCGCTGGGCATCACCGGCTGGCAGGACGCCATCGTGGGCTCCTACGCGGGCTCGGACGACCAGTTGCCCACCTACCTGGCGGCGGCCCGCTCAGGACGGCTCCGGGCGCGCGTGGTGGGGGCCCTGTGGTGGGACCGGACGCGGGGGCTGGACCAGGTGGAGGACCTGCTGGCGCGCCGGGCCGCCGCCGAGGGGCTCGACCGCTTCCGCGCCGGCTCGGTCAAGATCATGCAGGACGGCATCACGGAGAACTTCACGGCCGCGACGCTGGAGCCGTACTGCCTGTGCGGGGGCACGGGGCTGTCGTACGTGGATCCGGGCAAGCTCCGGGAATACGTCGCCGAGCTGGACCGGCACGGCTTCCAGGTGCACTTCCACGCCATCGGCGAGCGGGCCGTGCGCGAGGCCCTGGACAGCTTCGAGGGCACCGATCCGGCCAACCGGCACCACATCGCCCACCTGCAGATCATCGAGCCCTCCGACGTGCCGCGCTTCGCCGCGCTGGGCGTCACGGCCAACCTGCAGCCGCTGTGGGCCACGCACCACGCGCAGATGGACGAGCTGACGCTGCCGTACCTGGGCGAGCCGCGCTCGTCGTGGCAATATCCGTTCGCCGACCTGCTCGCGCACGGCACCCGGTTCTGCGCGGGCAGCGACTGGCCGGTCTCCAACGCCGACCCGCTGCAGGGCATGCACGTGGCGGTCAACCGCACCGAGCCGGGCAGCTCCGTGCACGCGGACTACCCGACGGCGCAGACCCCGTTCCTGCCCGGCCAGCGCATCGACCTGGCCACGGCCATGACCGCGTACACCGCCGGCTCGGCCTGGATCAACCGCTCCCCGGCCGGCGTCATCGAGCCGGGCCGCCCGGCCGACCTGGTGGTGCTGGACCGCGACCCGTTCGAGCTCCCGCCGGACGAGATCTGGACGACGCGGGTGCGGATGACGTTCGTGGACGGCGTGGCCGTCCACGAGAGCCGCTAGCGGCACGCCGAAGGGGCCCGGGAAGCAGCTTCCCGGGCCCCTTCGTCATGACCACTACCAGGGGGACTTGTTGTTGCGCAGGCGCTCCAGTGCCTCCTCGAGGATCGCCTTGCCGTCCTTGTCGCTCCGGCGCTCCTTCACATAGGCCAGGTGCGTCTTGTACGGCTCATTCTTGGGCGGGGCAGGCGGGGCCTCCTCGTCCTGTCCGGCTGGGAGGCCACAACGTGGGCAGTCCCACAGCTCGGGGACCGCCGCGTCGCTGGCGAAACTGGGGCGCGTCTCGTGCATGTTGGCGCACCAGAACGAGACCCGCACTCTCGGAGCCGCCTCGCCGCGCTCGGCCTCCCCCATCGGGCCGGCGCCGACTCGGCTGCCACGGATCGCGTTGCCACTACCCACGGATGAACTCCTCGCTCGATCGCCCCGCGTACAGACACGGGGGGAGAATCACTGTCACGCGTTAACTTCTGTTGCTCACGGCCTCATGAGCAGGCCGAGAGCGATGATGCAGACGAACCAGACGGTGCCCGTGATGACGGTCAGCCGGTCGAGGTTGCGCTCCACCACCGAGGAACCACCGAAGTTCGACGAGAAACCGCCGCCGAACATGTCAGACAGGCCGCCACCCTTGCCCTTGTGGAGCAGGACGAGCAGGATCATGAGGCCGCTCGCCAGGATGAGGGCGATGGAGATTCCGATTTCCACGGTATGCCTGTTCCTTCAGTGCTCTGTTACGCGTGACGATTCAAACTTGCCTCTTGAGGGTACGACCTGATGTCAAGTCGCACCCCCAGAACGACTCAGTTAGCCTGGCATATCGGAGAATCGGCAGATCTTCGCGAACTCCCCGGCGTCGATGCTGGCACCGCCCACGAGCGCGCCGTCGACATCGGGCTTAGCCATGATCCCTGCGATATTGCCTGACTTGACCGAGCCTCCGTAAAGGATACGGATTCCCGAGGCCACTTCGGCGTCGTAGAGCTCAGCGAGTCTGACTCGCAACACTCCGCAGACTTCCTGGGCATCCTCGGGGGTGGCCACCTCGCCGGTGCCGATCGCCCACACCGGTTCGTAGGCCACCACTATCGATTTTGCCTGCTCGGCGGTGATTTTGCGCAGCGCCCCGTCGAGTTGGCCGAGACAGTGCGCGATGTGACCGTTCTCTTGACGCACCAGCAGGCCCTCTCCCACGCACAGGATGGGGGTCAGCGAGTGCCGGTAGGCGGTCTGCACCTTGGCGTTGATCAGGTCGTCGTCCTCGCCGTGGTATTGGCGGCGCTCCGAGTGGCCGATCGTCACGTAGGTGCAGCCGAGCTTGGCCAGCATGGCGCCCGACACCTCACCGGTGTAGGCGCCGCCGTCGTGCTGGGACAGGTCCTGGGCGCCGTACACGATCCTGAGCTTGTCGCCGTCGACCAGGGTCTGGACGCTGCGCAGGTCGGTGAACGGCGGCAGGACGGCCACCTCGACCTTGTCGAAGTCCTTGTCGTTGAGTGCGAAGGCCAGCTTCTGGACCAGCGCGATGGCCTCGAAGTGGTTGAGGTTCATCTTCCAGTTGCCGGCGATGAGCGGCTTCCGCTGCAACTCAGTCCTCCAGGGCCGCGAGTCCGGGAAGGGTCTTGCCCTCGAGGTATTCGAGGCTGGCCCCACCACCGGTGGAAATGTGAGAGAAACCGTCCTCCGGCAGGCCCAGCTTACGCACGGCCGCCGCCGAGTCGCCGCCGCCGACCACGGTGTAGGCGTCGGAGGAGATCAGCGCCTCGGCCACCGCCCTGGTGCCGCCGGAGAACGCGTCGAACTCGAACACGCCCATCGGCCCGTTCCAGAAGACGGTCTTGGCGTCGGCCAGCTTGGCGGCGAACAGCTCGCGGGTCGCGGGCCCGATGTCGAGCCCCTCGCGGTCGGCCGGGATGGCCGTGGCCTCGACCACGTCGTGCTTCGCGTCGGCGGCGAACGTGACCGCCGCCAGCACGTCGACGGGCAGCACGAGCTCCACCCCGCGCTCGGCGGCCTGCTCGAGGAAGCCGCGCACCTGGTCGAGCTGGTCTTCCTGGAGCAGCGACCTGCCCACCTCGTGGCCCTGGGCCTTGAGGAAGGTGTAGGCCATGCCGCCGCCGATCAGCAGCCGGTCGACCTTGGTCAGCAGGTTGGCGATGACGCCGAGCTTGTCGGAGACCTTGGCGCCGCCCAGCACCACCACGTAGGGGCGCTCGGTGTCCTCGGTCAGCTTCTTCAGCACCTCGACCTCTGCCTCGACCAGCCCGCCCGCCGCGTGCGGCAGCAGCTCGGGCACGTCGTAGACGCTGGCGTGCTTGCGGTGCACCGCGCCGAAGCCGTCGCCCACGTACAGCTCGGCCAGCCCGGCCAGCCGCTGCGCGAACGCGCCGCGCTCGGCGTCGTCCTTGGACTCCTCGCCCGGCTCGTAACGCAGGTTCTCCAGCAGGGCCACCTGGCCCTCCTGGAGCGATTCAACCGTGCTCGTCGCGCTGTCGCCGACCACGTCGGTGGCGAAGGCCACGTCCTGGCCGAGCAGCTCGCCAAGGCGCGCCGCCACGGGCCTGAGCGAGTATTTCGGGTTGACCTGGCCCTTCGGCCTGCCCAGGTGGGCGCAGACGACGACCTTCGCGCCCCTGCCGACCAGGGTCTTGATCGTCGGAACCGACGCCCGGATGCGGCCGTCGTCGGTGATCGTCTCCCCGTCGAGGGGGACGTTGAGGTCGGCGCGCACGAGCACGCGCCGCCCCTTCACGTCGAGATCGTCGAGCGTGCGCATGCTCATGCTCCTTGTTCCGCTCCTGCCGCGTCGCGTCAGAGACCGCGGCCGACCAGCTCGATCAGGTCGGCGAGGCGGTTGGAGTAGCCCCACTCGTTGTCGTACCAGCCGACGACCTTGACCTGGTTGCCGATGACCTTGGTGAGGCCGGCGTCGAAGATGCACGAGGCCGGGTCGGTCACGATGTCGGAGGAGACGATCTCGTCCTCGGTGTAGCTGATGATGCCCTTGAGCGGGCCCTCGGCGGCGGCCTTGACCGCGGCGTTGACCTCCTCGACGGTGACGTCGCGGCTGACGTCGACGGTGAGGTCGGTGGCCGAGCCGGTGGGGATCGGCACGCGCATGGCGAAGCCGTCGAGCTTGCCCTTGAGCTCGGGCAGCACCAGGCCGATGGCCTTGGCGGCGCCGGTGGAGGTGGGCACCACGTTGAGGGCGGCGGCGCGGGCGCGGCGCAGGTCCTTGTGCGGGCCGTCCTGCAGGTTCTGGTCCTGCGTGTAGGCGTGGATGGTGGTCATCAGACCCTTCTCGATGGTGAAGGTGTCGTGCAGGACCTTGGCCATCGGTGCCAGGCAGTTGGTGGTGCAGGAGGCGTTGGAGATGATCGTGTGCTTGGCCGGGTCGTAGTCGCCGTCGTTGACGCCCATGACGACGGTGACGTCCTCGTTCTTCGCCGGGGCGGAGATGATGACCTTCTTCGCGCCGTTGTCGGCGTGCACCTTCGCCTTGGTGGCGTCGGTGAACAGGCCCGTCGACTCGAGGACCACGTCAACACCGAGGTCGCCCCAGGGCAGCTTGCCCGGGTCGCGCTCAGCGAAGACCTTGATCGCCTTGCCGTCGACGGTGATCTCATCGCTCGTGGCCTTCACCTCGTACGGCAGGCGGCCCAGAATGCTGTCGTACTTCAGCAGATGGGCAAGCGTCGCGTTGTCGGTCAGGTCGTTGACCGCGACGATCTCGATGTCCTTGCCGCTGGCGGCGACAGCGCGCCAGAAGTTGCGACCGATGCGGCCGAAGCCGTTGACGCCTACGCGGATGCTCACGGGAACCGATCTCCTCGAACAGATGGCGGGCTGAAACCTCAACCACGAACCTTATCGGACCCAAATTGGTTTAGACCACTGCAGGTACCAGCATGTGAATCACGGTTCTGGCGACACGTTTTGCGAGGTTCGAGTAAAGTGCCCGACTCGTCGGAGTAAATTCGTGCATTCTCTGGGGGCTGAGATGTCACATAAGCGGTCCGGCCTACTATCCGGGCTAGTCGTAGGCCTGCTCGCGGCGCTCGTGTGCGCGGCGGGTCTGGGGGCGGCCGTCCTGTTCCAGCGCAGCATGCCGGACGCCGTGATGGAGTTCGGGGGCGGGCTGCCCATCTCGCTGGCCCTGTCGCTGCTGATCGCCGTATTGGTCGCCCTCGCGATCGGCGCCGTACGCCCGCGCAGCCTCGCCCTGCTCCCTGTCGCGGCGCTGTACGCGGGCGGCGCCGTGCTGACCGGGCAGGTCACGGGCTCGTCCGTGCTGATCGGCACCGCCCTGCGCTCACCCGGCGGGCGGGCGCCCAGGGGCGTGGACGACATCAACCTGCCCAACTTCAACGCGGGCCTGCAGGACGCGCTGTCCCTCTACCGGGCGCCGCTGGCGGAGTCGTGGGCGGCCTGGCTGTGCATCGCCGTGGCGGCCGTGGCCGCCTTCGCCCTGGTCAACCTCCGGGTCGTACGCGTACGTCGCGCCCAGAGCGCCCAGGCGGCCGCCACGGAGGTGGAGGAGACGCAGGAGCCGGAGTACCGGGCCCCGTTCGAGCCCGCCCAGCAACCCTCCCCGAAGCCCGCCGCCGACCTGTTCACCCCCCGCAAGTCCACCGGCGACTGACCAGCGGCAAGCCCCTTCTCATCCGAAGGACCCACCCCGCCCAGGCGCCTACGGCACGGCGGGCACCACCCCAGCCCGCCCACCCGCCACGCGCCATCCGCCCGCGCCATCCGTAAGCCCGCGCCATCCGTAAGCCCGCGCCATCCGTAAGCCCGCGCCATCCGTAAGCCCGCGCCATCCGTAAGCCCGCGCCATCCGGCACGTGCCGCCGGACGGCCCAGGACGCGCCGCACCCCATCACGGGGCGAGCATGTCCACTGTGAGATTGGCCTCAGTGTTGGGGATGCCCAGATCGGACGCCCGCTTGTCCGCCATCGCCAGCAACCGCCGGATCCGCCCCGCGATCGCGTCCTTGGTCAGCGGCGGATCGGCGATCTGCCCCAGCTCCTCCAGCGAAGCCTGCTTGTGCTCCACCCGCAGCCGCCCGGCGACGACCAGATGCTCGGGCGCCTCCTCGCCGAGGATCTCCAGCGCCCGCTGCACCCGCGCCCCCGCCGCCACCGCGGCCCGCGCGGACCGCCGCAGGTTGGCGTCGTCGAAGTTGGCCAGCCGGTTCGCGGTGGCCCGGACCTCGCGGCGCATCCGCCGCTCCTCCCAGGCCAGCACGCTGTCGTGCGCCCCGAGACGGGTGAGCAGCGCGCTGATGGCGTCGCCGTCGCGCACCACGACCCGGTCCACGCCGCGCACCTCGCGCGCCTTGGCGTGGATCTTCAGCCGCCGCGCCGAGCCCACGAGCGCCAGCGCGGCCTCGGGCCCCGGGCAGGTGACCTCCAGCGACATGGACCGTCCGGGCTCGGTCAGCGAGCCGTGCGCCAGGAAGGCGCCGCGCCAGGCGGCCTCCGCGTCGCAGGCGGCCCCCGCCACCACCTGGCGGGGCAGGCCGCGCACCGGGCGGCCGTGGTTGTCGATGAGACCCGTCTGGCGGGCCAGCGCCTCACCGTCGCGGTAGACGCGCACCACGTACCGCGAGCCCTTGCGCAGCCCGGCGGGCGCGAGCACGAGCACCTCCGCCTTGTGCCCGAACACCTCGCCGATGTCCTTGATCAGCCGCCGTGCGGTCGCGTTGGTGTCGAGTTCGGCCTCGATCACGATCCGCCCGCCCACCAGGTGCAGGCCGCTGGCGAACCGCAGCAGCGTCGAAACCTCCGCCTTTCGGCAGCACGGCTTGAGCACCGGCAGGCGGCTCAGTTCGTCTTTCACCACACCTGTCATCGCCATGCGTTAGTCCTCTCCCCCATTCAGACCGGCTCCCTTGAGTCTCTCGCACCTTCGCGCCACGCCGACCAGGATCAACGCTTCGAGAGGAAAATCTCGTCCAGGACGGAGGCAAGACGTCGTGGGTCATGCCTCGGGGAGCCGTCGGCGGCGGCCACGTCGGCCATGACGAGGCGCGCGCCGAGCGCGGCTGCGGCCTTCTCCAGGGCGTCGGGGTCGTCCACGATCCCGGTGTCGGCGAGCACCACGTCGATCGACAGGTCGGGGGCGTGCTGCCGGAGCACCTCCAGATGTTGCTGGGGGGAGAAGTCGTCGGTCTCGCCCGCCTGGGGGGCCAGGTTGAGCGTGACGAGCCGTTTGGCCCTGGTGCTGTGCAGCGCCCTGGCCAGCTCGGGCACCTTGAGATGCGGCAGCACGCTGGTGAACCACGACCCGGGCCCGAACACCACCCAGTCGGCCTCCAGCACCGCCGTGACCGCCTCCGGCCGCGCCGGCGGGTCCTCGGGCACGAGGGAGATCGCCTGCACCCGGCCGGGGGTCAGCGCGCACGCCACCTGCCCGCGTACGGTCGAGATGACGCCGTCGAGCTCCACCTCGGCCACGATGTCGAGCGGCACGGAGGCCATCGGCAGCACGCGGCCGTGCGCGCCCAGCAGCCGCCCGACCCAGTCGAGCCCGGCCACGGGGTCGCCGAGCAGCTCCCACAGCGCCACGATCAGCAGGTTGCCGACGGCGTGCCCGTGCAGCTCGCCCTCGCTGCGGAAGCGGTGCTGCACCACCTCGCTCCAGGTGCTGCCCCACTCGTCGTCGCCGCACAGCGCGGCCAGCGCCATGCGCAGGTCGCCGGGCGGCAGCACGCCGAGCTCGCGGCGCAGTCGCCCGCTGGACCCGCCGTCGTCGGCGACGGTCACCACGGCGGTCAACCGGTCGGTGACCATCCGTAATGCGGACAGGGACGAGTAAAGCCCGTGTCCTCCGCCCAGCGCCACGACCGGCGGCCCGAGCCGGACATAGCCCGGCCCATCATCCGAAGGACCCTCTACCGCATGCGGCAAAGCAGCTTCGCGGTCTTCATCGGTCACTCCCGCCCCACATCCCGGTGGCTCACCTGGACCTCCATCCCGCGGTCGCGCAGGCGGGCGGCGACCTGTTCGGCCATGGCCACGCTGCGATGCTTGCCACCCGTGCAACCCACCGCAAGCGTCGCATAGCTCTTGCCCTCGCGCGCGTAGCCGGCGGCGACCACCTGCAGGACCTCCTCGTACGCGTCGAGGAACTCCTTGGCCCCCGGCTGCCCGAGGACGTAGTCGCTGACGGGCGCGTCGAGACCGTTCATCGGCCGCAACTCGGGCACCCAGTGCGGGTTGGGCAGGAACCGGCAGTCGACCACGAGGTCGGCGTCGACCGGCAGCCCGTACTTGAACCCGAACGACACGACGTTGAGCCGCAGCCCGGGCCGGTCCTCCCCGCCGAAGTAGGCGACGATCTTGTTGCGCAGCTCGTGCACGTTGTGCGAGGAGGTGTCGATCACCAGGTCGGCGTTCGCGCGCACCTCCCGCAGGATCCCCCGCTCACGCGTGATCCCGTCGACCAGCCGCCCCTCGCCCTGGAGGGGGTGGGGCCTGCGGACGTTCTCGAACCTGCGCACCAGCTCCTCGTCGCTGGCCTCCAGGAACACCACCCGCACGCGTACGCCGCGCCCTTCGAGCTCCTCGATGGCCGCGTTGAGGTCGGTGGTGAAGGCCAGGCTGCGCACGTCGACGACCGCCGCCACCTTGTCGGCGGCCAGCTTGACCTTGCCCGCCTCCTCTGCCATCGCGAACAGCAGCCCGGGCGGCAGGTTGTCGATGACGAACCAGCCCAGGTCCTCCAGCGCCTTGGCGGCGGTGCTGCGCCCGGCCCCGGACATGCCGGTGACGATGACGAACGCCGGCTCGGTGCTCATCGCGTCATCCCGCCCGGCGCTCGCGCCGTCACGCGCGGAACTCCCGGCGCCGTCACGCGCGGAACTCCCGGCGCCGTCACGCGCGGAACTCCCGGCGCCGTCACGTGCGGGACTCGCGGCGCCGTCACGTGCGGGACTCGCGGCGCCGTCACGTGCGGGACTCGCGGCATCATCACGTGCGGGGCTCTCGTCGCCGTGTGCGGCGTTCGCGCCTCCACGTGCGGCGGCGTTCATGGCCTGCCTCCGTCCGGCCGCTCCCAGGTGGCCCGGCCGCCGTGGCGGGCGGGGCCGTATGGACGTGCGGTGCGAACACCCTGGCATCCTGGCGAGATCAAGGTGACTCTCCTTTCAGCGTCGACACGATGACCTCGGCGATGGACGGGCCGATGCCGGGAACCTCGCAGATTTCGGCGGCAGTGGCCTCGCGTAGCTTTTTCACGGAGCCGAAGTGCTTGAGCAGCGCCTGCCTGCGCGCCGGCCCGAGGCCGGGGACGCTGTCGAGCGCGCTCTCCTTCACCGTCTTGGACCTCTTGGAACGATGGTAGGTGATGGCGAACCTGTGTGCTTCGTCTCGCACTCGTTGCAGCAGGTAGAGACCCTCGCTTGAACGTGGCATGATCACCGGCTGGTCGTCGCCGGGCAGCCACACCTCCTCCAGCCGCTTGGCCAGGCCGCACACGAACACGTCGTCGATGCCGAGCTCGTCGAGGGCCCGCTGCGCGGCGGCCGCCTGCGGGCCGGCGCCGTCGACCACGACGAGGTTGGGCGGGTAGGCGAACTTGCGCGGCTTGCCCGTCTCGGGGTCGATGGGCCCGTGGCCGCTGTCGTCGTCGGGCGCCAGCTCGCCGGTGGCCGAGCGTTCCTCCAGGTAGCGGCGGAACCGGCGCATGATCACCTCGTGGATCGAGGCGACGTCGCCCTCCTTGGTCTTGACGGCGAAGCGCCGATATTCGCTCTTGCGGGCCAGGCCGTCCTCGAACACCACCATCGACGCCACGACGTTCTCGCCCTGCAGGTGGGAGACGTCGTAACACTCGATGCGCAGCGGCACCTGGTCGAGGTCGAGCGCGTCGGCGATCTCCTGCAGCGCCTTGCTGCGGGTGGTCAGGTCGCCGGCGCGGCGGACCTTGTGCTGCGCGAGCGACTCCTTGGCGTTGCGCTCGACGGTCTCCATCAGCGACTTCTTGTCGCCCCGCTGCGGCACACGCACCTCGACGCGGGCGCGGCGCTGCTCGGTCAGCAGCTCGGCGACCGCCTCGTTGTCGGGCGGCAGCGCGGGCACGAGCACCTCGCGGGGCATCGACTCGGGGCTGGCCTCGGCGTACATCTGCAGCAGGAACTGCTCGACGAGCTCGCCCGGCGTGGTCTCCTCGACCTTGTCGACCACCCAGCCGCGTTGGCCGCGGATGCGGCCGCCGCGCACGTAGAAGACCTGTACGGCGGCTTCGAGCGGATCTTCGGCCAGCGCGATGACGTCGGCGTCGGTGCCCTCGCCGAGCACGACCGCCTGCTTCTCCAGCGCCCGCTGCAGCGCCTGGATGTCGTCGCGCAGCCGGGCCGCCCGCTCGTATTCCTGCTCGGCGGCGGCTTCGCGCATGTCCTTCTCCAGCCGCTTGATGAAGCGGCCGGTGTTGCCGGCCATGAAGTCGCAGAAGTCCTCGGCCAGGTCGCGGTGCTCATCCGGGGTGACCCGGCCGACGCAGGGCGCCGAGCACTTGTCGATGTAGCCGAGCAGGCAGGGCCGGCCGATCTGCCCGGCCCGCTTGAACACCCCCGCGCTGCACGTGCGCACCGGGAAGACGCGCAGCAGCAGGTCGACGGTCTCGCGGATGGCCCAGGCGTGGGAGTAGGGGCCGAAGTAGCGGGTGCCCTTGCGCTTGGCGCCGCGCATGACCTGCACGCGCGGGAAGTCATCGCCCATGGTCACCGCGAGGTAGGGGTAGGACTTGTCGTCGCGGTATTTGACGTTGAAGCGGGGGTCGAACTCCTTGATCCAGGAGTATTCGAGCTGCAGCGCCTCCACCTCGGTGCCGACGACCGTCCAGTCGACGTCGGCGGCCGTGGTCAGCATCGACTGCGTGCGCGGGTGCAGGGCCGAGAAGTCGGCGAAGTAGGAGTTGAGCCGCTGCCGCAGACTCTTGGCCTTGCCGACGTAGATCACCCGGCCGTGCGCGTCCCTGAACCGATAGACCCCGGGGGACTCGGGGATCGACCCCGGTTTGGGCCGGAAACTCAAGGTGCTGCCCGCTGATCTCGCCACGTTGCCAGCCTAGTAGCCCTCACCGACAAGGTGGCCCGCCGTACTCTTCGCGAAGGTACGGCGGGCACGTCCCGATCCGGCCCGCTACGCCAGCATGATCTGGTCGCCCTCGACCTTGATCGCCTGGGCCGGCAGCGGCTTCTCCGCCGGGCCGCCCGCGACCGCGCCGTCCGCGATGGCGAACTTGCTGTTGTGGCACGGGCACACGATCGTGCCGCCCTCGACGCTGCCGACCGGGCAGCCCTTGTGCGTGCAGATCGCGCTGAACGCCTTGAACTCGCCCTCCGTCGGCTGCGTCACCACGATCTTCTGATCCTTGAAGACCGTGCCGCCGCCCACGGGGATGTCGGCGGTCTTGGCCAGCGCGCCGCCTGCCTGCGGCGCGCTGGACTCCGGCGTGCTCGCCTGAGGCGCGCTCGATTCGGTGGCGGTGTCCGCCGTCTGCGCAGTGTCGGTGCCGCCGCTGCACGCGGTGATCGCCAGCGCCAGGCCACCCGCTCCGACGCTTGCGAACACCGCCCTGCGGCTCTGAAGGTCTTGTCCCATGCGCCTCACCCAAACGCACTCAGGTGAGAAATTCATGAGACCTGGGTCAAGCTAGTCTGATCTTGTCCCCGTCGACCTTGATCTGCTTCTCCTCCAGCGGGTCGCTCGCCGGACCGTCCGCCACGGAGCCGTCCGCGATGTTGAACTTGCTCCCGTGGCAGGGGCAGTTGATGGTCTGGTTCGACACGGTGGCGACCGTACAGCCGGCATGGGTGCAAACCGCTGTGAACGCCTTGAACTCCCCCGCCGTCGGCTGCGTCACCACGATCTTCTGGTTCTTGAAGACCTTCCCGCCGCCCTCGGGGATGTCACTGGTGTCGGCCAGCGCCTTGGCCTTCGACTCGCTCTTCTTCTTCGGGGCCGCGGACGACGCCTCCTCCTCGGGGGCCGACGGCTCCTCGTTCGCTTCCGTCGTCGGCGCGCCGTAGCTCGCACAAGCCGTCAGTACGGCCGCCAGCCCAGCGCTGCCGGCACCGAACACCACCGTCCGCCGCGTCGTTTCCGTCATGGTGCGTCCTCCCAGATTGGCTTTCACTTCAGGTACGGCCAGCGCCCTGGCGCCGGTTCAGCGTCCCCGATGCCAATCCCGGTAACTACGCACTATTACCTGTTCAGACGACCACGATGCCGTCGCCCTCGACCTTGACGTGGAAGGAGGCCAGCGGCGCGGTGGCCGGGCCCTTGGTGGCCTTCCCGCTGTCGGTGGCGAACTCGCTGCCGTGGCAGGCGCACCTGATCACGTTGTCCTTGGGCGTACTGACCTGGCAGCCCTTGTGCGTGCACAGCGCGCTGAACGCCTTGTAGACGCCCTCCGTCGGCTGCGTCACCACGACCTTCAGGTCCTCGATCAGCTTGCCGCCGCCCACCGGCACGTCGGCCGTCTTCACCAGGACCTTGCCCTTGAGGCTCGGCTTGGCCTCGGCACCCTCCGTACCGCACGCGGCCAGCGCCAGCCCGCACGCCGCGACGCCTGCCGCGCCGAGCATCTCCCGCCGTCCCAACCCGTTTTCGGACATGGCTCCGCCCCCGATCCGTACCTGTTGTCGATGCCCGACCCCCGTGTCGCCTTTGCCCCCCGGAGGTGTGGCTGTTACCCGAACTCAACCTTATTGACGGACCCCCTCGGTCCGGTCATCGGGTGGCAGGCGCGCGCTCAGCGGCGGCGGCCATGCCCCTTTCCAGCCGGACCCCCGCCCGCCCGGGCGGCCGTACGGGCCGCTGGGCCGACGGGGTCGGACAGGCGGGGCGTCGTTGGTCAGAGGGCGAGGATCTTGCGCAGGAACATCCCCGTGTGGCTCTCGTCCACCAGCGCGACCTCCTCAGGAGTCCCGCTGGCCACCAGCGTGCCACCACGCGACCCACCCTCGGGCCCCATGTCGATGATCCAGTCAGCGGTCTTGATGACGTCGAGGTTGTGCTCGATGACGATCACCGTGTTACCACCGTCCACCAGCCGCCCGAGCACCCCGAGCAGCCGCCGGATGTCCTCGAAGTGCAGACCGGTGGTCGGCTCGTCGAGCACGTAGATCGTCCGCCCGGTCTGCCGCCGCTGCAGCTCGGAGGCGAGCTTGACCCGCTGCGCCTCGCCGCCGGACAGCGTCGTGGCCGGCTGCCCGAGGCGTACGTAGCCCAGCCCCACGTCGTTGAGCGTCTGCAGGTGACGCTTGATCGCGGGGATCGCGTCGAAGAAGCCCAGCGCCTCTTCGATCGGCATGTCCAGCACCTCGGCGATCGTCTTGCCCTTGTAGTGGACCTCCAGCGTCTCCCGGTTGTAGCGGGCGCCGTGGCAGACCTCGCAGGGGACGTAGACGTCGGGCAGGAAGTTCATCTCGATCTTGATGGTGCCGTCGCCCGCGCACGCCTCGCAGCGGCCGCCCTTGACGTTGAAGCTGAAGCGCCCGGGCTGGTAACCGCGCACCTTCGCCTCGGTCGTCTGGGCGAACAGCTTGCGTACGTGGTCGAACACGCCGGTGTAGGTGGCCGGGTTGGAGCGCGGCGTGCGCCCGATCGGCGACTGGTCCACGTGGACGACCTTGTCTACCTGGTCCATGCCGTTGATCCGCGAGTGCCGCCCCGGCACCGTGCGCGCCCCGTTGAGCTCCTTGGCCAGCGCGCTGTAGAGGATGTCGTTGACCAGCGTCGACTTCCCGGACCCGGACACACCCGTGACGGCCGTGAACACGCCCAGCGGGAAGTCGATGTCGACGCCCTTGAGGTTGTGCTCGCGCGCCCCCTTGACGGTGATCTGCCGCTTCCGGTCGCGCTTGCGGCGCTTTGCGGGGATCGGGATGCTCCTGCGCCCGGACAGGTAGGCCCCGGTCATCGACTCCTCGCTGCTGAGGAGGTCCTGCACGGTGCCGGAGACGACGACCTGGCCGCCGTGCTCGCCCGCGCCCGGACCGATGTCGACCACCCAGTCGGCCGCCGCGATCGTGTCCTCGTCGTGCTCGACCACGATCAGCGTGTTGCCCATGTCACGCAGCCTGATCAGGGTGTCGAGCAGGCGCATGTTGTCGCGCTGGTGCAGGCCGATGGACGGCTCGTCGAGGACGTACAGGACGCCGACCAGGCCGGAGCCGATCTGCGTGGCGAGCCTGATGCGCTGTGCCTCGCCGCCCGCCAGGGTGGCGGCGGCGCGGTCCATGGTCAGGTAGTCGAGGCCGACGTCGAGCAGGAAGCCCATGCGGGCGTTGATCTCCTTGACCACCCGCTCGGCGATCTGCATGTCGCGGTCGGACAGCCTGAGCGCGGCCAGGAACTTGGCGCACTCGCCGATCGACATGGCCGCGACCTCGGCGATCGACTTCCCGGCCACCGTGACCGCCAGGGTGACCGGCTTGAGCCTGGCCCCCTTGCAGGCGGGACACGGGATCTCGCGCATGTAGCCCTCGAACCGCTCGCGCGCCGAGTCGCTCTCGGCCTCGGCGTGCCTGCGCTGCACCCACGGGATGACGCCGTCGTAGGTCGTGTAGTAGGAGCGCTGCCGGCCGTAGCGGTTGCTGTAGCGGACGTGCACCTGCTCGTCGTGGCCGTACAGCAGCGACTTCTGCGCCTTCTTCGGCAGCCTCTCCCACTGCGTGTCGAGCGTGAAGCCGACCGTGTGGCCGAGCGCCTCGATCAGCCTGGCGAAGTATTCGCTGGTGTGGCCGCCGGACCAGGGGTGGATCGCGCCCTCGCCGAGCGTGCGCTCGGGGTCGGGCACCACCAGGTCGGGGTCGACCTCCATCTTGGTGCCCAGGCCGGTGCACTCGGGGCAGGCGCCGAACGGGGAGTTGAAGGAGAACGAGCGCGGCTCCAGCTCCTCGAACGACAGGTCGTCGTAGGGGCAGTAGAGGTGCTCGGAGTAGAAGCGCTCGCGGTTGGGGTCGTCCTCGGGAAGATCGACGAACTCGAGCGTGATCGTGCCGCCGGACAGCTGCAGCGCCGTCTCGACCGAGTCGGTGAGCCTGCGCCGCGCCGACTCCTTGACCGACAGGCGGTCGACGATGACCTCGATGTCGTGCTTCTCGTACTTCTTCAGCGTCGGCGGCTCCTCCAGGCGTACGACGGTGCCGTCGACCCTGGCCCTGGCGAAGCCCTTGGTCTGCAGCTCGCGGAACAGCTCGCCGTATTCGCCCTTGCGGCCCCTGATGACCGGCGCGAGCACCTGGAACCGGGTGCCCTCCTCCAGGTCCATCACCCGGTCGACGATCTGCTGCGGCATCTGCCTGGCGATCGGGCGCGCGCACACCGGGCAGTGCGGCTTCCCGATGCGGGCCCACAGCAGCCTCAGGTAGTCGTAGACCTCGGTGATCGTGCCGACGGTCGAGCGCGGGTTCTTGCTGGTGGCCTTCTGGTCGATGGAGACGGCCGGCGACAGGCCCTCGATGAAGTCGACATCGGGCTTGTCCATCTGGCCGAGGAACTGGCGGGCATAGGCCGACAGGGACTCGACGTAGCGCCGCTGCCCCTCAGCGAAGATCGTGTCGAAGGCGAGGCTCGACTTACCCGAGCCGGACAGGCCGGTGAAGACGATCAGCGAGTCTCGCGGGAGGTCCAGCGAGACGTCCTTGAGGTTGTGTTCTCGTGCACCACGCACGATCAGGCGGTCTGCCACGGCGATCCCGGAAGTCGAAAGGCGGATAGGTCCACGGGGGATGGTAGACGGGGGCTCCGACAATTTCGGTGGCCCGATCCCCGGCCTCCGAAAATCCGTCCCTCACAGGTTACGGCCATCTCCCGCCCAGGCAGGAGCCCTTCAACATTCAACCTCCTGACCTGCTGTTTTATGCCCTCCCCAGTGCCGACACCCTAAATGATGAAATATCAGGACATGACCGTCCTACCCGCCCTGCAGGCCGAGCTGGCCTCGGCCACCGACCAATTGCTGGCCACGGCCGCGTCCCTGTCCGACGCCGACATCGCCGCCCCCTCGCTCCTGCCCGGCTGGACCAGGGGTCACGTCCTCAGCCACGTCGCCAGGAACGCCGACTCCCATCTCAACCTCCTGACCTGGGCGAGGACCGGCGTCCGCACCCCTCAGTACCCCTCCCTCGAGGCCCGGACCGCCGAGATCGAGGCCACCGCCGCCCAACCGGCCGCCCGCCACCTGGCCGACCTCGAGGAGCGTTCCGCCCGCCTGGCCGCCGCCATCCGCGACCTCCCCGCCAGGGCCTGGTCGGCGCAGGTGGAGCCCATGCGCCCGCCGCCCCACCCCGCCTGGTACATCCTGGTACGCCGCCTGCGCGAGATCGGCTTCCACCACGTGGACCTGGCCGCCGGGTACGGCCCGGAGGACTGGCCGGACTCGTTCGTACGCAGGGAGCTGCACGACTGCCTGGCCACCTGGCCACGCGACCACAGCACGGTGAGCGAGATCCTCTTCCTCGCCGAACGCCCCACCCACGCCACCGGACACCACGCGGCCAAGTCCGGCGCGCACCCAGCCGAGCACCCCCCGGCCGCCGCCGATCGCCCCACGAGGAACGCATCAGCGCCGGCGGCCGGAAGCCAGGCCGAAGGCGCGACCGAAATCCTCGCCCGCTGGCGCGACCTCGGCACCGGCCCCGCCGTCCAGGGCACGATGCGCGACATGCTTGCCTGGCTCACCGGCAGGTCCGGCGGCGAGGGCGTTAGTCTGTTGCCCGTGGGGCAGTCGTTCATACCCGGCCCCGGGGGCGCGAGTCTTCCAGGGCCGCCACCGTGGCTGACGATGCCGGCCCCCGCTGATCTGCCCACGACGCCCTCAGAGGACTACCCATGACCTATTCAGGTGACGTCCAGGTCGGCGGCCCCGCCGACGTGCGCGAGCTGCCCGCGCTGACGATCTGCAAGCTCGCCGTCGGCCCGTACGACAACAACGCCTACCTGCTGCGCTGCACCGAGACCGGCGAGGGCCTGCTCATCGACGCCGCCGCCGACTCCGACCGCCTGCTCGCCCTCATGGGCGACCAGCCGGTCGGCGCCATCGTCACCACCCACCAGCACGGCGACCACTGGCAGGCGCTGGAGCAGATGACCAAGGTGACGGGCGCCCAGGTGATCGCCCACCCCCTCGACGCCCCCGCTCTCCCGGTGGCCGTGGACCGCACGGTCGAGCACGGTGACACGATCACCTTCGGTGCGATCACTCTTGAGGTCATTCACCTGCGCGGCCACACGCCGGGCTCGATCGCCCTGCTGTACGACGGCGGCCCGGCCGGCCACCACCTGTTCACCGGCGACTCCCTGTTCCCCGGCGGCGTCGGCAACACGTGGAAGGACTCCGAGCGCTTCACCCAGCTCTACACCGACGTGGTGGAGCGGGTCTTCGACCGCCTGCCCGACGAGACCTGGGTCTACCCGGGCCACGGCAAGGACACCACGCTGGGCGTGGAGCGCCCGGCCCTGCCGCAGTGGAAGGCCAGAGGCTGGTAAGGCGGTCCCGCGCGCAAAGCCGTAAGGGGCGGGCACGTCGGCACCAGGCCGACGAGCCCGCCCCTTACGGCAAGCGGGGCACGACGCTTCAAGCCCCAAACAAAACCGAAGTAAGACGAAAAATCCCACCACTCAGCGCATCAGTGACCGATGCGCTGAGCCTCCTTACGCTGCTCGCGCTTGTAGAACAGCACCCGCAGCGGGATCGCGGCGACGAGCGCGATCTGCATGGTGGCGCCGATCTTGATCGGCAGGTCGCCGCCCTCGGGCCAGGCGACCCAGAAGGTCAGGAACGCCACGTTCACCATGATCCAGCCCAGGACCACCGCGGCGAGCTGCCCCTTCGGCTTGGGGTATTCGATACGGCTGACCATCAGCCAGGCCACGCCGAACACGGCCAGCAGCGACCAGATGCTCGGCTGGAACAGCAGCACGATCGAGATCACGGTCATCGCGCCCATCGGGATGGGCAGCCCCATGAAGTCGCCGCTCTTGGTCTTGACGCAGGCGAACCTGGCCAGGCGTACGACACCGGCGACCAGCACGGCCGCCGCCGCGGTGACCACGGCGGCGAAGGGCACCTGATTGGTGAACCCGCCCCAGATCACCACCATGAACGCGGGCGCGAACCCGAAGCTGATGACGTCGGCCAGGTTGTCCAGCTCGGCGCCCATCGCGGAGGCCCGGAAGCGGCGCGCCACGAGCCCGTCGAACAGGTCGCAGGTCGCGCCGATGAGCAGCAGCACGATGGCGGTGGCGAAGTAGCTGGGCGCGGGCGTGAAGCGCCCGCCGTCCACCTGGAGCTGCTGGATGGCGGAGTACGCCAGCACGCACACCGCGAGGAAGCCGCAGACGGCGTTGCCCAGGGACAGCGAGTCCGCGGCGGACAGGCGGAACGCCTTGCCGACGGGCCCGCGAGGCTCTTCCTCTTCCGCCTGCCAGCTACCGGCGTCAGCCGCGGTCAATTCTGGTCACCCCCGCAACCGTCTTCTCACCCACGGACACCGCGGGGGAGATTCCTTCGGGAAGGTAGATGTCGACCCGGGAACCGAACCTGATGAGCCCGATCCGCTCGGCCTGCGTGACCTTCGCGCCGGCGCTCAGGTACGGCACGATCCTGCGCGCCACCGCACCCGCGATCTGCACCATCTCGATGTCGCCCAGCGTGGTCTCGAAATGCCACACCACGCGCTCGTTCTGGTCGCTGTCCTTGTTGAACGCCGGCAGGAACCCACCCGCCACATGCTGCACGGAGGCGACATTTCCCGCAAGAGGGGCACGGTTGACGTGCACGTTCAGTGGGCTCATGAAGATCGCGACCCTGGTGCGGCCGTCCGGCCACGGATCGATGCTTTGCACCACGCCGTCGGCGGGCGACAGGATGCGCCCCTCCCCCGGTGTGCGGTGCGGGTCGCGGAAGAACCAGAGCATGCCCCCGGTGAGCGCGCTCAGCGGCACCGCCGCCAGCGCCCATCGCCGGTCTCGGCGCGTCAGCAGCGCGGAGGCGGCCGCCGCGGCCGCCGTCGGGAGGAGCCACGGGGAGACCCCGCGCGCGAGCCTCATACGGCTCGGCTTAGCAGAATCGTCGGACACGTACAACCTTTGGTGGTGACTGGACTGGGCGCTTTGCCGTGATGTTACCGAACGAGTAACTGTGGCACGGCACAACTACACAAGCAAAGCGCCTCGAAGCCCTTTTCGCTAGACCTGCTCCGGATGCGTTTCCTCGCCCTTGCGCGCGTCGATGCGGGCCTTGATCAGGCTCGCCACAGTGGTGATGACCATGGTGGCGCCGATGACCGAGAGCGACACCCAGATGGGAATTTCGGGCGCCCAGGAGACATGGCTGGAGTGCAACGCCTCCAATACGAGCTTAACCCCGATGAACCCCAGGATGAACGCCAAACCGTAGCTGATGTAGACGAGCCGCTGCAGCAGGCCACCCAGCAGGAAGTAGAGCTGACGCAGCCCCATCAGGGCAAACGCGTTGGCCGTGAAGACGATGAAGGGGTCTTTGGTGAGCCCGAAGATGGCGGGAATCGAGTCGAGCGCGAAGAGCAGATCGGTGCTGCCGATGGCGACCATCACGATGAGCATCGGGGTCACCATGCGCTTGCCGTCGATCTTGACGGTGACCTTGGAGCCGACGTAGGTCTCGGTGGTCGGGAACGCCCGGCGCACCCACCTCAGCACGACGTTCTCGTTGAATTCCTCTTCGTCGCCCTTGAGATGCTGGCGCACGATGTTGATCGCGGTGTAGACGAGGAATGCGCCGAAGACGTAGAACAGCCAGCTGAACCGCTCGAGCGCCGCGGCGCCCAGGGCGATGAAGATGCCGCGCATCACGAGCGCGAGCAGGATGCCGACGAGCAGAACCTTGTGCTGGTAGGCCTTGGGGACGGCGAACCGGCTCATGATGATGAAGAAGATGAACAGGTTGTCGACGCTGAGGCTGTATTCGGTGATGTAGCCGGCGAAGAACTCTCCGGCCCTGTCGGCGCCGGTCGTCACCCACAGCAACAATCCGAAGGCCACGGCCAGCGCGACGTAGAACGAGACCCAGTATCCCGCCTGCCGCATGGAGAACTCTCGGGCTTCTCCGCGGTCGACGATCCACAAGTCAATGGCGAGGACAACAAGAAGACCGCCGATAACGGCGATCCAGGCCCACAAAGGTTCGCTCACTCAGACCCTCCGGCATGCACGCTTCATTGCCGGAGGTCTCTCCCGCCCGCGGAAATCTGCGGACCGGCAGCCCCGGGGGCCCCGTGGAGCGGGGCTGCACCGTGATGACGAGGCTGTCGCGAAGGGATACTCCCCTCCCTAACCCAGGCAGTATATGAGAACGCATCGACCGCACCTAATCATCCTCCGGCCCTCACCGCCTGTACACCGCCAGCACGCTCTCCACGGCGTCGTCGCCGCCGGGCATCTCCCGCCCCCGCCGAGCGGCCGCCGTAGCCAGTCTTTCCGCAGTTCCGGGCACTGACAGCAGCTCGTTCACGGCCTCACGGAACCCCTCGACATCCCCGTACGGCACCAGGATTCCCGCCTCCCCCAGGATTCCCGGAATTCCCCCGACCTCCGAGGCGACGGCCGGGGTTCCGGTCATGAGCGCCTCCCTGAGCGTGAGCGGCTGCCCCTCCCACCGGCTCGGCATCACGAGGGCGACGGCGGCGCCGAGCAGATCGGGCACGTCGTCGCGGTTGCCCAGCAGCCTGACGGGAAGCCCTTCGGCGTCGATCCTGCGCTGCAACTCCCCGCGCAGCGGCCCCTCCCCCGCCACCACGAACAGCGGCTCGCCCCGCCACGACCCGGCCGCGACGTCGAGCAGCGTCTCCAGCCCCTTCTGCTGGGCCAGCCGGGCGACGGTGAGCAGGATGGGCCGCTCGCCGGCACCCAGTTCGGCCCTGACCTCCGGCGGCGTCCGCTTCGCGGGCGGAGGCACGGGCGCCGCCACCAGGGCGTCCCGTACGTCGCGGGCGCCGAGCCGGGTCATCCGCTCGCCGAGGTCGGGCGAGACGACCAGCACGGGCCCGGCCCGCCGCGCCACGATCCGTTCGAGCACCCCGTGGACGTACCCCACGAACCCACCAGCGGTCAGCGCGTTGTGCAGGGTCACCACCGGCCCGCGCCGCCCCAGCGCGGTCAGCGCCCCCGCCCGCAGCCCGTGGGCGTGCACCACGTCGGCGCCCCTGGTCAGCCGTCTGATCGCCAGCACCGCACGGAGGTCGTTGACCGGGTGCGGCCGGTCGGAGACGCGAACCTCCGCGAACCTCGCCCCCGCACCACCGAACGAGAACTGCTCCTCCACGCTGCGTGGCCCGGCCACCAGCACCTGGTGCCCCCGCCGTACGAGCCCCTCCACCAGCATGAGCACGTGCCGCCCCGTGCCACCGGACGTGGTGCTCAACACAAAAGCCACCCGCAAGACCCGCTCCTTCCTCCATGACGCACAACCCGACCGAACGCCTCGCACCCCTGCCGCCCCGCCCGCCACCCCGCAGCACAACCGCCGTCTCGAACCGACCACCCCACCGCACGACGGACCGTCTCGAACCGACCACCCGCCGCACGACCGGGCGCCTCAGCCCGAGCAGCCGCCTCACCGCGCAACCGGGCGCCTCACCCCGAGTCGCCCCGGCGAAGCAGCCCGGCCACCGCCCCGGCGTCCGCCCGGTCCAGCACCGCCACCACCACCGCGCCCACGACCAACGCCACCATCGCGGCCAGCACGGCTGCCCCCACGTTCGGCCAGATGCCGCCCGCCCCGAGCCACCGCACCACGCCCGCCCCCGCGAGGTATCCCAGCCCCCCACCGGCGACCGCCGCCCCCGACGCCCTGAGCAGCCCCGCCACGGCCGCGCTCCCCCGCGCCCGCACCACGGACCCGAGCAGCACGGCCCCGCCCACGCTCATGCCCACGCTCATCCCGAGCGCCATCCCGCCGATCTCCCACTCGTCCGGCAGCACCAGCACGAAGACGGTCTGGGCGACCATCACGACGCCCCACCCCACCACGGTCCCGGTGGCCGCGGCCCGCCCCCGGCCCGCCGCGTACAGCACCCGGCTCAGGTGGGCGATGAGCCCGTATCCCACCAGGCCGGGCGCGAACAGCGCGATCGCCGCCGCCAGCTCCGCGGCCGGCACCTCGCTCTTTCCCGCGAGGAACACCACCGCCCCGGGCCCGGACGCGGCCGCCAGCACCCCCGCCGCCAGCCCCGACACCAGCACCACGGCCCGGGTGGTGCGCGCCGCGAGCGCCGCGAAGGCCCCCGGGTCGCCCGCCTGCGCGGCCAGCCGGGGAAACGCGCTGGTGGCGATGGGCACGGCCAGCACCGCGTAGGGCACCAGGTAGATCGCCCACGCGTAGTTGTACACCGCGATGGCCGCGTTGCCGATCGCCTTGTTCGACAGCACCAGCACCACGACCATGGCGGCCTGCTGGGCCAGCAGCGCCGCGATGCCGGCCAGCGCGAGCCTGCGCACCTGCGCGGCCACCCCGGCGGGGAACCGTAAGGTCGGCCGCCACCGCAGCCCCAGCCGCGCCACCGGCCCGACCACGGCCAGCACCAGCGACAGCACGCCGAGGCTCGTCCCCACCGACAGCGCCAGCTCGGCGGGCCCGGGAACGCCGGCGGGATCGCTCACGCCACCGCTGAACGGCACGAACAGCAGGTAGGCCACGATGACCACGATGCTGGACACCAGAGGCGCGACCGCGGGCCCGGCGAACCGCTTGTGCGACTGCAGCACGCCGTAGAGCACCACGGCCACCCCGTAGAGCGGGATCTGCGGGGCGAAGACGACCAGCATCCGGGTGGAGACCGCGGTCACCGCGCCGACGTCGCACCCGTCGAGGGCGGCGCCGAAGAACAGCCCCACGACCGGCCCGGCGAGCAGCGCCGTGAGCACGCCCAGCGGGACGAGCACGACGACCACCCACGTCAGCAGCGCCGAGCTGATCCACCCGGCCCGATCACGCGAATCCCGGTCGGCCGCCCCGGCGAGCACGGGGACGACCATCCCCGCCAGCGCGCCGCCGACGACCACCTCGAACACGATGTTGGGGATCTGGTTGGCCGTCATGTAGGCCGTGGCCAGGCAGTTGGTGCCGACGGTCTGGGCGAAGGCGTACTGCTTGGCGAACCCGGCCACGCGCGCCAGCACGGTGATCGCCCCGATGAGCAGTGCACCGCCCGCGACGCCCCGCGCCGTCACCACACCCACCCGGCCTCCCCTGCCACAGCGGATCAACGCTTACGCAGACATCCTGGCAGGCCGGACCGACAGTCGCGCCGGGGGATCACACGGGGTCGACCGGGCGGCGGCCGAGCATGTCGAGGCGGTTGAGCACCGGGTTCCCGGCGATGACCTTGGTGAAGCTGACCTTCTCCGCGGCCGCCGTCAGGGCCACGACGGTGCCCAGCAGGGTGTAGCGGCCGGGCCTGCCGAGGGTGGTCACGGCGGCGAGCCCGAGCAGGGCGCCCAGGGCGTTGGCGCCGGCGTCGCCGAGCATGGCGCGCTCGCCGAGGTCATCGGGCAGCAGCGCCGCGGCGGCCCCCAGCGGGACGGCGGCGAGCGCGGCCGTGGCGGGCGAGCCGCGCAGGAGCGAGGCGGCCAGCAGCGGCCCGCCGGTCAGCAGGCCCACCTTGATGGCGCGGCCTGGACGCAGGTCGAAGAGGTTGGCGAGGTTCGCGGTGCCGGCGATGGCGGCGCCGTTGACCAGGGTGTCCACCGGGCCCTGGGAGACGAGGGCGGCGGCGCCCAGCCCGGTGGCGCCGATGCCGAGGATCTTGACGGCGCCGCTGGTGACCTCGCCCCGGGCGAGCGCGCTCAGGTGCCCCTTGAAGCCCTTGGAGGAGGTGGTGCCGTAGAGGTCGTCGTAGGCGCCGAGCGCGCCGCTGCCGGCGCCCGCGAGCAGCGCTGCCGCGCGTACGCGGGGGGTCAGGCCGGGCACGAGCGCGGCGGCGGCGCCGGAGCCGGCCACGAAGGCCGGGCCTTCGAGCAGGGTGATGGGCTCGCCGCGGTGGTTCTTCCTGGTCCAGCGGCCGCTCAGCTCGGCGGGCCGGTTGCGGGTGAACCCCGCGTAGGCGGCTCGGGCGGCCACCGCGCCGATCGCGGCGCCGGCGAGGGCGTAGAGCAGGCCACGGGCCCGGCTGGCAGGCATGTCAGCTCCCTGACTGGGTGGTGGGGGACGGAGTCGCGGACGTCACCGGGGGAACGGGGGCCGAGGCTCCCTTGCCCATGCCGTACTGGCCGGCGCGACCGGACAGCTGCTCCCGGAGAGAGTAGACGATGGCGACGCGGCCCACAGGCATATCGGCCGTGTCCACGGTGGACACGCGCTTGGAGACCTCGCCCTCGTCGCGTACGGTGCTGATCGCGTCGCCGGGCAGGGCACTGGCGGCGGCGAGCCCGGCCAGCACCGTGCCCTTGCCCCCGACGTCGAGGCCGTCGGCGACGGAGACGATCGCGCCCGCCTGGGCCTCGGCGTTCTCCCCTTCGTACGGCTTCTCCGGCGCGAACATCACCACGAGCGTGGCCCGCTTGCCCGGCTCGCGCTCCGTGCTGAGCAGCCCGCCGTGCTCGAACGTGGTGATGACGTCGGCCGTGGCCGGGTTGGGGGTGCCGCTCTGGGTCTGGTCGGTCGTGACGAATGTCGCGGCGAGCAGCGCCGCGGCCCGGTCCCAGCTCGTGGCGGTGGCGGGGAAGACCATGTTGACCGGCTTGAGCTGGTCGACCAGACCGTCCAGCACGCCGCGACCCTTGGGGTCGAAGAACTTCTCGGTCAGCGTGACCGGTCCGGAGATATCGGCGCCGGCCTGCTCGAGCACCTGCTCGGCGGCCTCGCGCTGGGCGGTGTTGGAGCCCGGCACCTCGACCAGCAGCACCCGCTGGCCGGACAGCTCGCCGGCCACCAGGTCGGCCGTCACCGAGGCGATGAAGGTGTCGTTGCCGGCCTCGCGCCCGCGCAGGGTGTCGATCTGCGCACGCAGCTCGTCGTTGGACGCGGTGAGCCCCGCGGCGACCTCCTGGGTGGACTTGATCGCCGGTTCCTGCAGCAGCGTGGTGCCCAGCACGATCCCGACCGCGAGGGCCAGGAAGATCGCGACGATGGAGACGAGGTGGTAGCGAAAATCGATCACGAGAAGAGTCCGACCAGCCAGAAGATGAACGCGTTCCATGCGTCTTGCAGGCCGTTCAGCCAGGTCTGGCCGAGTGGCGAGAGAACGAGCGCGATCCCCATCGTGATCAGCGCGGTGATCACGAGAAGGAGCAGTTGCGAGGTGGTGATGCGGCTGCGGTAGAGCCTGCTGACGCCCTTGGCGTCGATGAGCTTGCTGCCGATGATCAGCCGGGTGAGGAAGGTGCTGGCCATGCCGGAGCGCCCCTTGTCGAGGAACTCCTCCAGCGTGCCGTGGGTGCCGACCGCGACGATCAGCTCGGCGCCCTTGTCGTCGGCCAGGATCATCGCGATGTCCTCGCTGGTGCCGGTGGCGGGGAAGATCACCGCTTCCCGGCCGAGCTGGTGGACGCGCTCCAGGCCGGGGGCCCTGCCGTCGCGGTAGGCGTGGACGACGAGCTCGGCGCCGCAGGTCAGGGCCTTGGTGGAGACCGAGTCGAAGTCGCCGACGATCACGTCGGGCAGGTAGCCCGCCTCCAGCAGCGCGTCGGCCCCGCCGTCGACGCCGACGAGGACCGGCCGGTATTCGCGGATGTACGGGCGCAGGGTGGCGATGTCTTCCTTGTAGTGATAACCGCGCACCACGATGAGGACATGTCTGCCCTCCATGGGGGTGCGGATCTCAGGCACGCCGACTCCGTCGATGAGAAGCTTGCCTTCACCGCGAACGTACTCCATCGTGTTGACGGCGAAAGCCTCAATCTGCACGGCGAGACCGGCACGCGCCTCCGCCATGGCGGACTCGACGGCCTCGGCCGTCTGCTCCTCACCCTTGCCGACCACGTCGTCGTCGAGGTAGACGACCCCTTCGCAGACGCGTACGACGTCGCCGTCCTTGATCCGCTCGAACAGCTCCTGGTTGGCGTTGTCCACGAACGGCACGCCGGCTTCCAGCAAAATCTGTGGCCCCAGGTTGGGGTAGCGGCCGCTGATTCCCGCGGCGACGTTGACCACGGCCGAAGCACCGCATGCGACGAGCGCCTCCGCGCTGACCCGGTCAACGTCAACGTGGTCGATAATCGCTATTTCTCCGGGCTGGAGGCGTTTTGTCAGCCTCTTGGTACGCCGGTCGATTCTCGCCACTGCCGTTACACCGGGAAGGTCACCGACCTTCCTGCCGCGGAGGCCCGGCATCCTGCTTCCCGGAACCTTCATCAAGACCATCCTGCCAGAGCGAAACAGCGCGGGGGCCACGCATGACGCGGCGTGTCCGCTATGTCACCCAGGATCACCTGTCTGCGGCCGCGAGCCCCAGCAACTCCTCCGCGTGCGCCCGGCCGAGCTCGGAGTCCTCCAGCCCGGCCAGCATGCGGGAGAGCTCGCGTACCCTGCCTTCGTGGTTGAGCGTGACCACGCCGCTGCGCACGACGCTGCCGTCGCTCGCCTTCTCCACCACGAGATGCTGGTCGGCGAACGCCGCCACCTGCGGCAGGTGAGTGACCACAATCACCTGCGCGGTGCGGGCCAGCCTGGCCAGCCTGCGCCCGATCTCGACCGCGGCCTTGCCGCCGACCCCCGCGTCGACCTCGTCGAAGACGAACGTCGGCACCGGATCCGCACCGGCGAAGACCACCTCGATCGCGAGCATCACCCGGCTCAGCTCGCCGCCGGAGGCGCCCTTGTTGAGCGGCAGCGGCGGCGCCGCGGGATGGGCCGCCATCCGCAGCTCCACCTCGTCGCGGCCCTCCGGCCCGAACTCCGCGCTCTGGGTGAGCTGGACCACGACCCTGGCGTGCGGCATGGCCAGCGCCGTCAGCTCCTCGGTCACCGCCTGGCCGAATCGCTCGGCGGCGGCCTCGCGCACCTTGGTGAGCTCGGCGGCCAGCTCGGTAAGCCGGGCGGTCAGCTCCTCGTGCTCGCGGGTCAGCTCATCGATCCGCTCGTCGTCGCCTTCGAGCTCGGCGAGGCGGGCGGCGGACTGTTGCGCCCAGGCCAGAACTCCGGCGCTGTCCTCGGCATATTTCCGGATCAGGCCGGACAGCAGCGACCGCCGCTCCTGCACGGCGGCCAGCCGCGCCGGGTCGGCCTCGATCGACTCCGCGTACGCCGCCAGGTCGGTGGCCACGTCGGAGATCAGGTATCCGGCCTCGGCCAGCCGGTCGGCCACCCCGGCGAGCTGGGTGTCGAAGTCGCGTACGGCCTCCACGGCCGCGCGCGCCTCCCCCAGCAGGGAGATCACGTCGTGCGGGCTGCCCGCGGCCTCCATCGGGTCGCCGAGCAGCGCCGTGTGCGCGGTCGTCGCGGCGCTGCGCAGCGCGTCGGCGTGCGAGAGGCGCTCCTCCTCACCGCGCAGGTCGGCGTCCTCGCCCGGCTTGGGGTCGACCTTCTCGATCTCCTCCAGCCCGAAGCGCAGCCTGTCGGCCTCCTGCGCCCGCTCCCTGGCCCTGGTGGTGAGCTCGTCGAGCAGCGCACCCACCTGCTTGTGCCGCTTATACGCCTGCGAGTAGGCCCGCAGCGGCTTGACCAGCTCGTTACCGGCGTAGCGGTCGAGCGCGGCCCGCTGCCTGGCGGGCTGCAGCAGCCGCTGCTGGTCCATCTGCCCGTGCACCGCCACCAGGTCGTCGGCCAGGTAGGTCAGGGTGCCCACGGGCACCGTGCGGCCGCCCAGCCACGCCCTGGACCTGCCCTCCGCCGAGACCGTGCGAGAGATGATCAGCTCGCCGTCCTCGACCTCGCCACCGATGTCCTCGACCTGCTGCGAGACGCGCCCGCCCGGCTCGATGACCAGCGTGCCCTCCACGGTCGCCCGGTCGGCTCCCGGCCGGATGCGCGAAGGATCGGCCCGGCCGCCGAACAGCAGCCCGAGACCGGTGACGACCATCGTCTTGCCCGCGCCCGTCTCGCCGGTGACCACGTTGAAGCCAGGCGAAAGGTCGAGCACGGCCTCGTCGATGACGCCGAGCCCCTGGATGCGGACCTCCTCGACCCTTGGTCGCACTGCCCACTCCCGTTCACTGCCGTGTCTGACGCCGCTGCCCGCGCTGGACCGCCGGAGGCGACCCACCGCGGGAGCAGCAGCCTGCCGCCCGCGCCGGCCCGCTCGATGCGGTCCACCGTGCCCACGTGATCCTACGCGCTCTCCCCTCCATTCACTCAGGGTCGCACCCTTCCGCGCCACCCCTGGACAGGAAGCTCGAACTTGGCGACCAGCCGGTCGGTGAAGGGCGCGCCCGTGCTCTCCACGCCGTGCAGCCGCGCCAGGCGTACGGGCTCGGCGCCCCTGCGCACCTCGACCCGCGTCCCCGACGGCAGCTCGAACCTGCGGCGCCCGTCGCACCACAGTACGCCGCCAGGCGTGTCGGGCAGGATCTCGACGGCCAGCGTGGAGCGCGGCGAGACCACCAGCGGCTTGGCGAACAGCGCGTGCGCGCTGATGGGCACCATGAGCAGCGCCTCGACCTCGGGCCAGACCACCGGGCCGCCGGCGGAGAACGCGTACGCGGTCGAGCCCGTAGGGGTGGCGCAGATCACGCCGTCGCACCCCCACCGGGACAGCGGCCGCCCGTCGATCTCGGCGACCACCTCCAGCATGCGCTCCTGCTTCTCCACAGTGGCCTCGTTGAGCGCCCAGGTGTCGGCCAGCACCCGGCCGTTCTGCCGGGCGAGAACATCGACGGTCATCCGCTCCTCGACGTCGTAGCGGCCGGCCACGACGCTGTCGACCGCCGCGGCCAGGTCGGCCACCTCGGCCTCGGCCAGGAACCCGACATGCCCGAGATTGACGCCGAGCAGCGGCGTGCCGGCGGGCCTGGCCAGCTCGGCGGCGCGCAGCAGCGAGCCGTCGCCACCGAGCACGATCATGACTTCGGCGTCCTTGGCGGCGCTCGGGTCGCCGGGCACCGCCTCGACGCGGGGGCAGCCGATGTCGCCGGCCTCCGTGTCCAGGACCCTGACGGTGATGCCGGCGTCGACCAGCCGGTTGATGACCAGCCGGGCGCTCTCGACGGCGGCGCCGCGCCCGGTGTGCACGGCGACCAGCACGGTGCGATTCATTGCGGCCCCTCCGCGACGGCCCGCTGGATCTCGGCTTCGAGGTCGGCGACCTGCGGCTCGCCCTCACCCTTGCCCATCCAGAGCAGATATTCCACATTTCCCGACGGTCCGGGCAGCGGGCTGGCGGTCACGCCGCGCACGCTCAGCCCCAGCTCTCCCGCCTTGGCCGCGGCGTCGCGCACGGAGCGCGCCCGCAGCTCCGGGTCGCGTACGACGCCACCCGCCCCGACCAGCTCCTTGCCCACCTCGAACTGCGGCTTCACCAGCATCACGAAATCGGCCCGCGGCGCGGCGACCTCGGCCAGGGCGGGCAGCACGAGCCGCAGCGAGATGAACGACAGATCACCCACGACCAGCGTGGGCGGCTCGCCGACCATGTCGGGGGTGAGGTCGCGTACGTTGACGCGCTCCATCACGGTCACCCGCTCATCGTTGCGCAGCGACCAGGCCAGCTGCCCGTAGCCGACGTCGACCGCCAGCACATGGGCGGCGCCGCGGCGCAGCAGCACGTCGGTGAACCCGCCGGTGGAGGCGCCCGCGTCGAGGCAGCGGCGGCCCTCCACCGACAGGTTGCCGAACGTGTCGAGCGCGCCGAGCAGCTTGTGCGCCCCGCGCGAGACGTAGTCGGGCCCGTCCTCGGAGGTGGCCACGACGATGGCGGAGGCCGTGTCGACCTGGGTGGCGGGCTTGCGGGCGCGCTGACCGGCGACGCTGACCCGGCCGGCCTCGATGAGCTGGGCGGCCTGCTCGCGCGACCTGGCCATGCCCCGGCGGACCAGCTCGCTGTCGAGCCGGATCCTGCGGCTCACCGGTGGCCTGCGGCCTGCTCGCCGCCACCCTGCCAGCCGGAGCCCTGCCCTCCGACGCCCTGCCCTACGCCCTGCCCGCCGCCCTGCTCCCCCGCGGGGGCCTCGTCCACGGCGGCGAGCGTGCTCTCGAGCCCGGAGAACGCCTCGTCGAAGACCGCGACGTGCGCGCTCACGGGCAGCTCGCCCAGCCCGGCGAGGCCGGCCACGATGGCGTCGACCCGCTCGTCGCCGGTCTCCTCCGGCAGCTCACTCATGATTCGACCGTAACGCCTCCCGCGAGCACCCGGGACCTTGGCAGGCGTGTCACGCGTTGAAGCTCATACGGGGGTGCTACTGATGTGGAACGCTACCGTCCGCAAAAGGAAAGAAAGGATGCGCATCATGGCAAGCGTCGAGGAGTGCCGGGCGGCACTGGCCAAGCTCGTCGCCCAGTTCGACGAGATCGACGAGGAGGACCGCGCCAAGCACGTGGTCGAGCGCACGGTCAGCTGCCGGGTATCCGACCTCGACGTGATCTTCTACGGACGGCTGCACCACGGGGGGCTCGACCCGTTCGCGGAGGAGCCGCCGGCGGACGGCAAGCCAGCCGACGTCAAGCTCACGATCGTGAGCGACGACCTGATCGCACTGGTCGACGGGGAGCTGGACCTGGCACGGGCGCTGCTCGGAGGGCGGGTGAAGATCGACGCGAGCTTCGGCGACCTGCTGCGCCTGCGCAGGCTCATCTGACGCCCCCGCCTGAGACGCCGTCCCAGGTGATCTGACGGGGCCGGCCCGGGGGCGTTGACCCGTCCCATCGCCTAGTTATTTAATGGATACGTTAACTATTAGGCGATGGGCGAACAAAATTGGGTCTGATCATCGACATGGAACGCCTGAGCCGTACCTTCGGCGACCACCCCGCCGTCGACGGCCTCACCCTGGCCATCGGGCCCGGGGAGATCTTCGGCCTGCTGGGACCGAACGGCGCGGGCAAGACCACCACGATCAGGATGCTCTCCACGCTGCTGCCCCCGAGCGAGGGGACGGCCCGGGTCTGCGGGTACGACGTGGTGCGGGCGGCGGGAGAGGTGCGCCGGCGGATCGGCTACGTGATGCAGCAGGTCTCCTCCATGGGCTACTACATGCTGACCGGCCGGGAGAAGGCCGAGATCGAGGCGGCCCTCTACCACGTACCGAGGCGGCAAGTGAAGGCCAGGGCCGATGAGGTGCTGGAGCTGGTGGGGCTGTCGGAGAGCGCCGACCGGCTCGTGCAGGAGTACTCCGGCGGCATGCAGAAGCGCCTCGACCTGGCGTGCGGGCTGCTGCACCGGCCGGAGCTGCTGATCCTCGACGAGCCGACGCTCGGCCTCGACGTGCAGTCGCGCCACCACATGTGGAACCACATCCGCTCCCTCTGCGACGAGGGCATGACCGTGCTGCTGGCGACCAACTACATGGACGAGGCCGACCGCCTCTGCGACCGGCTGACGATCATCGACCGCGGGCGGCAGGTGGTCACCGGCACGCCCGCCGAGCTGAAGTCCGCGCTCGGGGCGGCCTCCCTCGACGAGGTGTTCCTCCGGCACACCGGTCACGCGCTGCGAGAGGAGCTGCACTGATGTGGTCCCAGGAGGTGCTGGCCCTGTCCCGGCGCTGGCTGCTCATGATGCTGAGGGAACGCCTGAACCTGCTGTTCAGCGTGTTGCAGCCGGCCGTGTGGCTGGTGTTCTTCGCCGGGGCCATGGGCGGGGCGGTGGATCCGCGGGTGGTGGGGACGGGCGACTACATCGCGTTCGCGGTGCCCGGCATCATCGCCTTCACGGTGGTGGGCAACGGGATCTCGGCGGCGATGCCGCTGCTGTTCGACAAGGAGACGGGCTATCTGGACAAGCTGCTCAGCATGCCGATCAGGCGCAGCTCGCTGATCGTGTCGCGGTTCGTGTTCCAGGTGGGGATGAACTCGGCCCAGGTGCTCGTGATCCTCCTCGTGGCGCTCGCTCTCGGCGTACGACCCGCCTCGGGCCCGCTGGGGGTGCCGGCGATCCTCGTGGCCACGGCGCTGCTGACGCTGGCTCTCACGGCCGCGGCGATGGCCCTGGCGTGCGCGGTGCCCTCGCACGGGACGTTCTTCGCCATCACGGGCTTCGCCTCGCTGCCACTGCTGTTCACGAGCAACGCGTTCGTGCCGCTGTCGGCAATGCCCGGGTGGATGGAGGCGGTGGCGCGGGCGAACCCGCTGACGTACGCGATCGAGGCGATGCGGCTGCTGGTGCTGCAGGGGTGGGGCGGGGCTCTGCCGGTGTCGCTGGGGGTGCTGGTGCTGGCGTCGGTCCTGCTCCTGGCGGTGGGTGCCTGGCAGTTCACCCGCCAGACCGCCGACCGCGTCACCTGATCCACCACCCCCGCACCACCCGCACTCCCCGACCGAGATCAACCGTCGACACCGCCTACCTGAACCAACCAATCACCCCTGAAACTCACCCCTGAAACCCACCCACCCTGAACCAACCACCCCTGAAGCCCCACCCACCCCTGAACCAACCACCCCGAGACCCGCTCACCTGAACCGACCGCCCCGGGACCCGCTCACCTGAACCGACCGACCACCCAACCCACGCACCAGGTGCAGCCGGCTGCCCTACCTCCCTCCCCACCCCGAGCCGATCGACGCCCGACTTCCTGCTAACCCCCGAGCCGATCGAGGACCGGCTTCACCGCGTCCTCCTCGGCGCGTCCCGTGCCGGCCGCCGCCCATGCGGCGTCACAGGCGGCCCTCAGCCCATCGATCCGGCTGCCGTCGCCGTCGACGTGCAGTGCCCCGTCCTGCCACCGGGCCCGCCACCCTCCGCAGGCACCGTCCCGCACCTCGGGATACGGCTGGAGCAGCGACCGCAGGTCCTCACCGACGTACGTGGGCCGATGCCGCGGCTCCGCCGTCAGCACGTCGGCCGCCGTGGCCACCCCGGTCAGCACCAGCAGGCTCTCGACCCCGGCGTTGGCGGCGCCCTCGATGTCGGTGTCGAGCCGGTCCCCCACGACCAGCGGCCGCCGCGCCCCCGTACGGATCATCGACTCCCGGTGCAACGGCGGATCGGGCTTGCCCGCGTAGACCGGCTCGACCCCGGTAGCGGTGGCGATCACCCGTACCATCGCCCCGTTACCGGGCAGTTCCCCTCGCCCGGTCGGCATCGTGCTGTCCCTGTTAGACGCCACGAACAACGCCCCGTGCCGCACCGCCAGCGCCCCTTCGGACAGCAGCCCGTACGACAGACCGGGCGCGATCCCCTGCACCACGGCGACAGGCGACTCGGCGGCGGTCGAGACGGGCCGGAGCCCCTGGTCCCGTACCGCCAGCCGCAGGCCGGACCCGCCCACTACGAGCACGCTCGCGCCCGGCGCCACCCTCTCGGCGATCAGCCGGGCGGCGGCCTGGGCGGAGGTCACCACGTCGGCGGCCGTGGCGGGCGCGCCGAGCTCGCGCAGGTGGCCGGCGATGGCGGCCGGTGTGCGGGAGGCGTTGTTGGTCACGTACGCCAGCCGCACCCCGCGCCGCTGGGCCTCCTCCAGCGCCGCCGGAGCCCCCGGCACCGCCTGGCTGCCCAGGTAGACCACGCCGTCGAGGTCGAGCAGCAGGGTGTCATAGCCGTCGATCAGCACAGCGCCTCTTCCCGTTTGACTCTCACGCTGCGTGAGACTTTAGCGTCGCCCTCGTACCCGCCCGCAGGAAGGATGACGTAAGGATGACCATGCCCGCGAATCTCAACCTCACCGCCGAGGACCGCGCCGAGCTGTTCGGCGGCTTCGACCCGGACGATCACGCGGCGGAGGCCGAGCGGCGCTGGGGCGGCACGGACGCCTGGACGGACTCGATGCGCCGCTCGTCGTCGTACACGAAGGAGGACTGGAAGCGGTTCATGGCGGAGGCTGGCGAGATCGCCACCCGCATGGCGGAGGCGATGCGCTCGGGCGCCCCGGCGGACGGCGAGCTGGCCATGGACCTGGCGGAGGAGCACCGCGCCCACATCACCCGCTGGTGCTACGACTGCACCTACGAGATCCACCGCGGTCTCGGGGACATGTACGTCACGGACCCCCGTTTCACCGCCTCCATCGACCGAACGGCTCCGGGCCTGGCGGCGTATTTTCAGGCCGCCATCACCGCCAACGCCCACCGCCACGACGCCTGACCGAAGATCTCCGCAATGGGGCTGGCGAGGTCGTGCGTGCCGCCCGGCTCACATTCCCCGTCGAGCACGCAAGGTGGCACGCACGCTTTTCAAGGCCGACACGTAATGCCGCTCATCGGGCCGCATGGCCACCGCGATGGCCAGCGGCTCCTGAGCCCCTTCCACATCCCCCGTCCGCCACAACGACAACCCGAGCCCGAAATAGGCATAATCCTCAGCCGGATTGGCATCCACGATCTGCCGGAAACTGGCCGCCGCCTCGGCGTACTGCCGGGAGTTGAACTGCGCCCGGGCCAGCGCCTCCAAAATGCTGCGCGATTCGGGCTCCGCCGCCGCGGCCCGCTCCAGCAACGCCGCCGCGGCCGCGGGGCTCCCCTCTTTCAGCAACTTGACCCCCCGCTGGTACCAGTCGTAAACACCACCGCCGGGAGCGCCCGAGCTCTCATCATGAATGTTTCCCTCTTGAGCCATGCGTGAGGACTCCTTCATCGCTGTACGGGGGGACCCTGCCCCGCCCTGCTGGGAACGGGCACGACTACAACCATGGGGCGACGTCGGGAAGGCGCAAGCATTTATGGCAGCATGCCCGGTATGGGGACTCCTGAACTGCCGGTGCCGGATGGCCTCGTGCTACGGCCCTTCCGAGGCGTGCGTTTCGCTGTCGAAGATCCCGCCAAGGTGACCTCCCCACCGTACGACCTGATCTCCGACGCCGACGTAGAGGTCCTTCTGGACTCTCACCCGAACAACGTCGTACGCCTCATCCTTCCCTGCTCTTCCCGCAGCAATTCCTCCACCGCCCCACCAGCCACCCAGAACTCCACTCCCGACCCCCTCACCACACCCCCAGTCGACCCCGCAGACCACCACCACTCCACCCCCGGCGAACCCGCGAACCACAAGTTCACCGCCTCCCCCACCGCTACCGCCAAATCACCGGACCATCCACCCACCACCGAAGCCCCTGTCGAACCAACCGACGACCAACCCGATAGCACCTCCACTGCCACCACCGAACCAATCGACGATCAGCTCAACTCCGCCTCCGCTGCCACCGGCGCCCCAACGGACGATCAACTCCACACCACCGGCACCCAAGACGAATCGGCCAGCCCAAAACCCGCCCCCGCTCCGGCCTCCGCCTCCGGTCTCGCCCCCGGTCCCGCTCTCGCCCCCGGCCTTGCTCCAGCCGACCCAGAACCCGGCAGGGCACCAGCCGCCCCAAACGTCCCAGAATCCAGCACATCGGCCCAATTCCGCCCCGACTCGACCTCCCCGACCGGCGAAGCACCGCTCCACACCCGATACACCGAGGCCAGGGACACGCTGAGAGCCTGGCTGGCCTCAGGCGTGCTGGTGCCCGACGACGTACCGGGGCTCTACGTGTACGAGCAGCGTGGCCCGGGCATCCTGCAGCGCGGCCTCATCGGGGACGTGGGCCTGACGGACCCCGGGCAGCACATCATCCTCCCCCACGAGGACGTCCTCCCCGGCCCCATCGCGGATCGGCTCGCCCTCATGAGCACCACCCAGGCCAACCTCGAGCCCATCTTCCTCCTGTACGAGGGCGGGAACGGCACCACCACCCGCCTGGTGGACGAGGTGGCCTCGAACCGGCAGCCCCTCATCTCGGCCCGCACCGAAGACGGCCTGACCCACCGGCTGTGGGCGATCACGGACGACGCGGAGATCACCGCGATCAACGCCGACCTCCACGACCGCCAGGCCCTGATCGCCGACGGCCACCACCGGTACGCGACGTACCGCGTCCTCCAGCGCCAGGTACGCGCCGCCCACCAGCCCCAAGCACCCTCCCCGCAACCCGCCGGCGGCGAACTGTCCGTAGGCCCCTGGGACTTCGGGCTGGCCTTGCTGGTGGACACCAGCGCGTATCCACCCGACCTCAAGGCCATCCACCGCGTGATCCCGGGCCTCCCGCCGACCGAAGCCGCCGCAAAGGCCAAGGGCTCATGGCAGGTGCACGACTACAACGACCTGGCCCAGGGCCTGGCCGCGCTCGAGCGAGCCGCAGAGCCCTCCTTCCTCCTCGTCGGCGAGAGCGGCGTCCATCTCCTTACTGATCCGGACCCGGTGCAACTGGCCCGCGCCATGCCGCCCGATCATTCGGATCGCTGGAACTCCCTCAACACCTCCATCCTCGCCCAGTTCGTCCTGCCGTTCGTGTGGGGCCTGCACGACGATGAGCAGCACGTACGCATCGTCCACCACGACACGGACGCCGCCGTACAGCTGGCCCTCCGCACGGGCGGGACCGCTGTGATCCTCAAGCCACTCGCCATCGACGACGTGCTGGCCGTCGCCGCCGGCGGCGAACGAGTCCCCCGCAAATCCACCTCCTTCGGCCCGAAACCAAGAACCGGCCTGGTCCTGCGCACGTTCGCCATCGACTGAGACACTCGTCCCACTACCGGCCAGCGGCCTCACCTGAGGCGACCCCGCCGCTCAAACCCAGGCCAACGGTTCGGCTGACCCGAGCACCCCAAAGCCAAGCCGAAGGCTCGGCTGGGGCGCGCCGCCGTTCAACCAGGCCAGAGGCGCGGCTCTGGCCTGACCGCCCCAGTGCCAAGCCAGACGCTCGGCTGAGGCGCCCCCGCCCCTCAAGCGCGCCGGAGACTGGTGAGGCCCAGGCAGCCGACACACTGACCACGCCGCACGCACTGACCACGCCGCACGCACTGACCACGCCGCACGCACTGACCACGCCGCACGCACTGACCACGCCGCACGCACTGGGCGCCAGCGCGGTGGCGCAAGAGCCCAACCAGCCTGGTGGGCCCCAGGCCCCTACCAGGCGCTCAGGCACGGCACTTGGGGCCCCTGGACACGTAAGTCCCCCCGCGTCCAGCGGACACTCCGAACGAAGTCCATGCGCAAAGGTCCTGGCACGCCAGGCACCGATGCACACGCCCCTGCAACGCAGCCACCCGCCCCTGCGCGACTGCACGCGAGGAGAAGCCCAGCACAGCCCTTGTCCGCTCGGTGCCGCGCACTACCACGCACCCAGCACGCACTCACGGCACTCCGGTACGCGCCCCTGCACTCACTCACGGCACTCTTGTACGCACCCAGCACGCACTCACTGGCCCTTTACCCGCACCCAGCACGCGCCCTCGATGCCGCACCTACATCACCGCACCCAGCGGACACTCCACACCAAGGACGCGCGTGGTTCGTCGCCGAGCATGCCGAAGGCCCCCGAACCCTCGGCATGCTGCCCGCACCGACGCCCTCCGGCAGCACCTCCCGTCGGCGCGCAGCCGTGCGGTGCTTCGGCCCCCGCCGCCCGGGCTCCGGTCAGCCGGTTGGTGCCAGGTAGTGCACCTGCCGGGGTATCAGGGCAGCGAGCTTCATCCCGTCGGCATCACCCTCCGGCTCATCGGGTTGCGGGATCTCGGCCTCGTAGGGTTTCGCGTCGCTCACCTCCACCTCGTACCGCCAGATCTTGGCGGCCGACGGGCCGAAGACGCGGCAGCGGAATGCCCCCGTCACCTCGATGTAGTCGCGGGGCTTGAGGCCGCGGACCACGGCGGCCGTATCCGGGTTGAACGTGACGCACGGGATGCTGTCCGTCAGGGCCGCGCCACGTCTGTGACGGCGGCGGCGGACGATGATGCGCCACTTCGTCACGGTGTCACCGCTCGGCAACGGGTGCTCCTCGACCGGCGCTGACAGCCTCCCCACCAGCAAGACTTCGTTTCGGTCCACGGTCGTCCTCCTATCGGTGCTCTGGTGGAGATCACTCTCTACGATGATGGGGAGGCCGGATCGGCTGGAACGCCGTTCTGGGGACAACGGCTGGACGATCGGGAGTGCCTGTGGACAACATCACCGCACTAGGCGGCGACGTCTATGAGATCGACACCAAGATGGCCGGATATGCGGGCATCACTGCTGGTTACCTGATCCTGGGCGACCGGCCATGCCTGGTGGAGACGGGCACCTCGACCTCGGCCCCCGTGGTGCGGGACGCGATCGCCTCCCTCGGCGTCGGCCCCGAAGACCTGGCCACGGTCGTGGTGACCCACATTCACCTCGACCATGCCGGTGGCGTGGGAGACATCGCCAGGTTCTTCCCGTCCGCGCAGGTCGTCGTACACGAGAAAGGCGCCCGCCACCTCGCAGAGCCGTCCCGGCTCATGGCCAGCGCGAGGATGGTGTGGGGCGACCGGCTCGACACGCTTTTCGGCGAGTTGTCCCCTACGGAAGCCGAGCGCATCGTAGCCCTCGGCGACACCGGCGCCATCGACCTGGGCAACGGGCGTACGCTCAACAGCCATTACTCCCCCGGCCACGCGAAACACCACGTGGGCCTGGTCGACTCCGCCACCGGCGACCTGTACGTCGGGGACGCGGCCGGCGTCTACCTTCCCGAGACGGGAGACCTGCGTCCGGCGACCCCTCCGCCGGACTTCGACCTGAAGACCGCGCTCGACTCGATCGCGTTGTTCGAAGCGCTTGGGCCGCAACGGTTGCTGTTCAGCCACTATGGGCCGGTTGAGGCCGTTCGGGAGACGCTCGAGCGGTCTGCGGAGGAGCTCCGGGTCTGGGTTGACCTCACGCGGCAGGCCCGATCTGAGGGCATGGATCTGGATCACGCGGTCGCCATGGTCAGAGACCGTACCAAGGAGCGCTACAGCGCTATGACGTCCGATGAGGCGACGGCTGAGCAGTTCGAGCTGCTGAGCGGTGCTCCGTCCAACGTGGCGGGGATCCTGCACTGGCTGAACCGCGTCACGCCGTGAGGGGCTGATGGGCGTCCAGCTCCCGGCGGCAGGCATTGAGGTGGAGGCGGCCCGGTCCGCACGGGAGGAGGCCCAGGCTGAGCACCCGTCCGCGCCAGGGGTTTCCGGTGGATCTCAGCTCGGGCGCTGTGCCCATCGAGGGGTTCAGGCAAGGGGCTCCGGTAGGGCGCCGTGTCCGATGCCAGAGGCATAGGTGGGGCGCGTGCGTTCCTGAGTTCGGAGGAAGAGCTGCGGCGTGCCGGGGGTCGAGGTCGCTCCGCCAGCCATCGCCGTACCTCAAGTCAGAAATCCTTCAGGGCCCATCGACGAGCGCCGTTCTCGCTCGCACCACCGCGAGTTCGGCTCGCGCAGATCCGACCGACACACCGCTGCCCGCCGCACCACATCCTGCGGGGATGGGTACGGCGGGCAGCGAAAGTGGGTCAGTCGTCGGTCTTGGGCTTGTCCGTGCTCGATTCGGCGGACTCGTCGAGTACGTCACCGAAGTTCGGCTCGATGAACGCCGGGGTGATGCCACGCGTCCCAGCAGCCTGCTCCGTCGTCTCGCGAGCCGTCTCGTCCTGGGAGGCATCGCCCTCTGCCTCGGAGGGCTCCGAGTCGTCATCGGCGGAGACGGGCTTCTCCGGCTCCGCGTCCAGGACCTCGGGCGTGGACTCGACCTCGTCCGGTACGTCGGTGACCTCGACCGCTTCGACCAGCACCTCACCGGCACTGGCCTGGTCCGGCTCCTCAGCCACCACATCCGCAGGATCGCCCTGCTCAGGCGTCTCCTCCGCTGCCTCATCGACACTGGCCCGCTCGTCCGGCACATCGTCGGCAGGCTCGGTCTCCAGGAGGTCACCCGCTTCGGCAAGGGCCTCGGCGTCGTCCACCTCCTCGACCGTCCCGGCCGCGTCCCCGGTCTCGGTCACGCCGGCGTCGTCGAAGTCGTCCTCGTCGTCGAAATCTTCCTCGACGTCCTCGATGACGGCCCCGGTCAGCTCCGCGTACCGCTCGGCCGCGTCCGTCTCCCCGTCCTCGTCGAACGCCATCGCCCTGCCGAACCAGTCGGTGGCCGCCTCCTGGTGTCCGGCATCGGCCAGTGCGTCAGCGTACGCGAACGCCAGCCGCGCCGACCACGGCTTGGCCTGCGGGTCGCGCAGCTCGGGCAGGCGCTGCAGGGTGATCACGGCGGCGTCGTGCTGGCCCAGGTCGCGGCGGGCGCCGGACTCGACGATGGTCAGCTCGATCCGCCCGGCCCGGTCGAGGCGCTCGGCTTCGGGCGAACGTACGAGGTCGATGGCGCGCTCCGGACGGCCGAGACCGCGCTCGCAGTCGGCCATGACCGCCAGGTACGCCTCCGAACCCGTCATCCTCTTGGCCGCCCGCAGGTCGCTCAACGCCTCCGAGAAGTGGCCGGCGCGGTAGGCCACGATGCCCGCGGCCTCGCGTACGACCCCGATGCGGGCCGCGAACCTGCGCGCCACCTTGGTGTGCTCGTGTGCCCGGTCGGGGTCGTCCTCCTCGAGTGCCCGCTCGGCCGCCACCATGTGCCGGCCGACCAGGTCGGCGAGGTCGCCGGGAAGGGAACGCAGCTCCTCCAGGACTTCCTTGTCCAGCTCGTCCACGGTGATGTCGGGCGCCACCTCGGGCAGCCTCTCACGCTGCGGGGCCTCGGCATCGGCCTCGCGGTCACTCCTGCCGTACCTGGCACGGGCGCCCGCGCCGGGACGCTCCTCGCGGTTGTCCCGGGAGAAGGGGCGAGAGTCGCGGCCCTCGCGGCCGCCGCCGTAACCGCCTTCCCGCCTGTCACCGTAACCGCCTTCGCGGCGGGGGGCATAACCACCCTCACGACGGTCGCCGTACCCGCCACCTTCGCGACGCGGACCACGATCGTCACGGAACCCACCCTCACGGCGCGGACCCCGATCGTCACGGGCACCGCCCTCACGGCGGGGACCACGATCATCCCGGTCACGGAACGGCCGACGGTCATCACCCTCACGGCGCGGCCCGCGGTCATCGCGGAACCCGCCCTCACGGCGCGGCCCGCGGTCATCGCGGAACCCGCCCTCACGGCGGGGGGCGTAGCCACCCTCACGACGATCGCCGTACCCGCCACCTTCGCGACGCGGACCACGATCGTCACGGAATCCACCCTCACGGCGCGGACCCCGATCGTCACGGGCACCGCCATCACGGCGCGGGCCCCTGTCATCACGGGCACCGCCCTCGCGGCGAGGACCGTAACCACCCTCACGACGATCGCCGTACCCGCCACCTTCGCGACGGGGGCCACGATCATCCCGGTCACGGGACGGCCGACGGTCATCACCCTCGCGGCGCGGCCCGCGGTCATCGCGGAACCCGCCCTCACGGCGCGGACCCCGGTCCTCGTAACCGCCCTCACGGCGGGGACCGTAGCCGCCTTCACGACGAGGTCCACGGTCGTCACGGAAACCACCCTCGCGGCGCGGGCCCCGATCATCACGGAACCCACCCTCACGACGGGGACCACGATCGTCACGAGCGCCGCCTTCACGCCTCGGACCACGATCGTCGCGGAAACCACCCTCACGGCGCGGACCGCGATCGTCGCGGAAACCACCCTCGCGACGGGGGCCGGAGGCGCCACCTTCGCGCCGCTCACCATAGCCACCCTCACGGCGCGGACCGCGGTCATCCCGGTCCCGATAAGTACGGCGGTCGTCACCGCGGGGTCCGCGATCGTCACCCTCGCGCCGAGGGCCACGGTTGTCGCGGTAGCCGCCCTCACGGCGGGGACCGGAGGCGCCACCTTCGCGCCGCTCACCATAGCCACCCTCACGGCGGGGGCCAGAGGCGCCACCTTCACGGCGCTCACCATAGCCACCCTCACGGCGGGGGCCAGAGGCGCCACCTTCGCGCCGCTCACCATAGCCACCCTCACGGCGGGGGCCGCGGTCATCCCGGTCACGGTACGGGCGCCGCTCGTCGCCCTCACGCCGCCCCCCGCGGTCGTCTCGAGAGTCGTCCCGCCGCGGCCCGCGGTCCTCGCGGTTGAAGGAGCGCGGCCTGTCATCGGACCGGAACGGACGGCCGCCGCCGGAGTCTCGCCCGCGAGAGCCGTAACCGCCGCTCCTGCCGCTGCCACCTGAGCGCCTGTCCCCGTGGTCGTCGCGCCCGCGCTGTCCGTCGTCGGATCCGTTATCTCTGTTCACTTCTGGTCCATTTCGTTGGCTCACCCAGCGGACTCACAACAACGGTCCACCGTGGCTGGTCGCCGCCCCCTCGGGCCTTACGCGACGAAGGCCACCCGTGGGGGTGGCCCGGTACCTCCAGCCTAGCAAGCCGCGGAACGTCCACGAGCCTGACGCAACCCGGATATTGATCCGACCATAAAAACGCCAGTCGCCAGACCCCTCGATTTGTCACGTAGCTTCCCTGAAACCGCCGAGTCCCCGCCATCAAATTCCCGACCCGCTGAGGGGCTACAAGCTCGGCACGTCCCGGCCAAATCGGCCGCTTAACCTCTGCTGGATCTCACACCCGGAAAAGGCAGTCTCTTTCCGATGCTCGACCGATTAGATGACAGCGAAGCCACATGGACGCGAACATCAGCAAGGTCTATCCCGCCGGCGGCGAAGCTCACGCTCTGGCGGCACAGCTCCAGAAATCGACAAACCGGTTCCGCTCTCCGTACGGTACGACGGACCGGCGCCCGAAGAGGCCGCCTTCGAACTCCTGGAAATGGCCTTCAGCCGGCCAACTGGGACCGATATCCGGCGACCCGATGATGGCCGACCAGCAACTGTCACCCGGGCGTGCAAGCGATGCTCGATTCCGCACGCCGTTCACAAAGATGGCGTCGGCCGCATCAACCGCTCGGCCCGTCTCGCTGGAACCAGAAATGCAGAAAGGGCCCTCGACCGGCTTGGTCGAAGGCCCTTTCTATAAAGATTGTCCGGCGGTGACCTACTCTCCCACACCCTCCCGAGTGCAGTACCATCGGCGCTGAGAAGCTTAACTTCCGGGTTCGGAATGTAAC